>CAZGLL010000007.1:0-59859 GCA_964526225.1 uncultured Desulfurococcales archaeon | reverse complement strand
CTATAATTATTTCATCCATTATCCTGAGAACAGCTGAAATATTCCACTTAGTATATTTTTCAACAATCCCAAGATATCCCTCAACCAATATGACAACTGTAACGTTTTCCTCTTCTTCCGCTTTCTTCAGTAACTTAAGTTGATCCCATATTCTATTGTCCCTAATGCTATTTAGAAAGTCTGTTACTGTTTTCCTCTCGACAAGAACAGGCTTCTTATCATTCGAAGCAAGCAAGAAGTAGTCTCCTACGTTTAAAGCTGATACGGCAACTTTTAATTTAGCTTTCTTAAGTTCCGAAACTACATCGCTGTTTTTAGAGGCTTCCCTACTATCAATAACAATGTCTACTGGAACTAAAGGTGCTTCAACAAGTATTCCCAAGCTAACTCATCTCCGAAAAATGTGGAAGTTGTGGAGGCCTATTTTGATAAGGATTTTTCAACACTATTTTAAGGTTTTAATTATCGCTTAATAAACTTTCTAAGCATTGCCGCCAAAGGCGGTAACGTTCTTGTTTGTACATATACTCTTCCGGGTCCTGTAATTTCAATAACAACTCCTTCTCCTCCAAAAACGAAGCTCTTTATTCCTCCAAATTTCCTAACCTTCCATGAGACGGTAGGGTCCATTGCAACGAAGTGGAAATTATCTACAGTCATTTTCTCTCCTGGAGCAAGCTCCAATTTCTCAACGGCACCGTAGCTATTGACCCATACCCCTCCTACTCCCTTAACCTTGAACCATACTAGAGATCCTTCGGCAAGAAGACCCTTAAATCCTCTCCAAGCCACTCCTAAGTCAACATTACCGTGGTGTGCTAGATATGAGGCATCCTGTATTATTAGTTCTTGGCCCTGTAAAGGCACGTAAACTATGTCTCCAGGAACTCCCGGTGCAAACCATAATTCAGCGTTTCCCCTAGCTATGAACGTGTTTACGAAAATACTTTCACCAGCAAACATTGCTCTAGTGAGAGCCTTTAGTAAACCTCCTCCAGTATGTGTTTTTATCTCAACATCGCCCTTGTGAAGAACATAGGCACCGGCTTCAGCGGTAACAGCTTCGCCAGGTTCAAGGAATAGCTTTAGTATGGAGTATGATGGGCTGTAATCTACTTTCCACCTCATTTAAGACACCTAAAATTTTAATTTAATATCTTCATTCATACATTTAAGAATTTACCGTATTGTTTTGAGATGTTAGAGAACTAATGGAAGTATGAATAGTGGTAAAGCAGCTAAGACAAACATTAAGGCCCAAATAGTTTTATTCCAAACAAAAACCTTAGAGCCGTCTAATGGCGGAAAAGGTATTAAGTTAAATAGAGCTAACCATAGGTTAATCGTTTTCATATAGAGAAGTGTTGATACTATAAAGTATGTTAATGTGTTTAAGGAACTTATAGGGTAAAGTTCTAGGATAAATAGAGCAAGATATCCTAAAATTATGTTCGCTAAAGGTCCTGAAGCAGCTATTTTCCCATAATCTCTTCTATCAATTGTTCCGAAAGGTAGTTTCGGAAAAATAACTACAGCACCTGGTGCGGCAAAAACAACTCTACCTAATGTAACTACGGAAAGTATAAGAGCTAACATGAGCCCCATAGGCCATACTTGATATCTAGCATAGTACCCTAGTCTTTTAGCTACGTATCTATGAAGAATTTCGTGAAATATGAAAGCGAACGCTACAGCTATTATTGCAGCTAATACCTTATAGTAATTTAGTGACAATATATCCCTTATAGAGAAAGCTACAGCTATAACCAATGCTGAAATAAGTAATTGTTTAAATTCACCATTATATAATACTGAAACCCGTCTACCGTAATATGGTGAAATACTATAGTACATTTATCATAGCACCTTTCCAACAAAGCGTGAAACTAAATGTCTCTATTTTAAACCCAAATACAGTAAATTATATATTTAAACTTGTGGATTCTAAACTGTTGCTGGTGCCTTCCAACTATGAGTGTAAGGCTTTTTCTTAAAATCATTATAACCATAGTGCTCCTAGATTTCTTAGCATTGGTTATACTTGAAAAGTACTTTAAAAAAGGCTTATTAGAGATTCATTTTAATGTCGGCCTTTATCAGTTAGAGTTTTCAATAAAGCTTGTAACATGGGTTTTCTTAGCGATTTTTATATTGTTTTCCTTAATGGCATTTATTTTGATTAGGAAAGTTAAAAAGTAATTTTGTATAGTAGAGAAGACTAGGTGCAAGCATATGAGAAAAAAGGTTTTAACAACATTTTCAATCGTAGGTTTTGATTCTGAAACTAAGGATTTAGGTGTCGCTGTTGCTTCAAAAATTATAGCTGTTGGAGCAATTGTTCCATGGGCTAGAGCTAATGTTGGCGCAATAGCTACACAAGCATTAGCCAATGTTTCGTACGGTCCTAGAGGATTAGAGTTACTCTCTAAGGGCTATAGTGCTAGAAAAGTTGTTGAAATACTTGTTTCCGAAGATCCATTAAGAGATGAAAGACAAGTAGGTATTGTTGATTCGAAAGGTGAAGCAGCAGCATTTACAGGAAAGAAGTGTTTTGAATACGCAGGACACATTGTTGGCAACGGATATGCTGTTCAAGGAAACATACTTGCTGGACCCGAAGTTCTCGAGGAAATGGCTAAAGCTTTTGAAACAACGCAAGGTGAACTTGTAGATAAGCTTCTTGCAGCTCTTGAAGCTGGAGATAGAGTTGGAGGAGATAGGAGAGGTAAGCAGTCTGCAGCCATTCTTGTAGTAAGGGAGAAAGGAGGATACGGCGGCTATACTGATAAATACGTTGATTTAAGAGTTGACGACCATAAAGAACCTGTTCTTGAACTTAAGAGGTTATTTAAGATTTGGGAGTTAACGCTTCTTACACGTGAAAAACCTGATGACATAGTATCTAAAGATGAAGTAGCTACTGAAGTTCAGAAGGTTCTTAAGAAACTAGGCTTTTACAAAGGTGAAATTACTGGTATATGGGATGAAGCAACGGAAAAAGCATTTACAGACTGGGTTATGATAAACAATTTCGAAAACAAACTTAGAAAAGACAGGTACATTTGGGGTACAGTGTACAGGTTTCTCATTGAAATGTCACGTTCAAGTGAGAAATAATGTTTTTGGAAATGATTTTAGCCACTCTTTCACTTTATTTGGCCTTTATGGTGCAATATTTAGCAGTAGCTTTAAGAACATATAAAGTTCCGGAGATACACATTCCTACAACCCTTAGGGAAATAGTTAGAAACGTATGTAATGGAGAAGATGTTGAGTATAGAATATGGAAAATATCGGATAACAACGTAATGATTATGGCAGCATTTTACATGCCACCCTTAAATCCCGTAATAGTTTTCGATGGAAAAGTTCTTATGGAGAATGTTGAAACAGCAAAAGTGTTTTTAGCTCATGAGCTAGGTCATATAAGGAGGAAGTCACAACTAAAGCTTTTCCTATTCTCGACATTCCTCATAGCATTTACATTCTATGTTAGCTACATTAGCGAAATAGTTAGTTTAGCTGTTTTCCTAGTGTTAGTAATATTATTGCTGTTGCTTTACAGGTACGAGGAGTTTAAGGCTGACGAGTACGCTGCTTCACTAGTAGGTTACGAGAGGGTTCTTAGCGTATACTCGAAATTAGCGTTAAAACAGGAAAAAATGAAAATTAAAATGTATAAGAACCCAGCATTGGTTGCTGTTTTAATACTTAAAAAGCTAGGTATATATCCTTCTATAGATGATAGAGTTAGAAATCTTTATTACATGTGTAAAATGGGAACATAAATACTTACTTTAATGGAACAAACATGCTACTTCTTGTTGCTCTAAGTCCAGGTTCTCCATGTTTAACTATTTTCGTTGTTGGCGAGAACTCACCTAAATAATGACCTATCATCCATGGTGTTATCTGTACTGGTATGAACTCTTTCCCATTATACACAGCTACTGTTATTCCAACCATTTCTGGGAGAATTATCATGTCTCTTACATGGGTTTTTATGGGCTTCTTAATGCCTAACTTCTTATATTTCCTTATTTTCTCGAGAAGAATTCTTTGCTTAGGCTTAATTCCCCTTAAAAGGCTTCTTCTGGCTCTTGCAGGTAAGAGTTTTATTAGTTCATCAAGAGGCATGTTCAATAATTCTTCGAGAGTCTTACCTCTATATCTGAACTTCTGCCATTCCGGAGGCATTTCCGTAATTGTCGCCATTTTATCAACCATTAGGCTTGCGCTCTTAACTATATGCACTAAAGTTAGTATCTAAACTTAGCTTTTAAAGCTTTTCATTATGAAGCGCTTTAGCTAATGCGACAATCTTGTTAGCGACTTCGATGGCTGTTTTTCCGAAAACGTTTATCATAGGTTCTTTACCCCAGTCTCCAGTATGATAAATTATGTCAGGGACCTTCCCCGAGGTCTTCGTAATCGCGTACTCAATGCCCCATGGTATTGAAGCTCCCTCTTTGCTCTTAATCTCTAATGGTTCAAATCTTCTATCATAGGATGATATCGTCATTCCTAACTTCTTTGCTACCTCTATTATTCTCTCATCAAATTTAATGTTGGCTGCTGCCCTTATCGATGGGTCATACTTCATTGCCATAAGTACTGCCTTAGCCATATGTTTTGAAGCTCCGAATGTTGGAGGCCCGCTAGGCTTAATGGTTTCACCGTACCTAACTATTCTTCCCAAGATTCCGGCAACATCATTTATAGACTTAGCATAATGTGAAGGCAAAGCCATAACTAGGTTCATTTGAACTTCAGGTACTAAATAAGCAACGTATTTACCATTGTTTACAAGTATTTTCAAAGCCTCTCGTAGATTTTCAATTACATGGAATTTTTCAGCCGGAATATCAACCCAAGCCGAGGGATTAACCGGGCAATGGCCATGACCTACTTTTAACCCGTAAGTTATTGCTAACGTTATAAATTCCTTAGCAACCTTAATTGCTTCAAGTATATTTCTTCCTTTAGCAAGCTCAGCTGCAATAGCTGCTGAAAAGCTACATCCAGTACCGTGCGTGCATGCTTTCTCTATTCTAGGCGCCGAAAACTCCCTATAGCTACCATTATAATATACTATATCGACACTTAGTTTACCTTCCAAATGACCTCCTTTAACTACTGCCGCTTTAGCTCCAAGCTCTTCAACAATATATTTCGCTGCCTTTTTTGCATCTTCAATGCTTATAATTTTTATTCCAGTAATTTTTTCAGCTTCAAACTTATTGGGAGTAATAACCGTTGCTAATGGAATCATGTATTTTATTAGCGCCTTCATTGCTTCCGGTCTAAGTAGTGGTGCACCACTTTTAGCTACCATTACTGGGTCAACAACTAAGGGGAATCCATATTTTCTAACGGTTTTAGCTACTGCTTTTATTATTGAGGAATTACTTAGCATACCTGTTTTAGCAGCATCAACACCTATGTCGTCAGCTACTGCTTCTATTTGCTTAACTACAATTTCTGCTGGAATATCATGTATCGCCCTTACTTCCAAAGTGTTCTGAGCAGTTACTGAAGTTATAGCCGCCATACCGTAAACTCCAAGTGCGGCAAATGTTTTGAGATCAGCTTCTATTCCCGCGCCACCGCCCGAATCACTACCCGCTATCGTTAAAGCTCTAGGTATATCGTGTTTCACGATTTAATTTGCACCTCTCCAACACTATATTCCCAATTCTTTATGTATAGGTTTTAACGACTCAAGAGAGATTTCAATAAGTTTGTTTAAATCTATTCCTAAATGCTTTAGAGCTTCAAGTATCCTATCTCTTCTTACCCCTCTAGCAAAGTCCTTCTGCTTAAACTTCTTACGAACACTTTTAACCTTAACTTCCTCAAGTTTTCTAGAGGGCATAACTAATGCTGTAGCAATAATTAGGCCGGATATTTGATCTGCAGCTATAAGAGCATATGCTAGCTTTGAGGAAGGCTTTACTCCAGTATGTTCATTATGGGAAAGAATGGCTTTAATTGCTTTGCTAGGAAGTTTGTCCCTGAGGAATTCTGCAGTTAACCTAGCATGCATTTCCATATTATCCCTTACCTTATCGTAATCTAAATCATGAAGTAAACCTACAAGACCCCATAATTCTTCGTCTTCGCCAAAAAACCTGGCAAGACCTCTCATTATAGCTTCTACAGCTAAGACGTGCTTTCTAATTTTCTCATTAGATATCCATTCTCTAACAAGTTTTAGGGCATCATCGCGCGTTAACATTTCATTTAATCCCTCCGGGTAGGGATCAATTACTACTTACGCTGAAAACTAAAAAGGCAACTAAATTAAAATATTCCTAATGGCGACACTATTTAGAAACCTAAATAATCTTCAAAAACGAAATTAATACATGGTGAGTTTTAGTGTCTGAGAAATTCTTAAGTGTTAAAGAAATACTACATGAAGTTGATAAGCTCCTAGATAAGGAAGCAATAGTTATAGCTAAAGCTCTTTCGGAAATAGATGATCCCTTGTACAGAGCGGCACTTACGGATATACTCTCATGTATATATACGAACAAGAGCCAGCTAGCTGGATTAAAAGCCGTATATCTACTGGGTGCGCCAAAACCTTCAGAGGAGGATAAGGAGAAATACACTAAGGCTCTTGCTCAATCGCTAAAGTACTTTAGGGAAGCAACTAAGCTTCTTAAGAAATTAGCTGAAATCGAAGGAGAACCTAGAATCAAAAGTTACATAGACATTATGGTTGATTTATGGAGTTATTCCGTTAAAGTAGGTAGGAAGACTTTAAGGAAAAGGTAGCTGGCTCCGGCTTATCTAAAATTAATTACTATTACTTTTTCCTAGAACATGTCTTAGTCCGTAATAAAGAAACATCATTATCAGAGCTAATAGTTGAAGAATCGATGAAAACATTGTAGCTTTATCAACACCTAAGATGTCAGCTAAGGGTCCTGCAATAACTACGAGACTCCCAGCAATACTTAAAGCTGTACCGTACGTTCCTATAGCTGTTGCTCTTAAACCGGGGGGAAGCGCTTTTGAAGCAATTGTTATTGCAGATGTATCGTAAAGTGGATACACTGGTATTATCCATAGTAACGTCATAAACCAACCCTTAGCTATAGCTAATCCGTAAAGTAATAGAGTATAGCTTATGAGAGTTATTGCAAACGATCTTATTTCTCCTATAAGATCCACTATTCTTCCAGCAATAGGTCTAAAGAATGCTCCGAGGAATGCTGTTACCCCGCCAAATACTATCCCGTAATATATTTCATTTCTACCTAGTTCATTGTATAGCTTAATCGACAGTATATTGTACGAGAACTCTAAGCCAAAGTAGCTTATAGCTACTGCTAAAAGAAAGAACATTAAAAAATGGTTTTCTAAAATTCTCTTTAGTGTTTGCTTTTCCCCTACAGTAACGTTTACATCTTGTCGATAAATTTTAGGATAAACAGAGTAAAATAGTGTCGTAGCTAAGATCATGAACACAGCTACAGTTATAGTTACGAGCTTTATTCCCCCCAAACTGTAGAGAAACCCCATAAGAATACTTCCCATACCCCATCCAATAGATCCTCCCATAGCGTATATGCTATACTTTCTAGTACCATATTCTTCAATGTCTAAAACTACAGTAGCTACAACCGAAGGCCAAGCTACTGTTGAAGCCAAACTTGCTATAAAAGCTAAAATTAGAACCCAAGGTAATCCCGTAAAACCTATTAGCATAAATGCTGGTGCACTTAAAAAACCGATAAGAATCATTCTTCTTCTACCTAAAATATCGCCTAAATAGCCCCAAACTGTTGAGAAAAGGGCGGGTAAATATTCTAACGATGTAAGTAATGCTATGTCAGTAAATGTTCCGCCGAGAACTTCCTTAACATATATTCTTGATGCTGTAAAGTAAAGACTCCAAGCTAAAGTGTAAAACACGTTACCTAAAGTGTAGATTTTAAGCCATTTATCATAGGCACCATACATTTCTCACTTCATACCTTTATCACGTTAAAAATCTATAGGTAATTAAAGCTTTACGTTTATTATAGAATGAACCCTAATGCTTTAACTAGATCATGTGCCTCTTTCACATGTATGATTTTAGCTCCGAGAAACTCTAACTTCCTAGCTAATGCTTTATCGTAGACAGGAGGTGTTACTACTATCAATTCAATTCCACTTTTAAGTAGCTCCCTAGCTTTATCTAATGGATTCTCCGTAAGAACTGTTTGCTTAAGATCGGAAATTAGAACTAAGGTTTTACTCCTAAGCTTTTTAGCTTCACTAAGCGCTTTAGAAATGTTTGTCCAACCACCAAATTTTAGATTGAATAGAAATCTAACCATTCTCTCAGGTGATCTTACAGTCGACCTATCTAATTTAGCCACATACTCTCTAAATACAAGAATGTTATCTACAACTTTTATGAATGCTGAAGCTAACAGTATAGCGCTTTCAGCGTACGCTTTCATACTACCGCTAACGTCAATAATTAACACTATTTTCCTTTCCTTTCTTCTTCTACGATAAACTATTGGGCTACTTTTTCTTCTCAGAATATTATATATACTGTCTCTTACAGTTATGTTTGAAGATCTTAAAGTTGTTTTAATATACTTTCTAGAGAGTATTGTTGACCTTATTCTTGATCTAAGTTTCTGAGCAACTTTCGAAGCAACACTTAATATTTTCTCCTTAACTTTAGGATTTAATGAAGCATCATAAAGTTCTTTCAAAATGTAAAGTGTCTCTATTGTAGGTGAAGCAACGATTTTAGAAGGTAGCATTGGTTTATCGGATGTAACTACGGTAATAAGTGTCTTTAATACTTCAGCTTTTTTAAAAATCTTTTCCTCTATTCTTGACTTACCTTTTTCAGGGAGTTTAGCGTACTCATTCATTAATCGATTGTGATCTGAAAGCATACCATAAGCCATATCTAAGTATCCCTTGTTATCTTCAATATGGGCTCTTCTGAAGTATTCAAATGCTTTAGCTAATTTAGAAATAGCTTTTATGAGTAATGTTTCACTTTTACTTAAATCTTCGCATTTGCATTTTTCAAGAATAGTTAATGCTTCAGGCTTTAAACCTTCAATTAATGTTTCAATATCTTCTCTTTTTAACTTTAGCTTTAGGGCTTTAGAAGCTATTGCTTTTTGCGTTTCAATATCTTCGATGTGAGCTATTGAAGCTATAACTGTTTTTCTATGTTTCTTTAGAAGTTTTTCAGCAGCCTTAGGCTTACCTTTAACTATGGCCTCAATTACTTCTGGTGTTAGAGTATTAGTTTTCTCTAAGACATCGACTAGTATTTCCTCATCAACGTCCTTTAATTCCCCGGTGTTTTTAACAATGCGTTCCGCAATTATTTTCGATATTTTCTTTAGAAGAGACTTTCTTCTTTTCAAGTAAGCTATTTTTGAAAGGTTTACTAACTTATTTGTTGAAATATTTGATAAGTCGACGCTATGGTTAATTGCTGTTTCAATGGTGTTTAAGTAAAAGTCTTTTTCATCGTAAATTTTGCTTATCGATGTTTTCTCAAGCTTCCTATACGCTAAAGTATTAGCTAATTCCTCAATATTTTTGACGTTTCTAAGAAGGCTTACATTTTTGTTAAGAAGTTTTTCAACAGATTCTTCATCCAATATCTCATAGAAACCATATTTCCTATTCTTAACTATAACACCTATTTTAAAGAGAGTTTCGAAAGCCTTTTCCCTACCACTCCTTTTACGAATAATCTTTTTTATTTTTGCAAAAGATACTTTTTCGCCAAACCTTAATCCTAGGTCTTTAAGGTAATTTTCTATTTCCCTTAAAACCCTTATTTTCACAGTATGATATGGTGTAAGATTTTCCTTAACTATTTCTTCGAAAACATTTTCGAATCTGTCATGTTTAAGAAGCGATGCTTTGAGTAGGTCCACTAGCTCATTATATTCGAGTATGAACTCGTATTTCCCACTATGTGTTTTACCTAATAACGCACAATAGTTTTCAACAAGTCTAATTGCTGTTTCAAGCTCGCTTGTGCCTACAGCTAAACCTTCAGTTCTTAAATTTTTAGCTAATTTGACTAAGAAGTTTAAAAGGTCTTCCCTTGTAAAAACTACTTCTCCCTTAACAATCTTCATTTTCTACCTTTTCCCACCAAAGTATTTTGTTAAAACGTCTTCAACTACATCCTCGTCTTCTATTCTCTTTAAAAGAACAGAGAATCCAGCATCATACATTTCCTTAGATGTTACCTTCGCTTTTTCTCTTAAATTCGCTAATTCAACAGCTATTTGCGCCCATGCGACAGTATCTGCTGGACCGGGCTTATGTGTTGCTCTTTCTCTTAATTCATTTACTGAAGCAATCATTTTAGCTATGTTTTCTTCACCTAATTTCCAATAGTTCTCGCCCAACCTTATCTTTAATATTTCCCTTTCGACATCTTCGTCGGGATAGGTGAATTTTATTCTAACAACTCTTCTTAAGAAAGCGTCGCTTAATTCGTTTTGAGCTATGTCCTCGGGGTTGCTTGTAAATATTACTTGGAAACCATCGCCTTTTGCTTTAAATATTCTCTTAAGTTCTGGAACGACTATTCTACGTTTATCAACGATATCTAAGAGCATGTTTTGAAATTCTTCACTACTCCTCCTTATTTCGTCAACTAACACTCCAGCATCGAGAATTAGTGCTGCTAAAAGAGGTCTAGGTATGAAGCTTTCCTCCGTAAACCCCATTTTCATCGCCATTAGTGGGTGGAAATCTCCTATGACCCTGTATTCGTCGTAGTTTTCGCTACATGGAAGAATGAATGCGTTTTTCCCGGACCACAACGTTAATATCGCATATCCAACTTCCGTTTTACCTGTTCCCGGAGGTCCTTCGTAAAGTACAGGTCTACTACTTAGAAATGCGGAAATAGTTATTGCAACAATTCTCTCAGAAACAATAAGTTTAAATTTTTCACGAAGAAGCCTAACCATTAAGTTAACTGATCTAACAGGTTCAGACCTACCTACAACTGGGAAATATGTTTCATAAACTTTTTTCACAATTACATCTTCTACTTTGTTGCTCATAGCTTATCCTATCCCTTCTAAACATAGGTTACCGTAGACTATTCTCTAAGTCAATCTAATTAATAAAGGTTCATGAAATCCTTTATGGAAACGCTAAATTAAGCTTTCTAACCTATCCATAGCTTCTTCAAGTAGATCAACTATTTTTTCAATGTCATCAGCTATTTGCTCGTTTTCTTCTTGAACTTCTCTTAAAACATCTACAGCGTATTCTATGTTTTCAATAGCTTCTCTGATCTTATCTTTTACACTCAATATTTAACACCTAAATTTAACCTATAATGCTTCTAAGTGAAAAAGCTATTTGTGTTGTCGTTCTAAGGTGTCTTCTTAAAATAGATATTTGGGGTCTATAAATTACTATTTCATCTTCTCTCTTAGGTTTCACCCCTAATATTTTGGAAATTACTTCTACCTCTACCTTACCCCTTATAATTGCTGCTCCTTCTCCATAGTCAGGATTAAGCTCTATTATTATTGGGAGTTTCAGTTTGTCCCATTTATCTTCGCTTATAAGCGTTTTTAGAAGTTCGAGCTCATCTCTCTTGAACATATGTATGGATCCATCTCTTGTAGTAACGTGAGGATACTTTTCATTTAGGACTTCTTTAAGAGATTTCTTCTTGTAAGGAAGATGCTTATTTGCTAATCTAAGGAGTTCTTCTTTAAGTAATTCTTCAAGGGCTTTTTCGTAATCCATCATTCTCCGCGCCTTCTAGATAAGATAACCTTTACTCTTTTCAGTCTTGCTCTTTCCTCTCTTTCCCTTTCTTCGAACTTCATAGATAAGTATTTTATTGTAGCCTCTATTCTCGGTATGAGTATGTGCTCTAGAACATTGACTCTTCTTCTCATTTTCTTAATTTCCATTCCAAGTTTTTCTAAGGTTTTTTCTGCTTCCCCAAGCTCTATTGAAAGCCTTAGTAGTTCTTCAAATCTTTTAGCCGCCTCATCAATGTATAGTGTAGTGTTAGCTAAAGAATATCCTCTCTCAGCTAATGTTCTCTCTAATTTCTCAGTTTCTATAAGAGGTACTTTCACGCCCATAATGTTGTTTATTCCGAAAACCGCACTAACTTTTCTTTCAACAGCTAATGCTTCCTTTTCAAGACCTTTTCTCCCATGATATCCGTAAGCTAATGTTAATGCAAAATATGCTTCTTCAGCTTTCCTATGCAGTTCCTCTCTTAGCTTTACTGTTTTACGTGCTATGTCTAAGAACTCAGCTACAAGAATTGTTAGTCTTTCCCTAAGTATCCTATGGATTCTCCTGGCTAGTACTAGTCTCCGCTTAAGCCTTATTAGCTCTATCTTAGTTGGCCTTACCTTTAACACTTTCACTGAACTCATTAGATTCACTCTCGCTATTATGCAAGGTCAAAGATTGTTGTAGTTCATTTAAATAAGATGTTTTATGTTGCCCCTTTCTTCCTATATTTCGGATGATATTTCTTAATGAATTCCTCTCTAACGAGCTTAAGTTCTTCCTCAGGTATTATTGATAGTAAATCCCATGCTATATCTAGCGTTTCCTCAATTGTTCTTCTTTCGTACTCTCCTTGTTTAATGAATCTTGCTTCAAACTCATCTGCGAATTTAAGGTATTTCTTGTCTCTTTCGCTTAGCGCTTCAGTACCTACGATGACTGAGAGTTCTCTTAGATGCTGCCCTTCAGCGTATGCTGCGTATAGTTGCATGAAAACGTCTCTATGGTCTTCCCTTGTCTTACCTGGACCTATACCTTCTTTCATGAGTCTCGATAGTGATAAGAAGACATCTATTGGCGGGTAAATTCCTTTTCTATGCAATCCTCTTGATAAAACTATTTGTCCTTCAGTAATGTATCCCGTAAGGTCAGGTATGGGATGCGTTATGTCGTCATCAGGCATTGTTAGTATGGGCATGATAGTTACTGAACCTTTCTTACCCCATATTCTCCCAGCTCTCTCATACATTGTTGCTAGGTCGGTGTACATGTATCCTGGATATCCTCTTCTACCCGGAACTTCCTCTCTCGCTGCTGAAAGTTCTCTTAAAGCTTCACAGTTTGACGATATAATCCCATTATCTACTATTAGCATATGTGTCGGAGTTACTGTTACATCATATACGTATTCTTCTTCGCATTTAACATACTCGACTTTCACCACTTTATCTAAAACATAGTTTCCTTTAACGAAACTTATTAGACTAAAGAGTTCAGGATCGTCGCTAACATATTTAGACATTTTCCTTAACCATTTAAGTAAAGTAAACCTACTAACTCTGCGCTTCCCATTTTCAAACTCCCACACTGTATTAGCCTTTCCTAGTAAGGGCGCTTTCACATTGTTTCTTATTCTTAACTCCTTAAACAGTTTGCTTACAATTTTCGGTGCTAAATAGAAACTACATGCTCTCTTGCAAGCTTTTTTCTTCTCTACTAATTTCCTAAGCTTCTCTCTTTTACCTTTATGGCTTAGAGATAATATTTTTGAAAGCTTAAGTATATCGTATTTGTCCGATATGATTACATCATAGATTACGCTACCTCTAAAACCTGTTATTCTCTTAGTAAGTCTGCTTTGAACACCCAGTCTTTTAAGTAACAACTGTATTCTTTTAGCTTTAACCTTATTAACTGTAGATATTTGTATTAAGCCCTTATTATCGCTAATACACCCATCTCCGTCAATATATCCCGAAATAAAAGCTGATATATGCTCCTCGGGCATTTTTATAAGGCTTGCTAGCTCGTTACTGCCATAACCTTTTAACGTTTTAAAGAGCATTACTAGGAGTTTGCTATTTATTCTGGCAATCAATGTTCCATTATCGTTTCTTAATATCTTAATATTAACTCCACCGAACAATTTCTTAACAGCATTTATGAATTCTTTAAAGAGTTCCTCGTTTTTACTGCTAAAGCTTATATAGTATACTCCTTTAGATTTATCTTCATATATTGTTCCATCTGAGGAAATCCATCCTAAAATCTTAAGCATTAATGGACTCACTTTAATACTCTTAAACTTGGTTTTCTCCTTACCACCTGCTGTTATGTAGTCTATGTACTTATTTGCTTCTTCAAAATCTAAACCTAGGTCTAAAACTATCTTTAAGAATTCATGTAAACGATAATATCTTTTACTCCTACTGTTCCTGAAGAGATTGTAATCTATGCCTAGTATTTTACAGGAGCTTCTTAAGCTACCGTATTTCTTGGACAGTTTCTTTTCAAAAACACCTGGTTTTACATGAATAAACACTTCCTCTGAATATGGTAACAATAGCTCTAGTATGTATGGTACTTTCGTTTCCTCTATCCTGAGTTTCCTAATAGAGTATAGCTCCATACCGGGTTTTATCTCAGATGCTTGAACCAGTTGAGGTCCCTTTTCAGTATCAACTAATAGCTTATGGTCTTTAGTGATTAGTAGTTCCGCTCCAGACCTTGTTAATATCTTAACTAGTGTTTTTGGCGCTTTAATTTTTTCTACAGCTACTATTTCACCTGTAGTTTGGTCTAAAGTGTTCCAGGAAGCTATTCTTGTTTTCCCTATTTTACCTAAAACTATCTGAACTAAGTTATTGTATCTGTTAAGGTTAATTGGTGTTCTCGAGTTTTCTAAAGCTTCATCAACTAAGTCGCCGATTTTAATTATTGAACCATCAGATAGTATGATTTCGGTATCTCTGTGGAAGCAGTAGTTTGTCATATCTGTTAAGATAACAAGTACGTGCATGTCATGTTTCCATGCCAGGAACTCTGCTGTTGTAAGTGCGACTCTCGGTGCAGCTATTCTCTCTACTGTTGGGTCTGATGCTGTATTTATGAAAACAACAGTTCTTTCTAAAGCACCTGTTTCCTCGAAGTTTCTAATGAAGAACCTCGCATCATCAAATGTTACACCTATTGCTGCGAAAACTATTGCGAAGCTTTCTTCCTTACCCTTTACTGTTGCTTGTCTAACTATTTGCGCTGCAATTCTATTGTGAGGTAATCCTGATCCACTAAATATTGGCAGTTTCTGTCCTCTAACTAGGGAGTTAAGCCCATCTATTGCTGAAATACCTGTTTCAATGAATTCTGAAGGAGGCTGTCTTGAAGCGGGATTTATTGGTGCACCGTTTATGTCAGCGTATTCTTCAGGTATTATTGGTGGTCCTCCGTCTATGGGTCTTCCTAGTCCGTCGAATGCTCTACCTAGCATGTCGAGCGATAGCGGCATTTTGAATGTTTCTCCCTTAAACCTTACAATGCTCTTTTTGAGGTCTACTTCTCTTACTCCTCCGAATACCTGGATTACTGTGGCGTCTTTGCTTACATCAACTACTTGTCCTAGTCTTAGCTCTCCTGAAGGAGTTTTTACTTCAACTATTTCTCCAAACTTTATTCCTGGAATACTTTCTACAACAAGTAGTGATCCTCTTGCACTATATAGTGAGGTTACCTCTTTAACATAGAATGGAGCTTTAGCTTCTGCCATAACCTATTTCACCCCATTCTTTTTTCAACTAGATCTTTGAATTCTTTGTCCATTTCAAGCCAGATTTTCTTTATTTCTTCTTCAACCTTATCGTAGGGTATTTCTTTCATTCTAGCTATCCTGTACTTTACAGGTAGTTTCCTTATTTCATCAACCGTTATTCCCATTTCCAATACGCTCTTTGCTTTCTCATAGAATCTTATGATGGTTTTCATCATTAAATGAGTTTTCTCCGGTGGTGAGAAAGTGTCTATTTCGTGGAATGCACTCTGCATTAGAAAGTCTTCTCTAATCATTCTCGCAACTTCAAGCGTTAACTTGTCTTTCTCAGGTAGTGCTTCAGGACCTACTAGTCTAACTATTTCTTCAAGTTCTGCTTCTTCCTGCAGAAGCTTCATTGCTGTATCTCTTATTTTCCTCCATTCCGGATCTATTTTCCTCCACCATTTCTCTACGGTTTCAACGTATAGGCTATAGCTCATTAGCCAGTTCACTGCTGGGAAGTGTCTTCTATTAGCTAATGCTACATCTAATGCGAAAAGGGCTTTAATTATTCTTAGAGTGTTCTGCGTTACTGGTTCACTAAAGTCTGCTCCTGGCGGACTTACAGCTCCAACTACCGTGACTGAGCCTATTCTTGGAGGTTCTCCAGCAACCTCTACTCTACCTGCTCTCTCATAGAATTCTGCTAATCTTGAGCCAAGATATGCTGGGAATCCTTCTTCACCAGGCATTTCCTCTAGTCTTCCAGAAATTTCTCTCATAGCTTCAGCCCATCTGGAAGTTGAGTCTGCTACTAAGAGAACATCGTATCCCATGTCTCTGAAGTATTCCCCAATAGTTATTCCTAGGAAAACACTGGTTTCTCTCGCAGCTACAGGCATATTTGAGGTATTCGCTATGAAAACTGCCTTCTCTCTAAGCGGCCTCCCTGTTCTTGGATCTTTTAGTTTGAGGAATCCGTAGAGTGCATCCGCCATTTCGTTTCCTCTTTCTCCACAACCAACGTAGATGTTTAGTTGGCTATAGGACCACTTGGTAAGTTGCTGTAATGTAACTGTATTATGGAATATTGTTGGGACTTCACCGCCTATGAAATTATGAGTTTCTTCAACTGTTAAATCATAAACTACGGTAGGATAGTCACGGATTATAACATTAACTACTTTGTCTAAAGCCACGCTCTCCATAGCTTTCAATACATGTTCTATGAAGTTCAATAGTTGCAAATTGCTCTTACGCCTAATGGTTATGGTAAGTATTTTTTCTAAGCCTTGTTTGCTAATGTTTTCTCCAAGATATAGTTGGTTGCCTATGTGAATACCTCTTTTCTCAAGCTCTCTCTTAGAGAGTATCTTATAGATCTCTTTGAGAATTCTTGGGGATATGGGGATTGCTTCTCTTGCTAACCTAGTTTCTCGTTTCCTTTTGATGTAGTTCTCTAATTTAACAACCTTATCTATCTTAGGTGCGCTCTTTAATATTAGCTTATAAAACCTTCTGAGCTCTTGAATTCCCGTAATATATATTCTGCTTCTTTTTTCGCTTATCTTAGCCGAGTACAGTATTCCGAGTCTGCTTAAAAGATATGTTATACCTGTAGCAAGTTCTGTAGAAACCGTTACGTATTCTATAGTGTTTCCGCTAAAACTACCATCTCCAAGAAATAGACCTCTTAGGAATGCAGCTACAATGTTATCAGGGGATTTCAATATTTCTTTAGGAACTTTAGCATTACGTGATTTCTTCTTTTCAGGAACACCTAGCTCTCTCATTAATCTAGCTATTAATGCTGAATGCACTTCAACCCCATATACTGTTCCGAATAATTTCTCTTTAGCATCAATGCCGAAAAGGTTCTTCATAAGATGCTTGAATCTTTCACGTAATATCTTATCGTTATTGAAGAATCTCACGCTTCTCTTTGTAATTAAGCCATCAGAAATTATTAGCCCTAGCAATTCAGCTAATTCCTCTGTTATCACGTTTGGCATTTTTATTGTAAGCTTACTTCTTCTCAGCCCAAAAACTTTTGGATAATCCATTGAACCATAAATGTTCTTAAGGGCAACAATAAGCTTTAACGGTATTGCAGAGTCTCTTTTATAGGCTAAAGTCCTAATGATTTTCTTAGAAAGACCTGTTTTCTTTAGAAGCTCATTTAACTTCCCTAGTTTCATTGTTGCTAGCAGTAGGCTCCTTAGCTCCTTATTAAATGCTTCATCCCTGCTTACTACGTCATCGTATTTCGCTAAGCTCTCTATAGGTAGCTTTACCTTCTCCGCCAATATCCTTATTTTCCTTGGAATGACTAGGAACATTCCAGCTTGCATATTTCTGGCTTCAATCTCTTCGAAGCCATTTTCAGGATTGAAAATTACTAGCTTATGTTCTGGAGTAACTCTTATTTTTCTTCCGCTTGCAGTCTCTATTTCAACTATTTTGTTAGTGAATCCTCGATAAACATATGTTGCTTTTACAGGCTTTATTTTTTCACCGTCAAAACCTAAAAGCTCTAGTGGCTCATTTAGCTTATATATTTCTTCGGCAAATCTATTATCTGGTTTTCCTCCTTTAGCCTTTTCAAATATTTTGTCTATTATTTTGATGCTTCCATCAGATAGTAGAACAGGTGTACCTGGCATAACACATTTTCCTGTTCCGAAGCCTCCTGGTATTGCTGCTTTACCTCCCTTAGCTAGCGGGAACATGTAGTCGATAACTCTCGTACCTGTGATTAAAGGTTCTTCTGGATCAAGCTTTCTCCTATAAGGTCTAGGCTTTCTAACAGGCCATTTATGGTACATTTTAACTTCAATTTTCTGACCGTTATGTTCAAGAATTACCACGGGTTCCTCTATTGTGTAGTCTCCTTCTGGAGCAACCTCTTTAACGACTCCTCTGGTATTAGGAGGTATCATAATCTTATGCTCTATTATTGGAGTTTCAGGTGTTGTTCCTATTATTTCTCCACCATAAACTTTGGTTCCGGGTTTAATTAGCGGTTTAAAGTGCCACTTCTTATCCCTAGGTAGAGCATGTGCTCTAACACCTCTTCTAATGAAGGGTCCGACAAATGTTTCTAAAACGCTTAATGGCCTCTGAAGACCATCGTAAACTACGCCTACTATTCCCGGACCTAACTCGGCAACTAAGGGCTTACCTGTACCTACGACTTTTTCTCCAACAGTTAATCCTGAAGTGTCTTCGTAAACCTGTATTATTGCTTTATCTCCTTCTAAACCTATTATTTCACCTATTAATGCTTCCTCGCCAACTTCTACTACTTCGTAAACTAGCGAACCCTTCATACCCTCAGCTATTACTAGAGGTCCCGAAATTCTCCAAATCCTACCTACTACCATTTTCTATCACCCTAAAATTCAACTGCAAAACCTATAATTCTTTTAACATATTGTTTATAGTACTCTTTAACATCAGGATGTGTTGGACCCTCAATTCCGGGGACTGAAACAACAACTGGAACGGATTTCCCCATATAAGTTTCAAGTATGTCTTCAACATGTTTTTCTAAAGTATCCTGTAAAATTATAACTCCCACTTCAGGGTCTTCTAAAAGCTCCGAAACGTATTTCCTAACCTTTTTCCTTACTTCGTCTTCAGACCCAGATACTTCATAAACTTTTGAGATTCCGGCAAGTCTGAATCCTAACACCAAGTTTTCATCACCAACTACTGCTATTCCGTACTCTTTTATTTTACCTTTAATACTCAATTCATGAAACACCTACTTTAAGGTAGGGTAAATATTTTTCATATGGTATTTTTTGGAAAAATAATCTGAAGAAGAGAAGTGTAAGCTTAATTTCTCTTTCCTTAGTAAGGAAGTAATGTAATAAAACAGCTGGCGTATGGAGTGCTGTAGAAACGTTCTCTTTAATTTTACCAAGAGCATAATCTAAAATTTCTTTTTCAACAAGTAGTACATCTCCTGTTGTCTTGTATATATCGATAATTTTCTTTCCGATTTCAGAGTAGGGTGTATGTTCTAATTTTTCAGAGAGTTCCTCAAAATTTCTTGCATCAAGTAAGCTTTTAACACCTTCTTTAGTTAAAACGTAGAATACCTCAGGTATAAGTTCACCTACATCTTTTTGGCTCTTAGAAGCAATTGATCTAACAACAATATTAACAATGTTTAAGTCTATTAACGAACCTATTGCTGGCAATAGCTGTTCCCTACCTCTAAGCTTAAGAGATATTTTCATAAGTTTAGATAGGTATTCTTCATCAAGTCTTTTCTCTAAAAGAACCCTTGTCCTATAAGCTTCACGTTCCGATGAAAGCTTCGGCTGAGCTTCTTCAATAATTACGGAGTAATCATATAATCCTGCTTGTCTAACGACGTTTACTACATCATCTATAGATGAAGCTTCTTCAAGCTTGCCTAATAAGCCGCTTTCGTAAATTTTACCTAAAGGTATGAAGTTTACTTTATGTAAAGATTTCGACACTAATCTTCTAATAACTTGTTTAATATTGAATAAATCATACTTTTCAACATATATGTTGTAAAATGCTAAGCTATCTTTGGGAAGATATGTTTTTACGAAGGAATAATCCTTTGAAAGATGCTCATATGCTAAGTTTTCGACATCATCATAAGTTTTTATGGCGGCTGATCTCTCAGAAATATATGTGCCAAGTTCTGTTCCACTGAATGATTCAAGAGCTTCCTCTAAGCTTTTCTTTCTCAATGCATCTTTGACATGATGCTCGGTAATGCATTTTGCCTCTTTCCCTTTAAGTAGCGAAGCTAGGAAACCATATGCTCCATATCTTCTAGTACTTAAACTTGTAAAATAAGCTAGTATGAAGAGGAATATTACAGGTGTTAGAAAAACCATTAGATACGTTATTGTTTCCTCGCTAAACAAGATTATTCACCGAAGAGTTCCTTAGAAATTTCTGGTAGAAGCCTTGAAAGAACCATTTCAAGCCTGGTTTCATAGCTATTATCTACACGGAATTTGCCATCAACGGTTTCCACGATGATCCCACCAATGATGTTTGCTTCTCTTACGTCTTTAACGCGAGCCTCTAGTTTCATTTCTTTAACTATCTTCTTAATAGTGTCGATATCTGCTTTACTAACATAAATTATTAAGTCCGATTGCGGTAGTGTTCGTAATGCTTCACTTAAAAGCTTTCTTAAGGATTCGGAAACGTCAAAGTTTCTTTTTTCAAGATTTTCTCTAACCCTATTTACTATGTTATCTACGATCTTCTTTTTGACTTCGGTTTGTTCTCTTCTAACTTTAAGCAATGCCTTAACTATTACCGCTTTAGCCTTTCTTTTAGCATCATTAATTATCTTTGCTTCTTCTTTCTTCTGTTCCTGTCTTCTCCTAAGCTTTGCTTTATTAATTATTTCTTCTGCTTCTTTCCGGGCTTTATTAAGAATCTCCTCTGCTTCAGCACGTGCTTTGTCGAGTATTGCCTTGCTTACTCTCTCAAATGCTGTTTCTTCAGCACTCAACTCTTATCTCCCTTTTGTAGTTTTACTGGTTTTATATTACGAGGGTTAGAGTTAGTATCGCGAAGACCATTCCAAGGACTCCGAAGAGCTCCGCATAAACTGCTAAGATAATTGATGAACCTAAAATTTGCCCTTTAGTTTTAGGTAGCAATGCTATACCTGAGGAACATATTACTCCTTGGTATGCTGCTGAGAATCCTTCAGCAAAAGCGGCTATAAGGCCTATTCCAAACACCATTAATCCTTTCTGTAATGCTTCATCTATAGGTAGTGCTTGAATTCCTGGTAATATCTGGGTTATTATGTAGAGTAGTATTATTAGGCCATAGAATGTTTGCGTCATGGGCAATGATGCAAGTAATAATACGTTTCTGAACTGCTTAGGATCTTCGGAAACAGCCGCTGCACCTGCCGAACCAGCAACACCTATTCCTATAGATGAACCTGCTAGCCCCCCAGCTAAAGCTAATGTTCCACCTATTATTGCGAGTGCCGGGCCGATACCTATTTCCATGTTTATTTACCCCCTTTCCTTTTTCCATGTATGGGTTTTTAATTTTTTACATTATAGAGGCTTATAGTTTATGTGACCGTAATTAGGATGGTTTAACTATTATTCTCCTCCTAAGTATGAGCTTTAATGGACTGTATTCTATACCTCCTCCTTCATAGAATTTTGGAAGAAATTCTACAAAGCAGAGTCGTAATGAGTGAATAAATGGTCCAATAATGCTTAGTGCCAAGTTAAGTAGGTGTCCTAAGAAGAATACTATTGCTCCAAAGAGTGAACCTAAAGCTAACCCAATAATTCCCGGAAGAATCCCTTGGAAACCTGTAATAATCATTCTTGTCATTAGGTTAAAGCTTGAAGCAAGATATATTGTCGCAAAGGCTACACCAGCGATCCTAGTGTAAGACATTACATCTCCAAGTAAGCCGGTAATGTCAAATATCCACATGAACGTTCCAAAGAACCTCATAGACATTATTTGCGAATAAGCTAGGAAAGCAATGCCCACTATAACACCATATATTAACATATCATAGAAGCTATCAGGCATCGGAAATACTTTGAAATTAGCCATTTTAAGTAGAACATATGGTATCCCGAAAATTTCCGTTATGAATAAGCCTATTTTACTAGCTATAGTTACTTTATCTCTTTCATGTAGCGCTTTGATTAAGCCTAGGAAATGTGCTATATTAACATGAACTAAGCCTATGCCCATAGCTAAGAGAATTAAGGATAGCGGGTCTGTAAATTGTGGAATAAGGGGAGGTATGTTTATTCCTAAAAGTTTAAATGTATCGCCAAGATATGAGCCGTAAAGGAAACCTGCAATTATGGATGCAAACCCTGAAACATAAAGCATTTTCTTAAAAGTTAAGTAGTTTTCAGATTCAGGGTTTTCAACAAGCTTATCGAGAATGTATCTCACAACTAAGAGCATAAGTATACCGTAAATTACATCACCAAGCATTAGTCCGAAGAATATTGAGAAAGAATAAGCTACAAGCGGGGTTGGATCCCATTCAGTATATCTAGGAACTCCATAGAATTTAACTAAGGGTTCAAAATATTTCAGTACGTTTAGGTTCTTCATTTTCGTTGGAGGATTTTCCTCAGGTTTAGCTCTTTCAAAGCTAACATAGAAGAATTTTACATTACTATGTAGTTCGTAAAGAAGCTTCTTCCTTAAGGATTCAGGAACCCACCCCTCTATTAATGTAATGTATTTTGCTCCAGCAGCTTTTTCAAGAACATTTAGCTTTAGCATTTCATTCTCTAATAGCATTTTAAGAATGAGGACTTGTTTTAAATTGTCTTCAATAAGTTTTGCAAATTCCCTGCTTAGCTTATCGAGCTCGTTTTTTAGAGAGACAATTTCTTCACGTAACTTTTTCACATAATCTGATATGTACATTGCTTCTCTTTCGTAGGGAAGAATGGTGAGGCCTAATTCTCTAACCAACCTAATTATGAGGTCATACTTTCTAAGTAAGCCTGCTACAACATAAACTATTTCTGGGGGTTCGGTGAGCTCCGCTTTCGCTACAATATCGGCTACTTCTTTAATTTTTCCTTCAAAATCTTCCTCTCTCTCTTTAGGCACAACAATTGTCTTAGAAAAAATAACTTTTCCCTTAAAGTCTAAATCCACAATTCTTAGGCTAGGTCTTACCTTAGATAGTGCTTCTAAATATTTTACTTTAGCTTCAGTTTCAGAAAGCTTCTGCTGAACACCGGATATTTTGTTTGCTAATGTTTGCATTTTAGCGTAAATTTCCATAACAGGTTTCTCATATTTCTCTAAAAGCTCGGGAATAGTGTATGGTTCTATTTTCTCCTCTATTTCAACAGTATATTCCTTACTAACATTCATCAGGAACCTATCAATAATTCTCAATAGGTTCTCTAACTCCCCCCTCCTCCTCTCAATAAGCTCCCTTTCTAAGGGTTTAAGCTCCTTAGCTTCTTTAACATGGATTGCTTGTGACGCGTGAAGAGCTGTTAACACTTTGCTTACTTCGTCTTTAACGGTTATTATCTTAGCTTTAAGCATAGGTTCAGGCTGGCTGAGGAGGAAGGGGAGAGCAGACATTCTTATGCTAACCCCGTAACGTGTTTGAGAACTGTTGAAGCTATTTTCTCACTTTTCAACTCAGCTTTCTTTAAAATCTCTTGCACCTTATTTTTACCTTCTCTCTCAATTCTTCTAGCTTGTTCTTCAGCTTCTGCGATTATTTCTTCAGCTTTCTTCTTAGCTTCTGATAGGTCAAGCGGTGTTTCAAGAATTTCTCTTGCTTTCTCCTCCGCAGTTTTCCTAAGCTCCTCCGCTTTTCTCCTAGCTTCCTCAATTAGCTTTTCAGCTTCCCTCTCTATTGCCTCTATTTCTGAAAGAGTAGACATTAAATGCTTGCCCCCTATTTGCACTGTAGATTAATGGGTCGTTTAGTTAAAGGAGAAAACTCTAAATAAAAATTTCCTAATTAGAACCAAATAGACCTAGTTACACTAGGCAAACAATGTTAGGCTAAGCTAAGTGGAGGTGCAAAATAATAGCTAACAAGAAATATATTGTGCCATTATCTATGGCTCCACCAGGCTCAACAGTTAAAATCGTTAAAATATATGCGGGTAGAGGTTTAACACAAAGATTAATGGAGCTTGGACTAACTAACGGTGCTGAATTGAGAATTTTAAAGAATGATGTTGGACCTTTACTTTTAAATGTAAGAGGTGTAACTATAGCGTTAGGTAGAGGTGTTGCAAGTAAAATTCTTGTTGAAATAGTGTAACTATTTTTCACCGAACTTTTCAATAACATATTTGTATGCAGAATCAGCAGCTACAGCACCTTGCGCAGCAGCGGTTAATATTTGTTTAAACCTATTACATGCTGTTGTGCAATCACCTGCTGCAAAAATTCCGGGTATATTTGTTGATTGATCAGGCCCTACAATGACATATCCTTCCTTGTCTGTTTCAACACCTATTTTCTTAAAAAATTCTTTTGGAGGATCACTTCCTATCTCTATGAAGACTCCATCTACACGTATTTTCTCTCCCGTTTCCTTAATCTTAACCCACTCAACAGTTTTTGTTCCACCAATTTCCTCTACATTACTGTTCAAAACGAGTTGTATTTTAGGGTGCATTGTAAGTTTCCTTACATAAAATGGTTGAGCTCTTAACCTATTTCTCCTATGTATAAGATATACTTTCTTAACGTAATCAGCTAAAAGCAATGCAGCACTAGTTGCACTATCCCCGCCACCTACTACAGCAACCACTTTGCCTTTATAAAGTGGAGCATCGCAAGGTGCACAATATGAAACTCCCCTTCCGGAAAACTCTTTTTCTCCAGGAACGCCAAGTTTTCTTCTAATAACTCCTAAGGCTAAAATCACTGTTTTCGTCTTAAATTGGTTGCCAGAAGCGGTTTCAACAACGAATAGATCAGATGATGATCTATTAATATTTACCACTTCATCTAGGACAACAGGCACCTTATACTCACTTAAATGATCATAGAATTTATTTACGAGGTCAGGACCTAGAATCCTTTTAAATCCCGGATAATTTTCTACATAGCCTGCTTCACTCATTTGCCCTCCTTTATCCTTTGTTATCAACACTGTGTCTAACGCGTATCTTGCAGCATAAATTCCAGCTACTACTCCAGCAGGACCTCCACCCACTATTATAACATCGTAGATTTTTCCCGTTTCAATTTTCTTAAACATTTCAATTCTTCTAAAACTTATTTTGAGAGCCATTTTAATCACTACCTCAAACCCTTATCTTACTTATTTGCTTTACTTCTAAAAGTAATCTTCACACCTATATAATTTAATCGCCGTTTAAATAGATATGTCGAAAAGTAAGCTTTATACACCATACACACCGTTTACATTACTGATCTTAAGGTAGTGGTAGGTGAAGGATATAGCTGGTTAAGTATAAGCGGTAAGCTTGTCCCTTCTGATGTGAGTAGTTTTAACAATATTATATCTTTATTCTTGATATTCATAATGCAAATTATGCCTACATGGAATCTTTATTGACAAAAACCTCGTTAAAACGGTGTTTTCAGCTATAGTTCCAGCGGTAACGTATAAGCGCTTTACCTGAGTATGTCTTAAATCCCTTCATCCTAAGAAAACCTTTATCGGCCTATAATGCCATAGCCCTTATTTCTCTTCCTTTGAAAATCCCTTTACCTTTAAGTCCCTGCTTAAACTCTAGTATAGGATGCTGAAATATTCTCGTATCCTTAGCTATAACGTATTAGCTTACAATGCTTAAAAGAACCAATTAACCGTCGCTTACGCTTTGTCATATAAACGTAGTTTATATATTCACTAATTAACTAAATAGCTAAGTAATTTTCATTAATCAATATGCGAGAAACCGAAATTAATAATTAGATATTACTATGCTTAAACTATTGTCAAGTGCTGTGACAAATGATGCGGCGATACTATGGGTTTTATTGCGAAGTACCGAAGGGAACTCAAGGATGTGTGGGAGGAGCTTGTAGCATTAACAATAACTACTTTGGGAAGCGGAATTACAGGGATGATTTTTGGCATGGGAAACATCATTGTTGCTATGAAAAGCTCTGTACTAATGCTTGCACCTGCAAGTATGGGTATGAGAGGAAACGTTTATTCCTCATTAGGTTCACGTTTAAGCTCACTTTTACATTTAGGATATATTGAACCTAAAATAAGCAAAAACAAGCTACTGATTGAGAACATACTTGGAGTTTTAACTTTGAAAACATCACTTACAGCGTACATTGGAATTATTGCTTCGTTAGCGTACTTCTATATTTCAGGAGTTTTCGACGTAATGGACTTAGTTTTAATAGGTTTTCTTACAACATTTATGGCATTACCTATAATGTTGGCGATAACATTTGCTATAACCTTTATTACTTTTTCTAAAGGCTTAGATCCAGACAACTTTTCAGCTCCCATAATAACCTTGGCCGGAGATGCTATTTCTCTCCCCATATTGTTCATTTCAACATATGTTGTTCTAAAGATTTACCTTAGTTTAAAAGTCGTTGGAGTCATGTTAAGTATAGTATTAACAATGTTTTTAATAGGATACGTTGCTCTTTCCAAGAGAAGCTATCTTAAAAAAATAGTTCTCGAATCAACGCCTATTCTGATGATTTGCGGGCTTTTGGAAATGTTTGCTGGTTCAGCATTAACAATAAATGTTGAAAGAATACTTGAGCAAGCTGGAATACTAACTATAATACCGGGTTTTCTAGAAAATAGTGGTGCTTTAGGTGGAATTCTTGCTGCAAGACTTTCAACAAAACTCCACTTAGGAGATATAGAGCCTAAACTGCTTCCCTCAGTAGAAGTTACTAAAGAATTTGTTAAAGTACTTATAGTTGCTCTCTTAATATATCCTATGTTAGGGATTTATAGTTATGGCATAGCTAAAATACTTAGACTATCTATACCTTCATTGGGAACAATTGTTATGTCGATTTTAATAGCTGGTACGCTGTTATTCATAGTAGTTCTTTTCATGGTTTATTTTATTTCAATAATGAGCTTTAAGAAAGGTCTGGATCCCGATAACGTTACAATACCTTTAATAACCAGCGGTATTGATGCTATAGGATCATTTATACTAATGTACTCTCTTCTCATGGTGGCACCTTATGGTTAAAAGAAATAATATTTAGAGGTTCTTAGGAATAATATTATATGATATTATATGAAGCCGCTATGACATTCGAACCCGAGACTGATAGGTGATTGAAGGCCGGTGTCTTGGAGCGGCCTATTCTTCTTCATCACCTATAAGTCTAAGTACCTTTTCAGCAGGTGCTTCAATATAGTATTCATTTTCATAAGTAATTATCTTAAAACCGTTTTTCTCAAGAGCTTCAAGGAGTTCAGGTCTTCTCATAATTTCTTCGACAAGCATTGTTAATTTAGGATATTCTGGAATTTCAGCTTCATAAAACCAGAAGAGACCTCTTAACGCTATTTTTATCTTTTTCTGACCTGTAGCTTTAATCATGGAAGCTATTTTCTTCCCATGCTTTTCTAAGTATTTACGTAAGGTTTTCATAAACACTTCGACGAGTTCTTTCTCATACTTAACGACCATGTTCTTCCCTTATGTTCACGTTTTAAGTGAAAAATATAAATACTTACCTCGAAGTTATCACTTTAATGTCGAATTACTGCTAAGCCTAATAGCTTGATGAGGGATTGCCTATTGGTGAATTAAGGTTTACACCAAAATTGAAAGAGAAAAGATGGGATAAGAACAAAGAGATGGAATTAAGAGAGCTTTGGGATAAAGAGGGAATATATGATTTCAAATTTTCACTTGAAGATAAAAGGCCCATAATAGTAATAGATACTCCACCACCATACCCTTCTGGTAAATGGCATGTTGGCGGGGCAGCGCATTATGCCCAAATAGATATGGTTGCAAGATACTTTAGAATGAAGGGGTACAATGTTTTCCTACCATTCTACGCTGATAGAAACGGATTACCTGTGGAAGTCCAAGTTGAAAAAACAAAAAATGTTAATCCACATGAGCTAGCTAAGACCCCTGAGGGAAGACAGAAATTCCTTGACCTATGTAGGGAATTTCTAGATAAGGTTGAAAGCGAACTTGTAAGTGTCTGGAGAAGGCTTGGATGTAGCTTTTACTATATAAGGGATGGTACGGACAGCCCAACATATAGGAGAATGACTCAAGCAACATTCATTGAGCTATGGGGAAGGGGGCTTATTTACGAAGCTGAAAGACCCGTAAACTGGTGTCCACGATGCAGAACAACATTGAGTGACGCTGAACTCGAACATAGGGAGGAGAAAACACTACTTTACTACATTAAGTTTAAAATTAAAGAAACAAACGAGGAAATCATTGTTGCAACAACAAGGCCTGAATTACTTGCAGCATGTAATGCGGTAATATATAATCCTAAAGATGAAAGATACAAGCATCTCAAAGGTAAGCACGCAATAGTACCTATCTATGATAAGGAGGTTAAAATAATCGAGCATCCTGAAGCTAAGCCGGAATTCGGTACAGGATTAGTTATGATATGTAGTTACGGTGACCAAAGAGATATCAGATTGTTTAAGGAGCTAGGGCTTAAACCAGTAATCCTAATAACTAAGGATGGCCGCATGAACGATAAGGCCGGTTTTCTCAAAGGACTTAAGGTTAGGGATGCTAGGAAAAGGATAGCTGAGGAACTAGATAGACTAGGGTTACTGGTTAAAACAGAGGAAATAGAGCATACAGTACCTGTTTGCTGGAGATGTAAAACACCAGTAGAGTTCATTAGTGTTAAAGAGTACTTCCTTAAACAGCTCGAATTCAAAGAAGCACTTAAGAAAATAACTATGAAAATGAGCTTCTATCCGGAATTCCATAGGAGAAAACTTCTCGACTGGATAGACTCAATATCAACGGACTGGCCTATTTCTAGAAGTAGATTCTATGGTACAGAAATACCACTATGGCACTGTAGAAAATGTGGTGCTAAACTAGTTCCTGAACCGGGCAAGTACTATATTCCATGGAAGCAAGAGCCACCTTTTGAAAAATGCACTCACTGTGGAGCGCCTAAGGAATTTCTTGAGGGTGAAAAGAAAGTTTTCGACACATGGTTTGATTCCTCAATTTCAGCACTCTACGTTAGCGGATACATGAGAGACGAAGAATTCTTCAAGAGAGCTTTCGGTAATATTCTGAGACCTCAGGGAATAGACATTGTAGGTACATGGCTTTACTACTCAATACTTAGGGTGTACCAGCTAACGGGGAAACCAGCCTTCAGATGGGTTAGGCTCACAGGTATGGGGCTTGATGAGAAAGGAGAGGCTATGCATAAAAGTAAAGGGAACGTTATAGACCCTGACCCTTACGTTGAAAAGTACGGTGCAGACGCTTTCAGATTTTGGGCAGCGGCTGCGGGTAAGCTTGGAAGTGACTATAGGTTTTCAGAGCAAGTACTTAAAACGGGAAGTCTCTTCGCAACAAAACTATGGAATATTGGAAGATTTATTTCTGCATTCCCTGAACCTCAGAGCGAACCTAAGCTTAAGCCCATAGATTTGATGATTCTTGAAGAACTCAATAAAGTAATTGAAGATTGCGATAGAGGCTATAGTGAACTTGACGTTTACGAGCCAATAAATAGAATATACCAGTTCGTATGGAACATTTTCGCATCACACTATATTGAAGCTGTTAAGAGAAGAGCGTACAATAAGGATGGAAAATACAGTACCGAAGAACAAGAGGCTGCATGGTACACTCTACATAAAGTATTTAAGACATCTCTTAAGCTTTTAGCGCCAATAATGCCCTACATAACAGACTATATTTGGAGGAAAATGTATTCTAGTAGAAGCATCCATTTAGAGGAATTTCCGAAACCCAATGAGGCATGGAATAGAGGTTATGGAAAGCTACTAACACCGTTTATTGAAGTAAACAGTGCAGTTTGGAAATACAAGAAGCAACATAACTTATCGTTAGGAGCAGAGCTTAACGCTAGACTTTATCTTCCAGAGGAACTTAAACCATTAGCTAATGACATAGCAGATCTACATAGAGTTAAGGAGGTATCCTTCGGGAAACCAAGCGGTTCAGCTGAAAAAATAGGTGAAAACATTTATCTTGAAAAACTAAATTAGGAATTTTCCTTTTTCATAAATTAATTCGCCATCCGCATAAACTTTTCCTTCCCTCATATCCTTGATCATGTCTACGTGAATTACTGAGAAGTTCTTACCTCCTGCTTCGGGAAAGCCCATACCTATTGCTAAATGTATTGTACCACCTATTTTCTCGTCGAAAAGTATTTGTCTCGTAAATCTTCTGATATTGTAGTTTGTTCCGAAAGCAAATTCTCCTAGTCTCTTAGCTCCCTCGTCTGTTTCAAGTATTTTCCTTAGAAACTCTTTACCCTCAGAAGCCTCTGCTTCAACAACCTCCCCATCCTTAAACTTTAACTTAACATTTTTCATTTCAACACCTTGGTGAAGTACTGGATAGGTGAATTTTATTACGCCATTGGCTGAATCTTCTACAGGTGATGTGAAGACTTCCCCGTCCGGAAGATTCTTCTTACCATCAGCATTAATCCATTTCCTACCTTCAACACTTAGTACTAAGTCTGTGTCCGGACCGACAATGTGTATTTCCTTAACTTTATTTAGAAACTCAACATACTTCTTCTGGGTCTCGTGCATTTTCTTCCAAGCCGCTATAGGGTCTTCTGAGTCAGCATAGCATGCTTTGTAAACGAAATCTTCGAAATCAATTGTTGACATGCTAGCTTCCTGAGCCATTGAAGGTGTAGGGTATGGCGCTAGAACCCATCTCAATTCTCCTTTAGCTTCCCTTTCCCTTAGAATCTTAACTATTTCGGTTCTAGCTGTGGCAGCTAGCTTTAGCCTTTCAGGATTAATTGTGTTTAGCATTCTAAGGTTTACTTCGGAATATATCGATATGAGTACTGTAGCTTTTTCAACAATAGCCTTACGTATGGGTGAAACATGTTTTAGCTGCTTCTCAGAAGCTTCTTTGAAAAATATTTCCTCGGAAACATCATCGGAAAGCATTAAATGAGGATAACCTCCGGCTCTAAGGGCTTCTCTAAATATCTCCCTTGCCAAAGGTAAGGCTATAGGTCTTGAGAAAATTACAACTTCATCATTGTCCTTTATTTCTGTAGAATACTTTACCACAAGTTTTGCTAGATTAGAGATTCTAGGATCAACCATGCCTTATAGCCTCGTATACGAAACTGCTAACTTAGGTTAGGGTAGGAGTTTCGGAAGTTAAGTATATCGGTCTCTAAAAGCTATAGTTTATCTGAAAATTTTAAGGGATCTCTTTTGAGAAAATACTTTATTGAATCAGTAGATGAGCTTATAGAGCTAGGGGAAGCTGCTTTAGGGTTAAGAAAATCAACATTAGCAATAACTAATGTCAACATAGTCGATGTTTATACGGGAACAATTAATGAAGGAACCATTTTAATATACAAAGATAGAGTTGTAGGGATAGTTAATGGTTCCTTCAAAGCTCAAAAGATATTTGATGGTGGAGGAAAGTATGTTATTCCGGGATTAATGGATGCTCACATGCACATTGAAAGTACAATGCTTTTACCTACTGAGTTATCTAAGCTACTTATACCTCATGGTGTAACCTCGATTTTCGCTGACCCCCATGAAATAGCCAATGTTTTAGGGGTTAGAGGCATAAAACTTCTCTTAGAACTTGCTAATAAATCCTTGGTCAGAGTGTTTATTGAGGTTCCCTCAAGAGTACCTACAGCTCCTCAATTGGAGGATACAGGATCTTCCTTAGGCATTAATGAAACCTTGGATCTCTTAAGCTTAGACAATTCTGTTTCGCTAGGTGAGCTTAATTACCAAAATGTTTTAGGGGAAAACAAAACATTCTATTTGGAAAAAATATTGTTAGCTGATTATCTAGGCAAAATAGTTAACGGACATATGGCAGGTGTTTCCACGGAAACATTAAATGTCCTTGGCTCTCTAGGCCTTCTAGACGATCACGAAACACTAGATTGCTTTGAAGCTGTTGAAAGATTGAAGCGTGGAATAGCAGTTATGGTTAGAGAGGGTTCTACTGAAAGAAACCTTGAAAACATCATTAAAGACATTATTAAAATTCCTGATAAGAGAAAGATTCTGATGTGTACTGACGATAAACATCCTAAAGACATTCTTTACGAAGGACACATAGACTACAGCGTTAGAAAAGCCATAGAGTTAGGCATGGACCCTATTGAAGCTATTCAAACAGCCACAATAAACATCGCTCAACACTTCGGAATCGATAGCTACGTTGGAGCAATAGCTCCCCTAAGGAAAGCAGATATTGTTTTGGTAAATAGCTTAGAAGAACTAAGCATATCTAATGTGTTTTTCGACGGAAAACATGTATTCGCCTATGGCAAACTTCTAGTTGAACTTCCTAAGCCAAACATTCCAAAATGGACTCTTAAAACCATTAAGATTAGTAAGGAGCTTAGAAGTGAAGACTTGGTTTTAAAAGCACCCATAAGCGAGGGTAGCGTTAAAGTTAGGGTTATGGGTGTTGTTGAAGACCAAATAGTTGTTAAAGAACTTAGTTACTGGTTAAGTGTTAAAGACGGTTTTATACTTCCCGATTTAGAAAACGATGTTCTACATATAGCTGTTGTTGAAAGACATCGTGGGCTTAAGAGCGTTGGTAAAGCATTTGTTAAAGGCTTCGGATTAAAGAAGGGAGCGATTGCTTCTTCAGTAGCTCATGATCATCACAATATAGTTGTTGTAGGGGTAAATGCTGAAGAAATGTATGCCGCAGTAAAGTACCTTGAAAAATATGGTGGAGGATTCGTTGTTGTCGAAAACAGATCCCTTAGAGCCATAGTTGATCTTCCATTCGCAGGTCTACTCTCACTAGATACTGCTGAAGAGGTTATAGAGAAACTAGAGAAAGCTAATGTGGAAGCTAGAAGGCTCGGATGTAAGCTTAAATCCCCATTTATGCAATTAGAGTTCATAACCCTACCTACGGTGCCGGAGTTAGGATTAACCAATAAGGGCTTGGTAGATTCGAGAAACTATAGAGTAATAGACCCAATAATAGAGTATAAATGAATTTTTTGCAATAAATATTTCATTATAAATGAAAAATAATTTATTGAGTTAAAGGATTTTTAGTAAAATTTTTATATTAGAACACTGTGCTTCTATTAGAGGAGGTTCGATTAAGACTATGGGAGGTAAGGTTGTTTTAGCATATTCAGGAGGTTTAGATACTTCAATTTCTATTAAGCTTTTAAGTGAAAAATATGGCTACGAGGTTTACACGGTAACTGTTGATGTTGGTCGGAAAGAGAATTTTGACGAAATAGCTAATAGAGCATACATGCTTGGTGTTAAAGAGCATATCTTCTTCGACGCTAAAGAGGAATTCGTCCAAAACTTTGTTTATCCAGCTGTTAAAGCTAATGCACTTTACGAAGACAAATACCCCCTATCATCAGCTCTTTCAAGACCCCTTATAGTTTTTAAACTTATTGAAGTAGCTAAGAAGGTCGGTGCAGATGCTATAGCCCATGGATGTACGGGTAAGGGAAATGATCAGATAAGGTTTGATGTAACAATAAAAGCTTTTCTCCCAGATGTTAAAATAATTGCTCCAATTAGAGACTGGGGTTTATCAAGGGATGTTGAAGCTGAACTGATAAGAAAATATAACATTCCACTTAAGCCTAAAAGGAAAATCTATAGTATTGATGAAAACCTTTGGGGTAGAAGCATAGAGTGCGGTCCTCTCGAAAATCCCGCACAAGAACCTCCGGAAGAAGTTTTCCAATGGACTGTTGATCCTAAGGATGCCCCCGATATTCCAGAATACGTCGAAATACATTTTGAAAAGGGGGTGCCTGTAAAGCTTAATGGTGAAAAACTTAGCCCGGTAAAGCTTATTTCAAAACTAAACGAAATAGCTGGAAAACATGGTGTTGGAAGAATAGACCATATTGAAGATAGAGCTGTTGGTTTTAAGTCAAGGGAAGTCTATGAAACACCTGCTGCACTAACGATAATTGAAGCTCATAAGGATCTAGAAAAGCTAGTGCTAAACTTTAACGAACTTAAATTTAAAAAACTCGTAGATAATGAATGGACGAATCTCGTCTACAGCGGACTTTGGGCTGATCCGTTAAGAGAGGAACTTGAAGCGTTTATCAATAAAGTTAGTGAAAGAGTTTCTGGTGTTGTTAGACTTAAGCTCTACAAGGGACATGTAATCGTTGTTGGAAGAAGTAGTCCCTATAGTTTATATGATAAGCTCACAGCGACGTATGAGAAATACTCAACCTTCAATCAATCATGGGCTAAAGGTTTCATAGAACTATGGAGTATGCCAACTGTTGTAAGTAAAAGGATTCTAGAGAGGTTAAAGTGAAAGTTGCTTTATAGAAAAGGAGCTGTTGAAGGCGAAGTTGCAGGTTTCATTTATAACTTCACTTCATCGCTTAAATACGATAGAAAAATAGCTAAAGCGACAGTTAAAGTAGTAATGGCACATATTGAGCATTTATGTGAAATAAACGCGATAAGTACGAACGTTTGCCATAAAATACTTGGAACTCTTAAAGAACTATATGACGAGATTTTAAAGAATTACCCTAATGGAAAATTCGAAGATATTCATGAGTACATAGAATATTACATTGTTAATAAGCTTGGTGAAGATGTAGGGGGCTATGTGAACCTAGGTAAGAGTAGAAACGACCAAGTAGCTACAGCAATTAGGATTGTTTTAAAAGATGAAATTATCAATATTCTTAAAGGGGTAATTAAGCTTCAGCGTATTCTCTTAAATAAGGCTAAAGAACATGTTGAAACTTTAGCCCCTGGCTACACTCATCAGCAGAAAGCTCAAATTACAACTTTAGCTCACCATTTTCTAGCATTCTATGATGCATTAGATAGGGACTACGAGAGAATTCATGGATCCCTAAAGAGAATTGATGCTTCACCTTTAGGCTCAGTTGCTATGGTTGGAAACACTATTCCGGGATACGATAGGGTTAGGGTTGCTAGGAAGTTAGGGTTTTCAGAAATTGTGGAAAATACTGAAGATGCTATTGCTTCTAGAGACTTTATCTTAGAGACTATTTTCAACATAGCTATTCTCATGAATAATATTTCAAGGATCGTTGAAGATTTAATCTTATGGTCTATGAATGAACTTAGCTACGTGAAGTTGCCAGAACATCACGTAGCGACAAGTAGCATAATGCCTCATAAAAGGAACCCTGTAACTTTAGAGATAATTAGAGCTAGAGCAGCTAAGGTTCTCGGGTATGCTACTTCAGCATATGCCTTACTTAAGTCTTTACCTTACAGTTACAACCTAGATTTACAGGAGCTCACACCTATTCTATGGGAAATAATAGATGAGTGTAAGGAGATATTAACTATTTTAAGTGATTTACTATCTAAAATAAGGTTTGATGAGAAAAAGCTTTTGAAAAGCGTTTCAGAAAACATTACGCTATGTTTTAGTGATTTAGCAGAATACATCACATTAAAATATGGTGTGCCTTTTAGGAAAGTGCATAGAGTCTTAGGGGAAATTTCAAAGAGAAAACATATCACACTACATAATATAAGCGAGCATCTTAGAAAGAAGCTAAGCATAAACATTAAGGATAGGGAATTAGAAGAAATTCTTAATCCAATAAATTCCTTAAAAAGGAAATCAGTGACTGGATCCCCTAATCCTAAGGAGGTAAAAGTTCTCATAAACAAAAGATTAAGATCATTATTAGATAAAGAGTCTAAATTGCGAAGTAAAAGCTAAGAATGTTTGGGGTGAAATTATAATACGTGTTAAGCATTGATAAGGACTATACCTGAACTCATAAGGCATTTACTATGTGTAAGGACAATAGATATTGACTCCCTTAAGAAGTACATTAAGCTATCACACGAAGTTCTTCACAATGCCTTGGTGCAGCTTGAAGGGAAAAGGCTTCTAAAGATTTCCGGCGGATATATTAAGGTAGCCGACGTCATAGGGTTGGCAGTTGAAGGGTTAAAGTTGGGTTTATCTCATGAATCAATAGCTACATGTTTAAGATGGAAGGATTTCGAATACTATACTAGCAAAATACTCGAGGGTCACGGATATTACGTGTACAGGGGTTTAAAGGGAGGATTAAGGGGAGGTAGGTTTGAAATTGATGTTCTAGGGTATCGGGGAGGTTTAGCTTTAGCTGTTGATTGTAAGCATTGGAAAAGAAGTAGGTTAAGCTTGTTGAAGACACATGTGGAAGCTCATATTGCACGTGTAGAAAAATTAAGCTATGCTATTAAGGCGAAAATGGTCGATATAGGGTTTAAGAAGGGGAAAATATTGCCAGTAATAGTTACATTGTATGAGCCTTATGAGAAGGTTTTCAATGGAGTACCTTTAGTGCCCATAGGTGAGTTTAATGATTTCGTACTTAACGTGAGAAGATATGTTGAAGAACTAAACTTAATTACTTTCACGGTTTAAGTTAAGAAATAGTGGAAAGGTGAGGGTTTAACTATGAAAGTTGTTTTACCTGAAGCTAAAGCTTTTGCTAGCATTATAGAAGCTCTTTCAAAAATAGTTGATGAAGCATCATTAAAGTTCACTCCCGATAAAGTGTTCCTTAGGGCTTTAGATCCGGCAAAAGTCTCCATGTTCGTAATGGAGCTTCCATCATCCCTATTTACGGAATATGATGTTAGTGAAGAAAGTAGGATAGGGTTTAACACATCTGTTATATTGAAGTTTCTGAAGAGAGCTAAGAAGGGAGATACTTTAGAAATAGTGACTGAGGATAGCTATGCTAAATTCACAATAGCTGGAACATACACTAGAATTTATAAAATATTGAACCTGGAAATTTCTGAAGAAGAACTTCCTGAACCTCAGCTTGAATTTAATGCTTCAGCAACAATACTTTCAGACCCATTAAAGCATGGTATTAAGGATGCTGAAACAGTTGGAGACACTGTAGAGTTTATTGCTGAAACAGAGGAGGAGTTCATAATTAAGGGTAGAGGTGAAGCTTCAGAAACAGAAACCCGAATCACTAAGGAGTCAGGAGCATTAATAGCTTTAGAAGTTAAGGAGCCTTCAAGATCATCCTATGCTATAGAGTATTTAAAGAATATTGTTGCGTTAACTAAGGTTGCAGATGCCGTTACAGTAAAGTTTTCGACGAGAATGCCTGTCATGTTAGAATTTTCAATCATGGGTGAAGGAAAAGTAGTTTACTTATTAGCACCGAAGGTTGAATAGTAAGAAAATGTCTAGTAAATAACCGCTATCAGGTATTTGTCCCCGCCTATATCCCATTCCTTAACGTAGCCTTTGCTAGCTTCTTTCCTCTCCAATGTTATTTCCAGTTTGCTTGCTCTAACTTCTTCAGAAATGAAGTTCTTCCACTTCATAAGCATTTCTGCTGATTGTTTATCTGGCGGTACAATTACTGCTTCAATAAATGCCTCCACTGGTAAATCAAGCTCTTTTCTCATGTACTGTATTCTCCTAACTATGTCTCTAGCTAATCCTTCAGCTGCTGCTTCATAGTCTATTCTCGTATCTAATACTATCTTTCCTCTATCAAAATCTTGTATGACGTAATGTTTTCTCGGTTTCTCCTTGACTTCCACATGCCCTAATGTTATAACGTATTTTCTCCCTTCAAACTCTATTTCGTATTTTCCTTTCTCTAAAAGCTCCTTAGATATTTCGTTAGCCTTTTCACCTAATTTTTCAACGATATCTTTTGTTTTCTCCTTAAATAGAGGACCTATTTTCGAGTAGTTTGGAACTATCTCATATTCAACATAGTTTGGTATCTCCCTAAGTTCAGCTATTTTAACGTTCTTAACATTTATTTGAGATTTAACTATTCCAACAACTTGACCTAATAGTTTGTGAAGTTCTCTATCATCGCTTAAAACTACTAGTTCAGGTAGTGGCTGCCTTATTTTTATTCCGGCTTTCATCCTAGCTGCAGCACCTGCTTCAACAATCTTTTTAGCTATATTCATTGCTTCCTCAAGCTCCGGGTTCACTAGTTCTCCACGTACTTTAGGCCATTCTAACATGTGAACGCTTTCTGGAGCATCAGGTTCAGCTAGTTTAACAAATTTTTGATAAAGCTCCTCAGTTATGAATGGAACCACAGGCGCTAGTAGTTGAAGTAGTGTTTTTAGAACCGTGTAGAGTGTCGAATATGCTGCTAATTTATCGGGGTCTTCAGCTTCGATCCACACCCTTCTCCTTATGAGTCTAATGTACCAGTGGCTTAGGTTTTCAATTATGAACTCTCTTATCCTCCTAACTCCTTCATGAACAAGTGCTTTCTCGAAACTTTCAGTAACAGATTTAACGAGGTTGTTGAGTTTCGAAAGAACCCATTTATCTTCGATCCTTAAGTGTTTTTCAACATTATCCAGAGTCCACTTTGTTGGGTCGAATTTGTCTAAGTTCATGTATGTTGATGCGAAAACGAAAACGTTCCATAGAATGTTTAAGTCTCTAAATGTTAAGTCAAGTTTCTTCCATCCAAATCTCACATCTTCCCATGTTGTGTTCTGTAGAACCCAGAACCTAAGCGTGTCCGCACCATACTTTTCAACTACTTCATCAGCTGAAACGAAGTTTCCAAGGCTCTTATGCATTTCCCTACCTTTCTCGTCAAGCATGTATCCGTGCACTAGAACTCTCTTATAAGGAACTCTTCCGAACCCTAAGATTCCTGATCTAAGTAAGCTAAAGAACCATCCTCTAAGTTGGTCATGTCCTTCAACTATGAAATCTACTGGAAACATTTTTTCGAAGAACTCCTTATTCTTAGGATAGGCTAGGCTTGCGAAGAACGCTATTCCACTATCGAACCACACATCTAGAACATCGGGGACTCTCCTCATTTCTCCTCCGCATTTAGGACATTTAAGAACAACCTCATCTATCCATGGTTTATGTAGATCTTTTAAGTCCACTTCGTTTGTAGCGTGTTTTCTAAGCTCATCCGTACTTTCAGGTATAAATATATGACCGCATTTCCCACATTCCCATACGGGTAACGGTATTCCCCAGTATCTCTGTCTCGAAATTACCCAATCTCTAAGTTCTTTAAGCCAGTTTACCTCTCTCTCTTTAGCCCATTCGGGAATCCATTCTACCTTTATCGCTTCTTCAAGCATTTTATCTTTAAGCTTAGTTACAGTAATATACCATTGCTCAGTTGCTCTAAGAACAAGCGGTGTTTTACATCTCCAACAAACAGGGTATTTGTGGACAACTTTTTCCTCGTATAAGAGCAAGCCCTTCTTCTTTAAATCCTCAATTACGTATTTGTTTGCTTCTCTAAAGTGTTTTCCAGCATACTTTCCAGCATCTTTAGCCATAATTCCTCTCTCGTCAACTAAGCTTACCACTGGAATACCGTATCTTTGAGCAACTATGAAGTCCTCTTCACCATGGCCTGGTGCTGAATGTACAAGACCTGTTCCTTCATATGGTGTTACGAATTCTGAAAGAACAACTCTATGTGTTTTCTCGCTTCTATATTTTCTCTGAGCATCTACTTCTTCAAGAAGCGGTGGAATATATTTTAATCCTTCAAGGTCTTTACCTTTAAACCTAGCTACGACCTTAGGTTTTGCTTTTAATTTCGAAAATACATGTTCAAGTCTTATTTCAGCTAGGATTAGTTTTTCACTATCATATTCGACTTCAACGTATTCCATTTCCGGATGAACCATTACTGCTAGATTTGCTGGAAGAGTCCATGGAGTAGTTGTCCATATAAGTAGGTACTTGTTTTTCTCGTCCTCAAGAGGGAACTTAACAAATATTGATGGATCCTCAATGTCCCTGTATTCTTGAACCTCATAGTCCGCCAATACTGTTTCGCATCTAGGACACCACCATACAACCTTAACTCCTTTCTTGAGAAGTCCTTCTTCGTGAACCTTCTTTATTAGCCACCATCCTGACTCTATGTATTCTGGCTTTAAAGTGTAGTATGGGTTATTCCAGTTCATGCTAACTCCTAGTCTTTCAAAACGCTTACTCATTAGGTTTGCATTTGTAAGTGCTAGATTCATGCATTCCTTAACGAACTTTTCAACACCAACCTTGGTTACTATTTCTTTTTTGCTTTTAAGTCCAAGCTTTTTTTCAACAGCAACTTCGATAGGTAAGCCGTGAGTATCGTAGCCTGGCTGATCCCATACGAAACGTCTTCTCATACGTTGAAATCTTATTACGAGATCCTTGATTACCTTATTCCAAGCAGTACCGATATGTGGTACGTCGCTTGACGGATAAGGTGGACCGTCTAGGAAGTAGAATTTCGGTTTATCCTTAAGCATGCTCCTAAGCTTATCGTAAACACCTTTCTCTCTCCAGAACTTCAGTATTTTCTCTTCTATTTCATGAGGTCTATATTGTCTATCAATCCTACCCACTGTACCCAAGCATGAACACCTTATACTAACAAACATTAATGATTAGAGAGGGAAATATTAACTTTTACGAGAGGGCAAAACGACATCTACCACATCTACTTTAAATTTCAGTTTAAATTTCTTCTCAAGCTCCTCTTTCAAAGTATTTGGATCTACGCTCTCCCCCCTTATCTCAATAAGCTTAAATTCTGGAACAACACTGCTTTCAATAGATTTTATATCAGTATATTTTTCTTTTAGATAGTTAAGTATGTCAATGTATTTTTCCTTATCAAATATTGTAAAGTATATTCTGCACACTTTCATTACCTTAGCACCTAAGGGTTTTTAGCGTGGTACGTGTAATTATTTTATTCTAGTTAAGCTTTTAAGCCAAAAAGTTTGCTGTTTAAGCGGAGGTTGCATGAAATGCCTAGGAAAACGAAGAAGCATAAGAAACGTCGTAAGGAACGTGTAGTTGCTAAGGAAGAAAAGTTATTCAAGGGATTTGGAGAAAGGTTTTCTAAAGCCGGTTTATGGATAATGTTTGCGACATCGGCGATAATAATTGTAGCTACGGTAATAGGTTTAATGTGGTTTTTCCTTACAGAAGCAAATTTCAGTGAAGTGTTAAGAATATAGCTCAGATCATGAATGGTTCTTCACATTTCCGAACTCGGCAAATTCATCATTGCCTATATGGTATTTTTGCTTAGGGAAATATAAAGCTCGCTACATCTTAAACCGTAGAGTTTTTAGGGACAGTTGGAGGAAAGCTATGTGAGGTGATTTAGAAGAATGGGTGGTAGGCAAAGAACAACACTTTTCATGGGATTAGGTGAAACAAAGAAGGAGGAAAAGGAGAAGACTAAGAGTAAAAAGAAAAAGAAGAAATAACGTTTTCCATTAACGTAAGCCTCTTTTTCATAGGAGGATTTTTAATTGAATAATGTTAAGTCACCATATCCTTACCCTCCACCTAGACGTAAGACGTACTTAGCCATAGCCATTCCTTCAAGTATAGTTTCCAATGAGCCTACATTAGAGCTTAAAACGTTAAAAATAGGTTTCATTGCTAGAGCAGCCTCAATACATAGAGTAGACGAAATAATTGTTTACAAAGATAAATCGCATACAGAACCTGATGCTGAACTAATAGTTGATGTACTTGAGTATCTAAGAACGCCTCCGTATCTTCGTAAGCTCATTGTCCCTCTCAAACAAACTTTAAGGTTCGTAGGTGTTCTTCCCCCTCTTCAAACACCTAACCATCCTCAAAGCAAATCCGTTAAAGCTGGAGAATATAGAGAAGGCTTAGTTATTGAAATAATTAAGGGTAATGTTATAGTTAACATAGGCTTGAATAAACCAGCCGTAGTTAGAGCTAGGAGAGGTTTGAGGAAAGGGGATCTCGTAATCGTAAAGATAGTTAAAACGTCTCCCAAAATCTATGGAGAACTTGTCCAGTTTAGTAAAGTACCTTACTATTTTGGTTACAATGTTTCATACTATGACTCTCTTAGCGAGGTTTTGAGGGAAAAATGGGATTTAAAAATAGCTACTTCGAAGTATGGTGAACCCGTTGATTTAGAAAGTCTTCGTGTAAAATATTTGAATGCTAAATCCATACTTATAACATTCGGAGCCCCGAAAGAGGGACTATGGGATATCGCTGCTCGTGAAGGACTAATGTTAGATGAAGTATTTGACATGGTTGTAAATACGATACCTTACCAAGGAGTTGAAGTTGTAAGAACGGAGGAAGCTATTCATGCGACATTAGAGATATTTTCGCTAATAGACGAAAAATCTAAAGCCATTCATTCGTAAAGTATGCGAGTAACCATTTCTATACGTTACCGATTTTTGTTTTGTTTCACCAGCGACATACTAAGGTAAATACGAAAATTAGAGTGTTCATATGTTTAGCGGCTTACATTATCACAGCATCTCTCGTTAAAGACACTACTGGGCCCACAAGGTTTATGATTGCTCCTCACTTGATGAGGAGCATAGACCTTATAAACCAGTTTCTACCCATAAATCCAAGCGACCCCTTTAGGGTGTAGTGGTATGGGTGCAAGGAAGAAGCATGCGCCACGTCGTGGAAGCTTAGGGCTTAGGCCGCGTAAGAGAGCTTCGAGAATAGTTCCTAGAGTTAGGTCTTGGCCTGATCCGGAGCTTCCTCAGCCTAAACTATTAGGGTTCGCTGCTTACAAGGCCGGAATGACCCATGTTTTAATGGTTGATGATAGACTTCACACTAGAACACATGGTCAGGAAATATTTAAGCCTGTTACAATACTTGATGCTCCTCCACTTTATGTTTTAGCTGTTAGAGCTTACTCCATTCATCCCGTCAAGGGCATGTATACTCTTACTGAAGCTTGGACTACGCCTCCTAAGGAGCTCGAAATAATTAGAAAAGTTCATCCATTACCTGAGAAGCTGGATCCCGAACCTAAGCTTAAAATAATTGAGGATAATCTCGAAAAAATTGTTGATATAAGAGTTTTAGCGGCAACACAACCTAAACTTGCTGGAGGTATTCCAAAGAAAAAGCCAGACATTGTTGAAATAAGGATTGGAGGAGGTAGTTCGGTAGAGGAAAGATTCAAGTATGCTGTAGAAATCCTGGGTAAAGAAGTACATGCTAAAGATGTTTTCGAGGAAGGAATGTTTGTTGACGTAATAGGTGTCACTAAGGGTCATGGTTTCCAAGGTGTAATTAAAAGGTTTGGTGTTAAAGAACTTCCAAGATGGCATAAGCATAGGAAGGGAAGTAGGAGAATAGGTGCTAGAAGCCCAGGTTTCGGAACTGTAAGCGAGACGCCACAAGCAGGACAAATGGGGTTCCATAGGAGAACAGAATACAATAAGAGGATCCTGAAAATAGGAGATAACGGTTTAGAAGTTACTCCCGCCGGAGGCTTCATAAGCTACGGTGTAATTCGCGGACCATACATTATGCTTGAAGGATCGGTTATTGGAGCTAGGAAGAGACTCTTAATTCTTAGGTACCCTGTTAGACCACCACCATACATTCCAGCTCATCCACCACAAATAACCTACATAAGCCTTGAAAGTAAGCAAGGTGTTTAGAAATGGCTCATGAAATACTTGTGCCCCTTACTAAGCCTTTAACGGAGGTGCCTAAGGAACTTAGAGTGTTTGATTTAGAAGGTAAGGAAGTTTCTAAAATAGAAACCCCATCCCTATTCTACGTTCCCGTAAGAATAGATCTTATCAGGAGAGCTTTCCTATCATCATTTACGGCAAGGCTTCAACCTAAAGGAAGAGATCCTATGGCTGGTAAGAGAACTTCTGCTGAAAGCTTAGGTGTAGGTTTAGGTTTAGCTAGAATACCTAGGCAGAAAGGAAGTACTCGTGGAAGATTTGTTGTAAGCACAGTTGGTGGTAGAAGGGCTTTTCCACCAACACCCGAGAAGAGGATTCATGAGGAAATAAATAAGAAGGAAAAGTGGTTAGCAATAGTGAGCGCTTTAGCCGCAACAGCAAACAGGTACTATGTTGAAAATAGGGGGCATAGAGTAGAGAAGGTTCCGCAGATACCTATGGTTGTGATTGACGACATAGTTAAGGTAGATACAACACAGAAACTTAAAGAGGCGCTTAAAAAACTTAGCCTATGGGATGATGTTATTAGAGCTCAAGAGGGAACGAAAATAAAAGCTGGCAAAGGAAAAATGAGGGGGCGAAGATATAGAACTCCTACAAGCATTTTATTCGTAGTTCATGAGAAAGAGCCGCTAATAAGGGTTGCTAGAAACTTACCCGGAGTTTCAGTTGTTGAAGCAAAGTATGTGAGTGTTCTCCATTTAGCTCCTGGCGGGGTTCCTGGAAGACTAACTGTTTATACGCCTAAAGCTCTTGAAGAACTCTCGAATAGATTTAAGGTGATGTTTCTATGAGTGAACCAGCAACAATTCTGATAAGACCTGTGAGCACAGAAAAAGCATTGTTAAAAATAGAAAGAGAAAACACTATAGTTTTCGTCGTAGATAGGAAAGCAACTAAACATCAAATAAGGCAAGCTTTTGAAAGACTCTTTGACGTAAAGGTTGCTAAAGTAAACACCCACATCACTCCTAGAGGAGAAAAGGTAGCTTACATAAAACTAAAGCCCGAATATAGTGCAAGCGAAGTAGCAACTAGACTAGGCATACTGTAGTATTTTCCCTTATTTAACAAAGTTTTTAAACCTTCAACCCCATTGTTTTCCTTCGGAAACTCCATTCACTATCTTCCCAACACAAACTAATATGGGGAGTGGTGGATGGAGTACGAAGGAAAGGTTCTTTCGAGAATTGTTTCTGTGCTTCAAGCAATTCATGGTGGAAGGGTTCCTGTAGAAATAGTAAAGTATAGTGTTAAGGAAAAAGAAGACGGCGAACTTATTGTGGAAGGAGAATATAGGCTTATTGTTTCATCTAAGACTAAAGGTTTTATAGCTATTCTTCATGAGAACGGCGATGTAAAGTATTTGGAAATGAAAGAGAGAATTGCATGGAAACATCCAACATTTGAGAAAGCATCACTCATAATTTAGAGTTTTTCTTTTACGCATTTTATGAAGGCTGTTTCGAAACTTATTTAGGTAGGTTTGATTAAGATTTTTTTACCTCTAGTTACGTAAAGAACCAAGCGATAGGTAGGATAGTAAACTGTGGGGCGTAAGGTAGAGTGCCAACATGGGGGTATTCCATTAAGAATCTTGACCCTGAAAAAACAGCTATAGCTAGCGGTAGGGATCTTCCTATTTCGCTTAAGGAAGCACGTGAAATATGTAGGGTTATTAAGGGTATGAAGCTTAGTAAGGCTAAGGAGCTACTTAAAGCAGTTATTGAGAAGAAACAGCCCATACCTTACCGTAGATACCATGGCAAAGTAGCTCATCATAGAGGTTTGGAAAGGTGGAAATGGCCCGCCGGAAGATATCCTGTTAAAGCTGCTAAGGAAATACTGAAAGTTCTTGAAAATGCCGAAAACAATGCCGTTAATAAAGGGTTAGATGCTGATAGGCTAAAAATAATTCACGCAGCCGCTCAGAAAGGTCCTGTTCTTAAAAAGTATACTCCAAGAGCTTTCGGTAGAGCGACTCCTTGGTTTAGAAAGTACACTCATGTTGAAATAGCTGTTGCAGAGGTTTAAAGCTATGGTTAATGTTAAAAAACTCTTCGTTCAAAAAGGAATAATTAAGGCAAAAATCGACGAGTACCTAGCTAAGGAATTCTATAGGGCGGGATATGCTGGAGTCGACATTTTAAAGACACCTTTAGGAACGAGAATAGTCATTTATGCTGAAAGACCGGCGATAATTATCGGTAGAAGAGGCTCTATGATTAGGCAGTTAGCCCAAATTTTTGAGAAAAGATTCGGACTCGAAAACCCACAAATAACAGTTACAACAGTTGAAAATCCATATCTCTCAGCTAGAATTGTAGCATTCAGACTTGCCGTAGCTCTTGAGAGAGGATTTCACTTTAGAAGAGCGGCTTTCATAGCACTACGTAGAATCATGGAGGCTGGAGCTTTAGGCGCTGAAATAGTCATTAGCGGTAAATTGACAAGTGAAAGAGCACGTTACGAGAAATATCGTGCTGGTAGAATCTATAAGACAGGCGAGCAAACATCAGTAATGGTTGAAAGAGCTGTTGCGCATGCTCTCCTCAAACTTGGTGTTTACGGAATTGAGGTTAGAATAGTTAAGCCCATGAGACCTATGGATCACATAGAGATTATTCCTCCTGAGGAAATAGCTAAGAAATCTGAGGTGCACGAAGCTAGTCAGATAGGGTGATAGGATATGTCGCTTAAGGCACGTGAAATTAGGGCTATGAGTAGGGAGGAGAGAGAAAAGAAGCTTCAGGAACTAAGGCTTGAGCTTATGAAGCTTAGAATGCAGGCACAACTTGGTACATTAGAAAATCCTGGAAGAATAAGAGCAATTAGAAAGACTATTGCGCGAATACTAACAATAAATAGGGAGGAAGAGCTTCGGGAGAAAAGGAAAGGGAAGAAACGTAAGTGATTTAAGGTGTTTTATTTTTGAAACATTCTCCTCGAAACATTGTTAACCATGAACTCATAGGCTTATTTGTTGAAGTTTTAGAGTCTCTTGCTGAAAGCTATGTTGGGTTGAAAGGAAAAGTTGTCAATGAAACCTATAATATGTTGGTTTTAGAAACATCTGAAGGCGAGAAGAAAGTTCTTAAATCTGTATCTAAATTTTTATTCACGCTCCCAAACGGGAAAAAAGTAGTGGTCGACGGGTCAATCTTGGTTGGAAGACCCGAGGAAAGATTAAAGAAAAAAGTTAGAGGTAGATGGTAGAAATGCCAGCTAGAAACATAGGATTACCTGGAGTAGAGCCTCCGGAAAAAGAATGTGATGATCCTAATTGCCCATTCCACGGTACCCTATCTGTTAGAGGAATAGTTCTCGAAGGTACAGTTGTTTCGGATAAAATGGATAAAACAGTTGTTGTTGAAAGAGAATATTTACACTACGTTAGAAAATTCCGAAGATACGAGAGAAGGAGGAGTAAGATTCACGCTCACAATCCACCCTGCATTAACGCTAAAAAAGGAGATAAAGTATTAATAGCTGAGACAAGACCTATTTCGAAAACTGTATCTTTCGTAGTAGTGAAAATATTAGAAAAAGCAGTTGAGAGGTAAATGAGCTATGGTTAAGCGTTTAAGGAAAGCAGGCGGTGGAGAAACTACTCGTAGAGGAATTTCCGCAGGAATACAGGTAGGAACAAGTCTCATAGTTGCTGACAATAGTGGAGCAAGAGAAATCATGGTTATAGGAGTGCCGGGTTATAAGACAAGGCTTAGACAATTACCTAAGGCGTCAGTAGGAGACGTAGTTGTTGCTTCAGTAAAGAAAGGCACACCAGATATGAGAAAACAAATAGTTAGAGCTGTAATAATAAGGCAAAGAATGCCTTATCGTAGACCTGATGGAACAAGAGTTGTTTTCGAAGATAACGCTGCAGTAATAGTTACTCCAGAAGGAATACCTAAAGGTTCGGAAATTAGAGGACCTGTAGCTAGGGAAGCAGCTGAAAGATGGCCTAAAATAGCTGAATTAGCAACAATAATAGTCTAAGAGGGCGCTATAGCAATGGGCTTAACAAAGTCTAAACAGCCAAGAAAGCAGAGAAAAAGCTTCTATAATGCCCCACTTCACTTAAGACATAAGTTCTTTAATGCTCTACTTTCAGAGGAGCTTCAAGAAAAACATGGAATAAAAAGACTTCCAGTACGTAAAGGAGATACTGTTAGGATTGTTAGAGGAAATTGGAGAGGGCATGAAGGTAAAGTTGTTAGGGTCGACTATAAAAGAATTAGGATATTTGTTGAAGGAGTAACTATTAAGAGAGCTGATGGCACACAGAGATTTTACCCTATACATCCATCAAAGGTTGTTGTAACTAAGCTTGACCTTTCAGACCCGTATAGGAAGAGAATTATTGAAAGAAGAAAAGTTGAAATAAAAGCTTCTTCTGAAGAAGCTGAGTAAGCTAGGTGATGCATGAAATGGGTAAAATGGGTGGTAGAAGGCACCTAACGAGATTTGCAGCTCCTGCGTTTTGGCCTATACTTAGGAAGGAGCATCATTGGGTTGTTAAGCCTAGCCCGGGTCCTCATCCTTTAGAAAGAAGCTTACCTTTACTTATAATTGTAAGGGAAATACTTGGTCTAGCTAAAACAAGTAGGGAAGCTAAGAAAATAATTGCTGAAGGACACATAAAGGTTGATGGAAGAGTTAGAAGAAACTATAAATACCCTGTAGGTTTAATGGATGTTCTCGAAATAACAAAGCTAAATAAGTGGTTTAGAATTATTCCCTATCCTATCAAATTCTTCAAACTTCACGAGATAGGTAAGGATGAAGCTAGATACAAGCTCGTAAGAATAGAAAATAAAACAACTGTTAAGGGAGGTCACATCCAACTTAACTTACATGATGGAAGAAACATTCTCATTAGGGTTTCCGACCCAACAAATCCTGAGGAAGATGTTTACGAAACATTCGATACACTAAAAATAACTGTTCCTGAACAGGAAATAATAGGTCATTATAGGTTTGAAGAAGGCGCAATAGCTATCGTTATTGATGGTAGAAACGTTGGTAGAGTTGGTAGAATCGTCGGAATAACTAGGATAATGAAGAAGAGGATGAACGTTGTAACATTAGAAGATAAGGATGGAAATAGATTTCAAACAATACAGGACTACATTTTCGTAATAGGTAAGGATAAGCCGGAAATAAGCTTGCCTGAAGGTGCATGGTGATGTCGGTTGCGACTACAGTTCAAACAAATTATGAGGAACTTTGGAAGAAAAATCCTATGCTGAAGCCTAGGATAGCTAAGGTTACAGTAAACATAGGCGTTGGAGAAAGCGGTGAAAAACTTCGGAAAGCAATGAAAGTTCTCGAAATGCTTACAGGACAGAAACCAGTGCCTAGGAAAGCTAAGAGAACAATTAGGGAATTCGGTATTTACAGGGGGGAAAACATAGCTGTAATGGTTACTTTAAGAAAACAGAGAGCAATAGAGTTCCTACGTAAGGCTCTTGAAGCAGTTGGTTGGAGACTTAAAGCCTCGAGTTTTGATAGATTCGGTAATTTCGCTTTCGGAATAAAAGAACACATTTCAATACCCGGCGTAAAATATGATCCCGAAATAGGTATTTTCGGAATGGACGTATGTGTAACTATTGAGAGACCGGGCTTTCGTGTTATGCGTAGGAAAAGAGCCCGTTCAAGAGTGCCCCTACGTCATAGGGTGAAGAAGGAAGAGGCAATAGAGTTTATGATTAAAGAGTTTGGTGTAACAATAGTTTAGGGTGTTACTTCATGGGAAAGTTTAGGTTACCTGTTCAAAGAAAGTTCGGTAAAGGATCAAGAACATGTATTAGATGCGGATCCCATGGGCCGCTAATTAGGAGGTATGGCTTATACTTATGTAGACAGTGTTTTAGAGAGATTGCCCCCACATTAGGTTTCAGAAAATATAATTGAGGTGATTCCTAAAAATGGTAATGCTTGATACCTTAGCTAACGCTTTAGCAACAATATGGAACAATGAGGTTAGAGGTAAAAAGGAAGCAATAATTATGCCTGCTTCCAAACTCATAGCTAATGTTCTAAGAGTTTTTCAGAAAGAAGGATATATTGGTGAATTCGAATACATAGACGATGGTAGATGGGGTAAAATTAAGGTTCAACTTCTAGGTAGAATAAACAAATGCGGTGTTATTAAGCCTAGAGTTTCTGTAAAATATACTGACCTGCTTAACATGCCTGAATGGCTTAGAAAATATCTTCCATCAAGAGAAATGGGAATAATTGTTCTCTCAACATCTCAAGGAGTAATGTCCCATAAGGAAGCTTTAGCTAAAAAGATAGGGGGAATAGTGTTAGCGTATGTTTACTAAGCAAAGAGAGGTTGATAAATTATGGTTAAGCTTGTACATTATTCTGAAGAAGTAGAGATTCCGGAAAACGTAACATTAGAAGTAGAAGGTATGAAGGTTAAGGTTAGTGGACCTAAGGGTACTTTGGAAAGAGATTTCTCACATGCAAGACATGTGATTATAAGGAAGGAAGATAACAAGGTAATTGTTGAAACATATTTTGCAAATAGGAAAAAGAAAGCCCTTGTAGGATCTATTGCGGCCCACATTAGGAACATGATTACCGGAGTAACTAAGGGTTATAGGTATAAGTTGAAAATAATATACTCACACTTCCCCATATCAGTTAAGGTTCAGGGTAAGAAGATAATTATCGAAAACTACTTGGGTGAAAAAGCTCCTCGCTATGCTGAAATCTTCGGAGATGATGTAACGGTTCGTGTTGAAGGGGAAGACGTTATTGTTGAAGGAATAAACATAGAACATGTAGGACAAACAGCAGCAAACATCGAGAAAGCAGCTAGAATAAAAGATTATGACCCAAGAGTTTTCATGGACGGAATATACGTTTACGAAAAAGGAACGATGGAGGAATGATAGCCTATGGGTAGTGAGGAAGGCGTGTTTAAGAGACTATTAAGATTAAGAAACATTATGAATAGGAGGAGGCCTAGGTTTCTACGAACTCTTTGGTGGAAATTTGCTAAATTTGATGAAGTATGGAGGAGGCCTAGGGGTATAGATAATAAGATTAGACATAAGCTTAAAGGATACCCGCCAATGCCTTCTTCAGGATATAGGGGGCCAAGGCTTGTTAGAGGGCTTCATCCAACAGGTAGGGAAATAGTGTTAGTACATAGTGTTCGTGATTTGGAAAAAGTTGATAAGGAGAAGCACATAGTGTACATAGCTAGCACAGTAGGTAGGAGAAAGAGGCTCGAAATAATTAAGAAAGCTTCCGAGCTAGGAATAAAAATAGCTAATGCGGGGAGAACCGAGTAATGGACTTAAGCTTACAGAAAAGACTTGCAGCAGAAATTCTTGGTGTAGGGGAAAGCAGGATTTGGATAGATCCTGAGGCGTATGATAGAGTAGAAGCTGCAATAACGAGAGAGGATGTTAAGAAGCTCATTAAAGATGGAATAATTAGGGTCAAACCTGAACACTCCAATAGTCGTGCGAGATGGAGAGTAAGACATGAGAAGAGAAAGAAGGGTCAGAGGAGAGGACCAGGGCATAGGAAGGGAGGCAAATACGCTAAAGTGTCGAGAAAAGAGCAATGGATGATGAAGGTTAGAGCTTTAAGAAAACTTCTTAAGCAATATAGGGAGAGGAATATTATTACGCCTAAAGAGTATCGTAGACTCTATAGGCTAATTAAGGGTGGAGTATTCAAAACTAAAGCACAACTGAGAAATTACATTAAAGAACTAGTAGCTTCAAGGACGTGATGAAGAATGGCTAGAGGCCCAAGATACAGGGTAAAATATAGGAGAAGAAGAGAGGGAAAGACAAATTACTATAAGAGATACCGTATGGTTCTCTCTAAAAGGTTAAGACTTGTCGCAAGAAAGACTTTAAGATACATTATTGCTCAAATAATAAAGTTCGACCCTAAAGGTGACGTAGTTCTCACATCAGCTCATAGTATTGAGCTTAAGAAGAAATATGGTTGGAAAGCTGCAACAGACAATACTCCAGCAGCTTACTTAACAGGATTACTTGTTGGACTAAGAGCTAAGGCTAAAGGTATTGAAGAAGTAATTCTTGACATAGGATTACATAGAGCTGTTAAAGGAGCTCGTGTTTTCGCGGTTCTTAAAGGAGCATTAGATGCTGGACTAAAAATCCCGCATAGTCCGGAAATTCTACCTTCAGAAGATAGGATTAGAGGTCAACATATAGCTTCTTGGGCTAAAATGCTTTCGGAATCCAACCCCGAATTTTATCAAAGACATTTCTCACAATACCTTAAAAACGGTTTAAAACCCGAAGACCTGCCTAAGCATTTTGAAGAAGTAAAGGCGAAAATACTTCAAGACTATGTTGGAAAGGAAGGTGGGTAGTTAATGTGTGCTTACTCTCAACCTCCAAGTTTAGAAGAGTGGCAACCTAAAACTAAGGTTGGAAAGCTAGTTAAAGAAGGCAAAATTGTTTCTATAGATGAAATTTTCGAGCAAAACCTTAGAATAAGCGAGCCAGAAATAATCGATTATTTACTACCTGATCTTCAACATGAAGTAATAGATATTGGCATCGTTCAGAAACAAACAGATGCTGGAGAACGTACAAGATTCAAAGCAGTTGTCGTCGTAGGTAATATGAATGGCTACGTAGGCATAGGTGCCGGGAAAGCTAGGCAATTAAGATTCGCTATTCAAAAAGCTCTTCTTAACGCAAAACTAAACATAATACCTGTTAAAAGAGGATGCGGTAGCTGGGAATGTAGATGTGGTGAACCACACTCAGTACCTTTCGTTGTAAGAGGTAAAAGCGGAAGCGTGGAAGTAATTCTTAAACCAGCACCTAAAGGTACAGGCTTAGTCATAGGCGATACAGGAAAGAAAGTTCTCAAATATGCTGGAATAAAAGACATATGGTCTTTCACAAGAGGCGAAACTAGAACAACATATAATTTCGCAATGGCAGTTTTTAACGCTCTAAAAATGACTTATAAGACTATTACACCCGAGGATTGGTTAAGAGGGTAGACTTTGAAATGCCCCTATACGCCATCATTAGGCTTAGAGGCCAACCGGACACGCCATACGATGTAGAGTATACTTTAAAGCTTCTCAGATTGCATAAGAAATTCCACTGCACACTATATCATTCAAACACCCCCGGCCTCGAAGGCATGCTTTTCAAAGCAAAAGATTGGATAACGTGGGGAGAAATTTCAAAGGAAGTTCTAGTAGAACTTTTAAGGAAGAGGGGAAGAATCGTAGGAAACAAACCATTAACAGACGAAGTCGTAAAGGAGAAACTAGGCCTCAAAGGAGGAATTGAAGAATTAGCTGACAAACTTCTTTCAGGAGAACTTTCCTTAAACAAGATAAAACATATTGTCAAACCAGTGTTCAGACTACATCCTCCAAAGGGAGGATTTAAGGGGACAATAAAGAAACCTTTCGGTGCAAATGGAGAACTAGGATATCGTGGAGAAAAAATAAACGAGCTCCTCTTGAAAATGATTTGAGGTGCTACACGTTATGGTTGTTAGGAGGAGAAAGAAGTCAAGGAAGCTTAGAGGAAATAGGACACATGGTTACGGTAGGGTAGGTCAGCATAGGAAATCCGGTAGTAGAGGAGGTTTTGGAGCAGCAGGTATGCATAAGCATAAGTGGAGCTGGGTTGTCAAGTACGCACCTAACTACTTTGGAAAACATGGATTCACAAGAGCTCCACCTATTGTTTTAGCTAGAAAAGTGGTTAATGTTGGAGAACTTGATGAAATAGCTGAAGATCTTGTAAATAAAGGATTAGCCGTAAAGGAAGGGGAATATATAAGTATTGACGTTAGAAAACTAGGTTTCAATAAGGTTGCTGGCAAAGGTAAGGTTCTCAAAAAGTTAAAGATAATCACAATGTTCATAACTGAGAAAGCTAAGCGGAAAATAGAGGAAGCAGGAGGCATAGTAGAAATCGTTAAGTAACTCTTTAAATTTTAAAATTAAGGATGAGTGACAATGGGCTTTATTGACCTCTTAGGGAAGATAGCACACTACCTACCTTCAGTTAAAAAACCTGAGAGAAGACCGTCACTTTATGAAAGACTAGCTTGGACAGGCGCTGTTCTTCTAATGTTTCTAATAATGGGCAATGTTCCATTATTTGGAATACCTCAGGAAGCAGTTGTTGAAACGCTAGCTATTTACACACTCATCTTTGGAGCTAGAAATGGAACACTCATGCAATTAGGAATAAGCCCCATAGTTACCGCAGGGATAATTTTAGAAGTTCTTGTTGGAGCAAAAATAATAGAACTTGACTTAACAGATCCCGAACAAAGAGAGAAATTTACAGCAACGCAGAAGGGATTAGCCCTAATATTAGCTATAGTTGAAGCAACAGCATATGCTGTTTCAAGCTTTGGATTAAGAATTAGACTTACACCTGAACAGCAAATTCTCGCAATAATACAGCTTGTTTTCGCAAGCATTATAGTAATGCTCTTTGACGAACTACTGCAGAAAGGCTGGGGAATAGGTAGCGCTATATCGCTTTTCATACTAACAAACGTTGCTGAAGCAGTAACATGGAGTATGTTTAGTATAGCTCCTTCTACGATTCCAGCTGAAGGAACATATTACGGTGTAATTCCTGAACTAATAAATAGAATATTTACTGGGAATGTAGTTGCAATATTTGTAAGAAAGAACCTTCCGGACCTTCTAGGTTTAATAAGCACAATAGCCTTTATGCTTCTGCTAATATACCTTCATGGTGTACGTGTTGAAATACCCATAGCTATTCAGAGATATAGAGGTGTTAGATCTAAGATACCCTTAAACTTTCTCTACGTTTCAAACGTTCCAGTGCTCCTATTCTCAATATTTATTGCTGACTACCTATTCTTCGTACAGATATTATGGTCACAGTTTAACAGAACAAACACTAATTTCTTCTTGAACTTACTTGGAACATTTAAGGTTTTAGAGAACGGAGATATAATACCTACTGGAGGCTTAGCGTACTATCTTAGTTTACGTGGAGGAATTCTTTTTGCACTTGAAGACCCATTACGAGCAGTTGTTTATACAATCTTACTTATCGTTGCTGCCATACTTTTTGGGCTTATGTGGGTTGAAGTAAGCGGTATGAGCCCTAGAGACCAAGCAGAAAACCTTGTCAGATCAGGTATGAACATTCCCGGTCTTAGACTTGGATCGGTTAAAACTCTTGAAAGATTCCTTGCAAGATATATTTACCCGTTAGCTCTTCTAAGCTCAATAATCGTAGGTACTATTGCTGCTTTAGCTACGATTTTAGGTGTTTTCGGTGGAGGTATGGGTATTCTCTTAGCTGTAGGAATAATCTACCAGTACTACCAGATAATAGCTTATGAGAGAGCTTTAGAAACATATCCGCTACTTAAGAGGCTCATAGGGGAGTAAAGGCCTCCCTCATTAACTCTTATTTTCGCTCTATGGTGACTTTAGAAGCAGTAGAGATAATAAGCTACAATATAGCATTATATTAATGAACGCTAAAACTTAATGGTAGATTAAAATGTCGGGTAAGGCGAAATTTCCAATAATAGTTATTATTGTTGGGATTCCGGGTGTAGGTAAAACAACTGTTCTAAAGAAGTTACAGGAGAAAGCTTCTAAGGAAGGTTTAGACGTTAAAGTCGTTAATTTCGGAGATTACATGTTCGAAGAAGCTAGAAGCCGAGGTCTCATATCTCATAGGGATGAAATTCGTAAACTCCCAATACATATTCAACTGGATCTTCAGGAAAAAGCCGCTAAGAAAATAAGAGAGGATGCTGAAAAAGAAAAACACGACATATTCATAGTTGATACTCACGCATTAATACATACAGCAACTGGTTTCTGGCCTGGACTTCCAAAGCATGTTATTGAGAATATAAAACCCTACCTCATAGTAAATATTGAGGCATCTCCTGAAGAAATATATGCGAGAAGAATGAGAGATGCAAGCGTAAGGTTTAGAATGGATGAGAGAAGCATTGAGGAAATAAGAGAATTCATGTTCTTAGCGAGGGTTTCGTCCATAGCCTCTGCCGTTCTAACGGGATCTACTGTTAAATTTGTTCAAAACAGAGAAGGAAAAGTTGAGGAAGCTGTTGATGAAATATTAAATGCTTTAAGGAATATCTGAAAATTTTAAATAGCCCTAAACAGTTACATTAGAACCAGTCCTTGCCGATGAAACTACATGTTTGGTTAGAGGTGCTAGTGAAACAATGCCTAGGCCGAGGTATAGGAGTAGATCTTTGAGAAGAGTCTATGTTAGAACACCCGGTGGTGAAGTCAAAATACATTATGAAAAGAGAAAGCCTAGTCCTGCTAAGTGTGCTATTTGTGGTAAGCCCTTAAATGGTGTTCCAAGGCTTAGGCCTGTTGAACTAAGGAAGCTACCGAAATCCCTTAGGAGACCAGAGAGAATGTATGGTGGAGTAATCTGCGGTAGCTGTTTAAGAACACTGCTGAAAGAAGCTATTAGAGGCTCAGTAACTATTGCTTAAACCACGTAACGTAATTGTAATTAGCGGTCCTGCGGGTAGCGGTAAAACAACATATGCTCGTATGTTAGCTGAAAAATATGGTTTAAGATATTTCTCTGCTGGACAAATCTTCCGTAAAATAGCTAAGGAAAGAGGTCTTTCTCTTTCAGAACTAAGCATTGTTGCTGAAAAGGATTACTCGATAGATTTAGAAATAGATAGAAGAACTTTTGAAGAAGCGCTTAAGGGAAACATTGTTATTGATGGTCATTTAACAGCTTGGGTTGTTAAAGACATAGCTGATTTAAGAGTTTACGTAACAGCACCTTTAATGGTTAGGGTTAAGAGAATTGCTGAAAGAGATGGTAAATCCCTTAGAGAAGCATTTTACGAAACAGTCACTAGGGAGTTCAGCCAGAGAAAAAGGTTCTTAGAAATTTATGGTTTAGATATTACAGATATTTCATGGTTTGACTTAGTGATTAATACTGAAAAGTTTAGTGTTGAAGAAACATTTAAGCTAATAGATATGGCTGTTTCTAAAATATTGAGAAAACCATAATGTTTATTAAACCACAACTCTTCATACAGAAGAAACGTCTAAAAAAACCTAAAGACTGCTTGCGGGTGTAACCGAAATGTCGGCAATTGAAGTTGGAAGGATATGTGTTAAAATTGCTGGCAGAGAGGCCGGGAGAAAGTGTGTTATAGTTGACATAATTGATGATAACTTCGTTCTGATAACTGGTCCTAAGCAGTTAACTGGTGTTAAAAGGAGAAGAGCTAACATTAAGCATATTGAGGTTTTACCGGAGAAAATAAATATTAAGAAAGGTGCTTCCGACGAGGAAGTACTAGAAGCTATTAGGGCTAAGGGATTAGAAGACTTTATGAGGGAAAGGGTTAAGCCAGTTTTACCTCCAACATGACTTCCACTTTTAAGCATAGATTTTTATTTATACTTCTTTGAATAACATTTCTATCTTAGGGAGGAAGGGATTTTGCCCTATCTTGAAGGTTTAAGATTCCTCGAAAACCTGGACAAAATATGCGATGTTAGGAGAAAATATCTTTTCAAGGGAGAACTTGAAACTGACGAGAGATATGGTTATTTCCCGTATGAGAGACCTATAGATTACTACATTAGACATGGTGTAGTTAACTTAGATAAACCACCTGGACCAACAAGTCACGAAGTTGTCGCATGGATTAAGAGAATGTTTGGATTATCAAAGGCTGGTCATGGTGGGACCCTAGAGCCCCAATAGCCCCTTAAAATTAGGGGCTTGGGGCGGGGTTATCCCAAGGTTAGTGGTGTTCTCCCTGTAGCGTTAGAGCATGCTACTAAAGTTATTAGTGTTATAGTTCATAAGATTAAGGAGTACGTATGTGTAATGCAGCTTCACGGAGATGTTGGCGATGAAGAACTTTTAAGAGTGATTAGGAAATTCGTTGGTAAAATCTATCAGAGACCTCCTCTCAGATCGTCCGTTAAAAGATCCCTTAGAACTAAAGAAATATATTATATAGATGTTCTTGAAAAAGATGGAAGATTAGTACTTATGAAAATAGGTTGCGAGGCAGGAACCTACATAAGAAAACTATGTGTTCCGGGAGATACGGAGATCTTAACAAATGAGGGCTTTATTTCAATAGAGGACATTTTTAGAAGGGGCTTAAACGATAATATAAAGGTATTATCGTTCAATATTGTAACAAACTCGTTAGAATTTAAAAATATAATGGGTGTACAAAAGCTTCCTGCACCACCTTACTTAATAAAGATAGTTACTGATGAAGGTGTAGAACTTAAGCTTACAGAGGATCATGAAGTACTGGTAAGCTTAGACAAAGGACTTGCATGGATTGAAGCAAAAGATATTAAAGAAAATATGTGGCTTTTATCTGTTAGGAAAATAAATCATTTTAAACCTAAAACAATAACTGTAATTGATCTTCTTGACGATGATCTTCTTATACAGGATGAACGAATTAAGAGCCTTATTAAGGATATAGTATTAAGGAAATATGGTAGTTCCAAAAAAGCTGCGAGCATACTTGGAATAGATAGAAGAAGCTTAAGTAATAACAACGTAGGATTAAAAATAAAGTATGCTAAAAGAATTTTAGGTTCTCAATGGAATAAAATTAAGGGTTCTATAACGAAGTTTAAGACTAGAAACGGTTTAATAATTACGTTATCTAATAATGCAACATCATTAAACGAAAAATGGTTATATCTTTTAGGCTTAATAGCCTCTGATGGCTCAGTGGTCTTTGAAAAAAAGCTAAAAAGACCGACAAAAATAGTTTTCCATAACACAGATAAAAACGTTATCGACACTTTTGTAATGTATTATAAAGATATATTTCCACAAAACGATGTAAGTATTAGTGTTAAAAAAGAGAATTGTAAAAAACCGCTTTATGAGATTAGAATATATAATCCTATATTGGCTGAAGTAGCGTACAATTTAGGCATTAGAAGCCCGAAAGAGCTAAGTGATTTCAAAAAAGTATTTGTTCTCCCTGAAAATTTAGTTGCCAGCTTTCTACGCGGCTACTTCGATGGTGATGGAGGAGTTTTACGCTTAAGGAGAAAGAAAACGAACACCGTTGAAATCGCAATAGTTTTTACAACGGCGTCGAAAACTATTGCTTTAAGATTATACCAGTTGCTTAAGAGGCTAGGTATTAGGAGCAGAATTTATAGGAGAAAGACGGGATACTATGATGTGTTCATAAGAAATCCCTATGATAAATACGTTTTCATGAATGTTGTTGGAAGCAATCACAGCGAGAAAAGAAGAAGACTGCAGGAGATATGCAAGCTTAAGGTAAGAAATCATATACCGGACTATATGCCTTTGCATGTTAAGAATAAGATAATGAATATACTTAAAAAGTATAGACTTACGCCTTCCTCATTAAAATTAGGAGGAAATTTTGTGAGAGTATTGAAAGGATGCAAGCCTATGACAAAACATGTTCTTGGAAGGTTTTTAAAGAAAATGGATGCATATGGAATACATGATGAAAATACTGAGGAATTACAGAAAATATTTAATTCAAATATTTACCTTGTTAAGGTTAAGAAAGTTAGTAAAGAGAAATATCATGAAGAACACGTTTATGATATAACAGTTGAGGACAATCATAATTTCTTACCGTTTGCTTCAATAGTTATAAGCAATTGCCATGACATAGGTTTGCTTCTAGGTGTTGGTGCTCATATGAGGGAACTTAGGAGAACAAGAGCTGGACCCTTCAGAGAAGATGAGAGTTTAGTTAGACTTCAAGATCTAGCTGATGCTTTATATAGGTGGAAATTTGAAGGTAAAGATGATTTACTCAGAAAATACATTATGCCCATGGAAAGGGCTGTTTGCGAATTACCGAAAATAATAATTAGAGACACGGCAGTAGACGCTATAGCTCATGGAGCTAATCTTGCTGTTCCAGGAATAGTTGCTCTGCATGAGGGAATAAATGTTGGCGATAGAGTAGCTATTTTCACAGTTAAAGGGGAACTTGTTGCTTTGGGTAGGGTAAATATGAGTTCAAACCAGATTCTTGAAGCTAAGAAGGGAATAGCTGTTAAAACGACAAGAGTAATTATTGA
>CAZGLL010000006.1:0-68632 GCA_964526225.1 uncultured Desulfurococcales archaeon | reverse complement strand
CCCATCGTTGTTGCTATGCTCAGTTCCTGGCAGATGAGCGAGGAAACGCTAGGGTATAGAAATAGAATTCTTCCTCTCGTTGCTCTGGCTAGTACGATCTTTAGCAATAGCTCTTCTATGCTTAGCGTAGATAGGTTTGTCTATGAGGTAGGGGTTCTGGTCTTTAACAATATGAGTGTTTCTGTTGATAGAGATGGTTTTCTAACGATCTACCTGGTGAATAGGGGTGGTGAGAAGCTCTACGAGGATTTTACGTGGATTGTGCAGGGCTACACACCTAGAGACTTCCCTAAGAGGTTTAGAGGTGTTGTAGAGCCTAGGTCTAGAGCCATGGTTTATAGGGCTTACCTACCGACAATTCTTAACAGAACTGGGGAGTATGAAGTCATAATCATGAGTAGTGAAGTTCTGGTATTTAACGTATCGATGTCCTCACCAGAGGAGGTATTAAGGGTGAAGGAGCTTGTATCGAGAATCACGCCTATACTAAGGGTAGAGTGTGCTGAGCCCAGACCTAAGGTGTGTAAAGTTAGCCTTCCTAAGTACTCCCTATACCTAAAGGTAAGAGTAGGGCTAAACCCTGAGAAGCTCCGGCATCTACAGGTTATCGAGAAACCAAAGTTTATCGATGTGGTTTTCAGCACTGAGGGGAACAAGACTGTTATTGAGCTATTCGTTGTGAATCGCGGAAATACGAGTTTAAGAATCGTGAACTACATAAGCTGGGACGTAGCAGTATATGATATCTATGGAAAACCGCTCACAGGATGCAGCCTTAGGGCATCTATATTGAAGTCATCGGAGCATGTGGTGGAACCAGGGCAGAGAAAGTTCATCAACCTCTTCAAACTCTGCTACAAGAACGGAGTTCTCTACGTAAACGGAGCTAACTGCGCTGAACTGAAACCCGGTAAGTACATCTTAGGAATAAGACTCCACACAAAGCCGGGAATTTCTGTAAAGGTAATCGTAGCGCTTAACACCTCTATTGCATCAGCTAGCGACCCTCTATAATCACCAGCTATAGAGTTACCATTAAAAGCTAAACCTATTGAGAAGACGTAACATACAGGAATCACTGTAACACCATCAGAGACAAGTAAAGATATTGCTGAACTTCTTCAATGCAAGGAAGCTTTAACCCAAGTATTTATGTAGCTTCGAGGATAGGTACGCTGTCACCACTATAAACTTATCGTTTTCTCGTTTATAGACTACAATAATTACTTTATTGTTGATCCTTTTTATGCATCTATAAACCTCCTTTAACTCCTCACTTTTGTCTGGATTTTGAATACATTGTACTATTAGCTCCTTACTAATCTCTCTCTGACGCATTCTTTCGAGAGCATGTAGGCTATAAACTATCCTCACGTCATGGTCACCAAAGCCTCAGGACCTTCCATTAATAGCTTTAATAAATCCAGTTTGCGTCTTGAAACCCACAAAACCTCTATTCCTATTATTTCATTATTCTCATTAAGATCAACTATTATGCCAGGCGCAACCTCATCAGACTCAACAATTCTCCCATCTCTTAAACGTATATAGAGAGCATCTACGCTTTTATCGTATTTAACGTGAAACTCTACTGGCATATTAATACCCACGATACAATAAAAACTTAAGGCAAATATAGCTTATCGTTAAGATACTTGTGTAAATCTTTAAATTTTAGATTACCTAGTTTAACCTCTTCAATAATTTTATTGAAGTATTTCAAGTGAAACTTGTTAGCAGTTGCTGTTATATCATCCATGAGCTAATAACTAGATTGAATTCAGCCAGGAGTTTAGATATGCTTCCTTATTATATCAGCTATATCAAGACTATGTAGCATCTGCTATATCGCAGGATCCCCTATGATCCGGGGGTTCAAATTCTTGCAGTCCTACCACAATAAAATCAAATGATTTCTGAAAAGAGTAAAGCCTTAGGTTAACTAAGCTTTTTGTTGAGAGTTTATTGTACAAGTTTAAGTCGAACAGGCTTTGTTCTTTGAAATTTATTCGTTAGACTATCCTCGCTTAATGACTATATCGCCTACTTTAACTCCTAAGTCTTCAGCTACTACTGGGCATTTAGCCATGAGGAGGAAGTATATCCCCTTTATATCACTTAAGTCCTCATAGTTCCCTTGTCCCTTAGAAATTACTAGGTCATGATTCCTTATCCACGATAGTACTTCAGGTGAGGTTGGTTCAGGCCCTGTACCAGGTTTACCGCTTGACACTTTCCTGAACTCTATGTTCGGTAACTTATCTAGGCCTATGTAAAGTGTGTCCTCTATTGTTGCATCATTAAGTGTTGGTCCTCCCTTAACGACAAAGGATATTTTTCTGAAGGGTTTTCCTCTAAATATAATTATTTCCTCTATTAGAAGCTTGTCGAAAACTATTTCCCCCGCATTGTCAGCGAAGTATAGGAGAGTTTCTGCACTTAGCACTTCACTCCTTAGCCTCTCATAATCATCTATGGCAGGTTTTTGCTTCACGACCTTCTCGATGGTTTCTCTTAAATTATATGTTTCAACAGCAACATAATCGATTATGTTTCCCGCTATAGCCACCTTAACAGCAGCTCTTAATGGATCCTTATGTGAAACTATTAGAGACCTAACATCTTCCACTATTGCTAGAGCCTCATCGTTGCTTGCCTTTTTGAGTTCCCTATATGGGTCGTCAATGCCTGTTAACTTCTCAATTAATTCAGCAACCCTTGTTGTTCTAACGAGTTGTGATGGAGTACCAGCCCATGATATTTCGGTTAAGCGACGCATAACCCAACGCAATACTTCCTCCTGTATCTTAGGATCACTAGTCGCTAATCTAGCCGCTTTAAGTGCCTGCTTAACTATACATGCAACACAATCCAACCTAAGCTTCATAACAATAACCCCTATGCTACAAATGAAAACACAGCACATATTATTGAATTTCTGAAAATAATGCTTCATAAGAATTCTTGAAAGCTAAAAAATAAAATATTGCTAAATCTTATCAATGTTGTTCATGGTAAGATGTTAAGAATTTCCTATTAACTTTCTTATCAATCTCTTCTCTTAAACATTAATTGCAAAGCTAGTTACTTCTAAGACGCTATTAGCGTAGTTTTTCTAAACCAAGAACGTAAAGTGATTCCGCATGTCCTGCTCCCTTAACAATTAAAAGTTTCGAGTATGAGCTCTTTTCAGCCATATTTTTAGCTTCCTCTACTGTTACAAGAGGGTCTTTTCAACTAACAATTAAAATCAGTGGTTTATCTATGTTCCTTATGTTCGCTGGTTCAAAATTACCATTTGCTCCTGTAAATACTTTGCCCCAGAAGCTAACCGTACTTCCTAGGAGCTCTGGTAATTCATACTTGTATTTTAGCCATTTGGATGTATGCTTAAGTAAGCTATTGTTAAAGGAACTAAAGCGAGTATTAAAAGAAGGCTAGGGCTGAAGCAAGCAATATAGCCTTACGCTTATTCAAAATTGAAATCACCTATGCCTTTATCGTGTAATGTTGTTGTTTAAGAAACCTTCTAGACTATATAAATTATTTCTAAACATTGTTACAGATATTAAAATCGTAATCATTAATAGATAGTGTTATTAAAAGGTAAACGGTACAATAGGGGGTAATTTAATGGGTATTGAAACACTACTTAAGTCTCTTGAAGCAGTAAAGAACACTGTTAGAACTGGTTGGATGCTTCGCGGAATCCCGGCATCTATAGGGGAAACTGTAGCTGGGCATTCTTTTGAAGCGTCGATTTTAGCTTTTTATTTAGCTAGTAAGCTTAGAGATAAGGGTGTAAATATTAATATTAATAAGGCAGCGGTGCTTGCGTTATTTCATGATTTACCGGAGGCTATTACAGGGGACATTGTTAAGTATGTAAAAGACGCTATAGTTAGGACAAGGGATTTTGAGGAAAAAGTTTCTACAGAAGCTTTTGGCGGCGAAATAGCTAGCCTAGTTAGGGAATTTAATGAGTTAAAAACTTATGAAGCTAAAGTTGCGAGGTTAGCTGAAATACTTGCAACCCATATTCAAGGTAAAAGATATTTAGCCAACGGATATTCTAGAGTAGAAGAGATAATCAATAACACACTGAAGGAAATTAAGGAACTTATTAAGAACGAACCTCTATCCAAAATAGCAGACGAAGTCAATGAAATAATTTCAAAATCGAGGGAAGCTTATGGTTAAATGTTCGCCAAAAGTGGTATTCTTAGACCTAGACGGAACAGTATGGTCTTCTCACGATATTTCATTGCATAAACCACCATTTAAAAGGGTAAGTGATTTCGAAATAATTGATAGTGAAGGTTCTCTTGTGAAGCTAAAACCGGGCGTTATAGAGTTCTTAAAATGGGCTAAGAGCGTTGGATTGAAGGTTTACAGTTTAAGCTGGAACATCCCCGAAATAGCTTATGAAGCATTGAAAGCATTTGGAATATACGAGCTCTTTGATGGCCATTGTATTGAATTCCATCCTCACAAAGGTAAAATGATGAAGAAAGCTTTTGAAAAGTATAAGTTAACAGTTGAACCATGTGAAATAGTTTATGTTGATGATAGAAAAACGCACTTAAACGAAGTGCTTAAGGAAATTGGAGATGTAGTTTTTATCCAAATGAACGTTGACGTCAAAGACTTTTATGATTTAAAGCACATCTTAGAAAAAATGTTGGGGAAGCATGATGTTTAGGGAATGGAGAATTCTAGGTCTTGACCTTTCAGGATCCCCTAAGAACCCCACAGGTTACGCTATAGTTATAGACGGTGTTCTTGTAGAATACGGAATAGTCCACGGTGATGAGGAAATTGAGTACATTGTTAGAAAGCTTAAACCCCAAGTTGTTGTAATAGATGCTCCGCTCTCTATGTCCAAGGGGTTTAGGGAAGTTGATAGGGAAATGATTAAGAGAGGATTTAAAGTGCTTCCTCCAAGTTGGAAGGGTATGAGAAAGCTTGTTTTTAGAGCATTAAAGATTAAGGATTACTGTGAGAAAAGGGGGATAAAAGTCTTAGAAACACATCCTAGAAGCGCACTTAAAAACACAGGATTAAATAGTGTCAAGGATGCTCTTTCAAAATACATTAACCTAGGTGATGTTGTTTTGGAAAAACTAAGTAAAGACATTTTAGATGCCATTGTTTGTGCAACAGTAGGTTGGGCTTATGTTAACCGTGATGTGGAAGTTATTGCGGCAAGTGACGGTAAAATATTTTTGTTGAAAAAAGTGTCTCTCTAGTACTCTGGTATTGCCTTTAAAATCATTCCTTCAAGAGTTATAGGTTTAAGCTTCAACGACAAAGAATAGGCTTGCGATAGTTTTGTTGATGATTCAGCGTAGATTGTATATAGTGGGTCTCCTTTCTTTACCTTATCTCCGGCTTTAACATGAATTCTAACACCAGCTCCCTTATCTAATGGTGCTCCTGCTGCTCTAGCTATAAGGGTTATTGCTGTATTATCAACATGTGTTACATAGGCATCTGTTGGTGCATCGAAAGTTATTGTTTTATCTCCTACAGGTAAATCGTCTGGTTTAACATTTGGATTTCCTCCTTGTGCTTCAACTATTTCCTTAAATTTTTCATAGGTTTTGCCTTTATAGAACAGTTCCTTAGCATATTCCAGCCCCGTTCCCGCTTTCGCTTTACCCGTTAATTCGAAAAGTAAACCAGCAATACCTAGTGCTTTTTCAATAAGACTTCCAGGACCTTTTCTATTGATCATAGATTCTAGGGCTTCTTTAGCTTCCAACGCTGGCCCTATGTAGTAACCTACTGGCTGTCCTCCATATGTTATAGCGCATTTAGCTTTAATGCCTAGTCTAGCTGTTTGGTCTAGGAATAATGAGGCAAGCTTTTCAGCTTTATCCATACATTCAACTTTTGCTCCCTTACCTACAGGAATATCAATTACGAGGTATGATACGCTCATTGCTAATTTTTTCGCTAAAATACTAGCGACCGTTTGTGTTTGCGGATCTATCATTAACCTATGCTCAACATGTATGAATATGTCATCGGCTGGAGCTAAATCTAAAGCACCACCCCATGCGATTAAGCCTTTAGTTTTAGTAGCTATTTCCTTTATTTCTGTTGGAGAGAACGATACAGGAGCGAAAATCTCCATTGTATCTGCGGTTCCGGCAGGGCTTGTTATTGCTCTGCTGCTTGTCTTAGGTATTAGTAATCCTGTCGAGGCTACTGTGGAAACGGTTAGTAAGGCTACTTTTGAATTTCCAGGAACGCCACCGATACTATGTTCATCATGTACTGGTTCTTCAAACTCGATTTTAGCTCCGGTATCAACCATAGCTCTAATTAGTGATTCAAGTTCTTCAGAGCTCATTCCGTGGAAATATTGTGCTAAAAGGAAAGCAGCCATTTCTACATCTCCTAGGTTACCGTCGACAACATCCTTTATTATCGCACGTATTTCTTCGGGAAGAAGTTTTTCTCCATTAAGTTTCTTAATTATGTAGCTTAGAGAAAGCGGTTGCGTAATTACTTTCACTCCTACTCTATCTCCCTCCTTAACCCCTAGCTCATTCGCTAAAGATCTAGGTATTGCAACATAGCCTCTTTTAACAATGGTTTTCGATGTAAAAACCATAGCCGTTCTTGACTTATCACCAAAGGAAATCCTAACTCTATCGTAAGGTTTAATGGTTTTAAAGGAAGCATCATCAGAATTTATAATTACTGTTCTAACTTTTCCGGTATCAACATCGAGAACTTTAACAGCTAATAACATACCTGTAGTTTCCATAATTTCTAACACCTAATAGATATTATTGAGCACTTCTACGGAGGCAATATATTACTTTATTCTTGCTAATATTTTTCTTTAACCTATGATTTTCCGAAACAATTACTAATTATGTTCTTCACTTCGGTAGATTTCTCGGGAAACGTGTAAACCCTAAGTACCGCATATACTGTCGGAAGTAGGCTAAGTAGAGTGATCTTTTTTAAATTATAAATGGGAATTCCGCTTTCCCTTGGCTTATCAACAACGGAAATAGCGTTCTTTTTAGAGAAGAATTCGATTTCACCATAGTATACCATTGTAGAGTTAGTTGCATCAGAGTCTTCTATATTTCTGAAACACTCCATTAATTGTTGATGTTTACGCTTAATTTCTGCTTTTGAAAAACTACTTTCATTGAAAACCGTTTTTAAAGGTCTTCTAAACAATATCATTTCGAAAAGTTTTCTCTCAACATTACTTAATCTCCTATCTTTCCTATATTTCCTTAAAACATTGAGTACATAGTGGTCATCGAAGAACACGAATTCTTCAGAATTAAGGATTTCATTAAGTTCCTTGGGCCCTATTATTCCCTCCTGTGACCCTATTTTCCGATAAAGAATGGTGTATGCTCTTGAAAGCATGAGTTCGAAACTTACAACTGACTTATGCATGTAAACGCTTCTGTACATGTGTAAGCGAGCAACATACAGGTTTTCTATGGATTCCAATCCTTTCCTAAGAACCGCCAGGTTTCCATTATTATCAACGGTTATTGTATTAACTATTCTTTCAACATCGATGTTTCCGTAGGCTACTCCTGTATGCATTGAATCTCTAAGTAAGTAATCTAGTCTATCGGCGTCAACATCTGAAGATAAAATCATGTTGTATAGTTTATTTTTATGTTTGCCTCTCGCAATATCTGCTATTTCTTTAGGACTGTATCCTTCAGCCTTTAGTGAATCGCTTATAGAAGTTTCAGTTATTATTTTCTCCCCAAGTTCCTCATGGGTTAGTCCTCCAAGTTCCTTAAAGGAGTGTTCGAGAATGTGTGAAAACGGGTAATGGCCTATATCATGTAGTAGTCCAGCTAGCCTTATTAGCTTAAGTTCATCACGTGAAAGGAAACCTTGTTTACAAAGAATTTCTCCTATTTTTCCCGAAACATGCTTTACTCCTATTGAGTGGCTAAAGCGTGTATGAGATGCTCCAGGATATATGTAGTACGTTAAACTAAGCTGTGCTATGTTTCTTAACCTTTGAAAATATGGATTATTGACTATTTTCTCCTCAGATTCTGTAAATTCTATGTAGCCATGTACTTCATCGTATATTTGCTTATAGCCTTTAATGAAGCATGACTCCATAGCTATCGCTATATTGTTCCTCTATCGGGTAAACAATAAACTTTATGTAAAACAACACGTACTAATGTAGTCTCAGTAGTTACTAAGCATTAGCGAGGTGTTACTGCATTATGAGATTCTGCCCTAAATGCGGTAGTATAATGGTTCCACATAGGAAAAATAAAAGGACCTATGCTAAATGTCCTAGATGCGGATATGAAGAGGAAATAACATCTTCAACAGCATCAGCCTATGTCATTAGGAAGGAAATAAAACATACAGATAAGGAGAAAATAGTGGTTATTGATGAGAATGTGAAAATGCCTAGAATAGCATCTATTGCTAAAGGTGTTGAATGCCCTAAATGTGGTAATAGGGAAGCATATGTGTGGATGATGCAGACTAGGGCTGCTGATGAACCTCCTACGAGATTTTACAGATGTACGAAATGTGGTTATACTTGGAGAGAGTATGAGTGAAATAAGACCTTAAACACCAATGGCTTCTAAGAGGTTACTATGGAACATATCTTCTACTTCGTCTCTTACGAAAAACCCTCCGAAAGGTAAAGGTGTGAAGAGGATTTTATGAGGATCTGAGGCTATTACTAATATGTTTTTGCAATGGAAGTCTGAAAATGCGGGAATTTATGAAGGATAAATAAATTCTTCAGAAGTTGCAACTAAAATCACTATATTTGCTTGGTATTTTTGAAAGAGCTTATATGTCATTAAAGAAGAAGCTAAGGTTATGATAATCGGGCGGGGTTCAACCTCGGTCGCAGAGCCTACTAAATAAATCAATGTACTTAGTTGATACTGGGTTTATCGATATGAGGGGTATTCTTACAAGATATACGAGACGAGGGGGTTTGACTACCTCTAGATTTCTTTAATAATTAGTTGATGAAAATTAATGATAAAAGCTCGAACATAGTTTAGATAAAAATATTTAGAGCTTGGGACCTGGATCTCTTATTAAAGGTAGGGTTGAGCAGTGCGGTCCCCCACCTAGGTATTTGCTCTCTTCCCATGGTATTGCGATAATATCAACTCCTTCTCTTTCAAGAGCACGTATTGTTTCTTTAAACTCCTGCGGAAGAATAATTTTTCCTGGTTCTAACGCTAACGTATTACATGCTAACCATCTCGCTTCATTAGGTGGTACTTCAACTAAATTTATGTCTTTGCTTCTTAAATACTCGATGAACTCGTACGGTACACCGGGAGGATATATAACGGCTAGACCGTCATCAACATATCCAAAGACACAATCAAGATGGGCAAATCCTCCAGCAGGCCATTTTGTGTTATATAGGTATCCGGGAATGGGAACTACATATATTTCTTCGACTCCACAACGTTTCAAAATATATGAAACTTGGTCTATGCCTTCTTGGTTTGTTCTGATGCTTTTCCCTATAATAACATGTTTTGGGTCAAGCCATACTACATTACCTCCTTCAAATAGACCGTTACCATTAATTGTATATAGAATTGGTACCCCCAATTTAGCTAATGCTTTCATCGTAACATACTCTTCTCCCCGTCTATATGGGAGAGACATTCTACCTATAATTGCTCCTCCATTAACCACTAACCCTACATCTCTAGCCCCTGGACCACCAAACCTAGCATGGGGGAGACCATATGGTTCTTTAAGCATCCATTCATCAATATCCATTTCGGTTCTTAAAAGCTCTCTGATATCGTAAACCTTAATATTTTCTTTCTGCATGGCTTCAATTAAACCCTCAAATTCTCTCTTAACTTTTTCAACATCTACTCTTTTCTCAAATTGGTAGAAAACAAGGTCTTCCTCTGGGGGAGCTACTTCATCGCCTGGTCTAATTACCATAACCTCCCTTAGCTTCCCTATCTCAGATTGAGCTCCCCAACGTTTTCCCCAAATAACTTCTAACTCATCAAGATACGATAAGGGAAGTGGATGAGCTGGTACCTTTCTGTTTTCAGTATATTTATAAACTATTTCGAGAACTTCCTTTTTAGAATAAAAAGAGTGCCCAGACATTACATAATTCCCTTAACTAAATATGTTACATGCGGATATTATGTATTTTGTTTAAACATTTTTAGCTTATAAAGGTAGGACGTGAGGATTTACGAATATGTAAATTGGTGCAGAACCTGAAATGTATTCATAAATAATTTAATTATAGGGTATTTTATTACTTGGTGTATTCAAATAGAATTAAGCACTAATAGCTGATGTTACAATAGGTTTTAATGCTTTGTTCTATTAGTTAAGCCAAACAAGGCTCTTATAATAACCATATAACAAGGTTTTTATATTATTGAAATCAAAAAATTATGTATAATCAATAGGTGGATTTTATGAAGCCGTCAAATATGGTTAAAATCATAACTGTTGTTATGATTTTAATAATCAGTCTACTGGCGTATAGTGGGCCAACGCCAGAAAGACCTTATGTTATATTTCCTCTTCTACCGCCAATATTAGCTATAGTGTTGGCTATTGTTACAAGACAAGTACTGCCAGCACTTTTCGCAGGTATATGGATTGGCGCATTAATGGCTACCGGGTATAACCCAATAAATGCCACAGGACAAAGCCTCGCATGGATTGTTGAAAATATTACGGACTCATGGAATGCAACAATAATAGTGTTCAACTTCGTTGTGGGAGCGTTTATTGGTTTACTATATGCCTCAGGTTCAATGCATGCTTTAGCTAAAGCAATTAGTAGGAAGGTGAGAAGCGCTAAAGGAGCAAGCTTTATTTCTTGGTTACTAGGAGTAATAATATTCTTCGATGACTATACTAATACCATCATTGTCGGAAATGCTTCAAAACCTCTAACGGATAGGTCAAGAGTTAGCCGTGAACTACTAAGCTACATTGTTGATTCAACAGCAGCGCCTGTAGCTGGGTTAGCAATAGTGTCAACATGGATAGGTTATGAGGTTGGTCTGATACAGGACGCGTTTGATTCGCTAACAGAAGAGGTTAGCGAAGGTGTCTTAAAGGTAGCTCCAACAATAGGTCCATATGCAGCATGGCTATCCTCTGTGCCTTTCAGATTTTACTCTATCCTAGCAATTATCCTAGTACTACTAGTTGTTCTTACGAGAAGACATTTCGGTCCAATGCTTAAAGCAGAACATAGAGTTGTTAAAGAAGGAAAAGTTCTACGTGACGGTGCTCAACCATTAATGCCTACTGAAACAGTACTGGGCGAACCTAGGTCTGAAAAAATAACTCCCCCATGGGTGTTCGCAGTATCAGTGCTAGCCCTGGTCGTAGTAACATTGCTTGGAATGTGGTATACTGGTGCAGGCGTGGCTGAATGGTGGACTATTCCATTCGGTGAAGCATTAATGAATGCTGATTCCGCAACAGCATTGCTGTGGGGAAGCTTCATCGCATATGTTCTTGCTTTAGCCTTTACACTAATGTATAGGTCGCTTTCGTTTTCGAAGGCCATGGAGTATACTATTAGAGGAATGTATTTGATGGTTTTTGCAAATACAGTAATGGTGCTAGCATGGTGTATTAAGAGCGCTGTGGATGCTGTTGGAACTGCGGATTTCGTAGTAAGTGCTGCTGTATCGGCTAGGGTATCGGCTTTAGTAGCACCATTAGTAATATTTCTAGCATCAATGTTCATCTCTTTCACGACAGGTACAAGCTGGGGAACATTCGGTATTATGATGCCACTAGCTATACCGTTAGCTTGGAAACTTGCACTACAGCAGTACCCGGAAAGTCTCGACATGGCTTACTTAGTAACTTACGCATCTATTGCAGCAGTTTTCTCAGGGGGGATTTTCGGAGACCACTGTAGCCCAATAAGCGATACGACTATAATGTCCTCAATGTACAGCGGAGCAGACCACATAGACCACGTTAACACCCAAATACCATACGCTATCCTAGCAGCAAGTGTAGGAATAATACTATACTTACTATATGCTATCGGAATAACAACACCACTAATACTGTTACCGGTAGGAATATTATTGCTAATAATTCTACATAGAGTAATAAATGAACTCTACGCAAAGAAAACAAACCTACCACCAATAGTACCAAACTACATAGTAGAAGAATAAAACTATGCTATTTTTCATAACTATTTTCATACATAAAACGGTAGATTATTGATCTTAATGTATGATATTGTAATTATCGCCGTAATGACTGTTCCCATTATTTTTGCAACAATAATTATTGTACGGGATCTAAGCCATATATGGAGTTATGAGCAAGCAACTATAGCTGAACTACAAATCGCAATAAATGATATTTTCATGCCAATAATTTTCGCCGAATTAATGAGGCTTTCTAACAGAGAACCTATGCTAAATGTCCTAGATGCGGATATGAAGAGGAAATAACATCTTCAACAGCATCAGCCTATGTCATTAGGAAGGAAATAAAACATATTAAACAGATTCTAGGAGGTCACTAAAGAACTCATCTATTACTTCTCTGCTTACATGAGGCATGAAAACAATTCTTAATCCATTAACCACGTTGCACCTATAAATAATCCATCCCTTAGTTCTAAGTTTTTTCAAAACATCATTTACATTAACACTGTAGGGTTTAAAACATACTATGGGGGTTTCAGGTTTACCGAATGTTTTGAATAAGCCTGACTTAACGATTTTATTGTAAAAGTATAATGCGTTTTCATAGCATTTCTTATGAATCTTACCTATTTTATTCAGACCTACAAAGCGGATTACAGCATAAATGGCTGCTATAGAGGCTCCGCAACGTGTTCCAATAAGTGTTTCTGAAGGTGTTTTGCTAAGATATTTAGGTTTAAATCTAATGTATTTCAATAAAGCTTTGTTTTTTACGAAAAACCCTCCCGAAGGTATAGGTGTGAAAAGGGTCTTATGGGGATCTGAGGTTATTGTTAATACGTTTTCGCAACGGAAACCTGGGAAAATATGGGAATTTATGAAGGGCAGAATGAATCCTCCATAGGCTGCATCTAAATGTAATGCTACATTATATTCACTTGCTATTTTTGAAAGAGCTTGTATGTCATCTACGAAGCCTAGTTCTGTAGAACCTACATTGCCTATTACTGCTATTGTGTTTTTCGATATTTTCTCGGGAACAGAAGAAACATCCATTTTGTAATTCTCATTTAAGCTAGCGTACTTCACCTTTATATTTAAAGCATCGGCTGCTTTAATCACTGAGTAGTGTGTTGTGGGGGAAACCACTATTTCAGGCCTTCTTATCTCCTTGACATTTTTACTAAAATTCCTAATTAGCCATAGTGATAAAAAGTTTGCTTCCGAACCGCCTGACACAATGTATCCGCTACAGCGTTTACTTTCACACCCGAGAATTATGGATAGCTTTCGGATAACATATCTTTCCATCCTAGCTAAGTTTCTAAATATGCTATAATCTCCAGCATTAGTATCTATGAATTGTAAGAACGCTTTAACGGCAATTTCTAGGGGCTTAGAAACCATACTGCTAAGAACATGGCCATCATCGTAGAACGGGTCTTTAGCCCTAATCTTAGCTAAAATATTATCTATCATCGCCTAGTTACGCCTTGAAGAAAGTTATTGGTTATGGTAGCCGGGCGGGGATTCGAACCCCGGTCACGGGGGGTCTTCCCTTACCTGACCGCTCCCGAATTTTAGACGGTCAGGTAAGGGCCAAAGCCCCGCATCCTTGACCGCTAGACGACCCGGCTTCGAGAGAGAATAATTATAGGTGAGTTTTAAGTGTAACTCTTATAAGGTATGAGGTCTTATTAGTTCGCATGAATTCCTTCCAGAATTAAGGTGAATAAGCGCTTATGGTTGAACATTGGGTTGTTAAATTAGCGGACAAGGTTGTTAAAGAAAAGGGAAAAGCTATCGTCGTAGCTGCTGGAATGACAACGAGCGGTCCTCCTCACTTAGGTACTGTTTGCGAATTCCTTTATCCATGGGCTCTGGTTAAAGAACTTAGAAGACGAGGGGTTGATGCGTACTTTGTTTTCGTAGGCGACATAATGGATGCTTTTGACAGTATTCCAGCAACACTTAGGGAATATAGTGAAATGTTAAAGCCCCATTTAGGAAAACCTCTTGTACACGTTCCTGACCCTTATGGATGTCATAGAAGCTATGGTGAACATTTTCTTTGGGAAACAACAAAGATTATGGAGGAGTTCGGTGTTAAACCAGATGAAATCGTAGGATCAAATGAGCTGTACTCCGAAGGATTTTACGATGATTACCTTGTGTTTTTTGCTGAAAGGCTAGATATTGTTAAAAGAATTCTCGAAGAAACGTCCTTAAGAAAACTTCCTCGGTCATGGAAGGACATTGCTCTTCCAATATGTGAAAAATGCGGTAAAATAGCAACAACAAGGGTTCTAGGGTTTAATCTTTTAGAAGGAACGATAGAGTACGTATGTGATAAGGACGTAGGATACGCTAAAGGATGTGGGTATAAAGGTAAAGTAGCGATAAGAGATCGTATGTGGAAGCTTGCTTGGAGATTAGACTGGCCCAGTAGGCAAGATTTCTTAGGTGTCGATGTTGAAGGGGCAGGTGTAGATCACCACACTAGAGGGGGGAGCTGGGATACTGCGGTAGCTATTCACAGAAAGCTTTTCGGAAAAGAACCGCCAATAGGATTCAAATATGGCTTCATACTTCTTAAAGGAAGAAAGATGAGTAAAAGTAAGGGCTTAGGAGACTTAAACTATATTCTATCACTAGTTCCGCCGGAGGTTCTAAAATACTTCCTATTTAGAGGCGATCTTGAAGAAAACAAGAACTTTAAGGATGATCCAAGATTTTTACTCAGCCTCTATGAGGAATTTAGAAATGTAGGGTTAATTTTCGAAAAGAAAGCTGAAGTAAAGGAAGCAGGGTTAGCTAAGAAAGTACATGCTTATATGCTTGCTTCAGAATCCGAGAAAGCATCACTTCATGTTAGCTTCACAGACGTGCTGGTTATATATCAAATATATGGTGATTGGAAAGTAGTTAAAGAAAAACTAGGTTTCCCCAGAGAAATAGATAATCTTAGAACATATGTCGAGAATTGGGTGAGATTAGATATTATTCCTAGAGAATATAGGGTTAAGTTTAATCCCACCCCAATAAGTAAGCACGTAAATGTTGTAAGAAGCTTTGCTGAGAAATTAAGAGAGGACATGAAGGATATTGAAATACATAATCTAGTGTATGAAGTAGCTAGGCAATATAATGTTAATCCGAAAGAACTCTTTAAGGTACTTTACGAAGCCTTACTAGGTCAACCCTATGGTCCTAGGCTTGGAAGATTAATTGTTGCTATAGGGGTTTCTAAAGTTAAGGAAACACTGCTTAAGCTAACCGAAAATAATATTTAACGCCGTTTACATTACACAACGCATTATTTATAAATTTTACCGAAAAGTTTAAATAAAATAACTTATAAGAGGACTTAAGGCAGAAGTGGGATTCTATATAAGTTTAACTTATGAGGTTTAAAGGTGGTTAAACATGGTTAGTCCGGGTTTTCCTGCTGAAAAAAATGTTGGAGAAGCCATTACGAAATGTCCAGTTTGTGGAGGTACAAATATAATTTATGATCATGAACGTGGTCAGTATGTATGTGCAGATTGTGGAACCGTTATTAGCGAGAAAGCAATTGATCAAGGCCCTGAATGGAGAGCTTTCACTCCTGAAGAAAGAGAGAAGAGAAGTCGTGTAGGTTCACCTTTAACGCAAACCGTTCATGATAAAGGACTCTCAACTATTATTGATTGGCGTGATCGTGATGCTTTCGGAAGACATTTAGAACCTAGGAGAAGACTTGAAATCCTACGTTGGAGAAAGTGGCAGATAAGAGCTAGGATACAGTCAAGTATTGATCGTAATCTTGCTCAAGCAATGAATGAATTAGATAGAATAGCTTCACAGCTAGGATTACCTAGAAATGTAAGAGAAGAAGCAGCTGTAATTTATAGGAAAGCTGTTGAAAAAGGTCTAGTGAGAGGTAGAAGTATAGAGTCTGTTGTTGCAGCAGCAATATATGCTGCATGTAGAAGGCTTAAGATTCCTAGAACACTTGATGAAATAGTGAAGTACACTAAGGTTGGTAGGAAAGATGTAGCTAGATGCTATAGGTTATTGCTTAGAGAGCTTGAGTTAAGAGTTCCAATAGCTGATCCAATAGACTATGTTCCGAGAATAGGTGCTTTACTAGGATTAAGCGGTAGCGTTATGAAAAGAGCTGCTGAAATTCTCAAGAGAGCTGAAGAGAAAGGAATAACTGCTGGCAAAGACCCTGCAGGTTTAGCAGCAGCCGCAATATATATTGCTTCACTACTAGAAGATGAAAGGAGAACTCAAAAAGAAATAGCTCAAGTAGCTGGAGTAACTGAAGTGACTGTTAGGAACAGATATAAAGAATTAGTTAGAGAACTTAAGGTACCATTACCTCCACAATGAAAAGTTTAGAAATGAAAAAATAAGCTAAAGTGTGATTAGCTCACATAACACATAATAACTAAATTACCCTTTTTCTGCATATTGCTTGTTGTCCGCGATAAAATACTATCCCTCACCAACTATTCTTAATCAACTATTATAATGTTTTCCTCGGGAAACCCCATTTCAACTAAGAGTTCCTTAACACGTTCCTTATGATTTCCTTGCAACTCTATTCTCCCATTTTTAGCTGTACCGCCACATGCAAGTTTTGACTTTAGCTTAGCAGCCATTTCCTTTAAATCAATGGATGGGTCGTTTAGACCTTCAATTATCGTTACTTCACGGCCCCATTTGCGCTTCTCAACCCTTATACGTATCAGCAATTCTTCCTTAGCTATTTCCTGAAATAATTCTGGTGGAAGACCTCCTCCACCTATACCTAGGTTTTCGAATTCAAACATTCTTTTAAACCATCCACCCTAAAATTTTAGTTTCTACGAAATAGATGTTTATGAAACAGCTTATAAATTTTTATAGTAGATGTAACACGTTTTTAACGGAGAAGTTACAAAGAGGATATTTAGAATGTCCATGACTGTGAAGTATAAGTGTGCTAACTGTGGAAGAATAATTGACACTAAAGAGCTAGAGATTTTGCCGGGGATAAGATGTCCATACTGTGGTGCAAAGATTCTTTATAAAGTTAGGCCTCCTAAGATTAGAAGGGTAAAGGCTATTTAATCATTTAAATGTTTTAACATAGTGATAAATTATTGCTTCTTTAATAACTTTAGCAGCTAAAACGCTCGTAACATCATTAACATCTACTAATGGTGAACTTTCTACAACATCTAAGCCTATAGTTCTATTGTCTATGATGTTAAATAATATGTCAAAGAATATTGTCGGTGTAATTCCCTCTGGCTCAGGATTGTCAACACCTGGAGCATATGAGGGATCGAAAACGTCCATGTCTATGGTAACATATGTTTTTCTACAGTTATTTAAGAAGCTCCTTATAATTTTCAATGCTGCTTTAGATTCATTTAACAATTGAACGCTTGTAACATAAGCTATGTTTCTCTGCCTAACATAGACATATTCTTCCTCACTAAATCCTCTAACACCAATGAACATCATTTTTCTTGTACCTAATGTTTCACATATTCTCCTCATAATTGAGGCATGAGAGAATTTGTAACCTAAATACTTGTCTCTCAAATCAAAATGCGCATCGAACACTATTACACATGGACTATGCTTTCTAAGAGCCCTAATAACACCGTAGGTAATTGTATGTTCTCCGCCAATGAGTACAGGGATTTTTCCATCATTAACGAGGTTTTCTACTACATTAGAAATACGCGAAAGTGTCTGATGAACATCACCTGGTACAACCACTACGTCCCCAACATCAGCTACAGGGCATTTGTCAAAGTCGTACTTTGCTCTTAGAGAGAATGACTCTATGGCCTCTGAAGCTTCTCTTACACGAAATGGAGCAATACTAGTACCGGTCTTATAGGTTAGGGAGTGTTCAAAAGGGACACCTAGTATAATGTACTTTGCTTTCTCATACGGTACGGTGAAACCGCCGAAAACCCTTCTCTCATTTGAAATGTAAATGTCCATTTTAACCATGTGCATCAACCCCCTATGAGCATAAGTATTTTTAGTAGCGTTATTTTTAGTAGTAGTTAGCACCATATTAACATAATGTTGTCCACGGTGCTAAGGAGTTGTTAGAAAAAGATCTTTACGAAAAAATAGTAGAACTAGCTGTTAGGCGAGGGTTCTTTTGGCAATCATACGAAATATATGGTGGAGTTGCAGGATTTGTAGATTTAGGCCCTTTAGGAAGCATTCTTAAGAAGAATATAGAGGATAAGTGGAGGCAATGGTTCATTCTTAAACATCAAGACTTCATTGTTGAAATAGAATCACCCGCGATAATGCCTAAAGCTGTTTTAGAAGCAAGCGGCCATCTGGAGCATTTCACAGATCCTATAGTTGAATGTTTAAGATGCGGTAGAAAATTTAGAGCTGATCATTTAATTGAGGATGTAATAGGCAAATCCGTTGAAGGACTTACGCCACAGCAATTAACGGAACTTATTAAGGAAAACAACATCAAATGCCCATCATGTGGTGGTCAATTAAGTGATGTTAGAACGTTTAGTTTACTTTTCAGAACAACCATTGGACCATATAGTGAGAACATAGGGTTCATTAGGCCTGAAGCTGCCCAGGGAATGTTCGTCGCTTTCAAAAGAGTTTACGACACTATGAGAGGACGTATACCTTTAGGTATAGGGCAAATAGGAAGAGTAGGTAGGAACGAAATATCGCCTAGACAAGGTGTTATTAGGCTAAGAGAATTCACTATTATGGAAGTAGAATTCTTCTTTGACCCTGAAAAGCCTAAATGTCCATTTATTTCCGAAGTTGAAAACGATGAAATAAGACTAATTACAGCTGAAAATAAGCTTAAAGGGAAGAAAGAACCCATCACCGTTACCATTAAGGAAGCTCTTGAAAAAAGATACATTGTTAATGAGTGGCTAGCATACTTCATGGCGCTTGCACAGAAATTCGTTAACGAACTCGGAATACCCTTAAATAAGCAAGTGTTTGAAGACAAACTTCCACATGAAAGAGCTCATTATTCTTCGCAAACGTTTGACCAACTAGTTAAAGTTTCTAGGTGGGGTTGGATAGAAGTAGCTGGGCATTCTTATAGGAGCGACTATGATCTTTCAAGACATATGGGATTTAGTGGTAATGATCTTACGGTATATAAGCAGTTTAACGAACCTAGAGAAATATTGGTTGAGGAATTAGATATAAATAGGGAGCTTTTAGAGAAAGAATATTCTAAGGAAGAATGTAGGAAAATAGTTAATGCTTTCTCAAAAAAAGATAAAAACGTTATGTTAGCCGAACTTAAGGCTAAAGGCTATGTTGAATTAGCAGGTAAAAGTTTAGGACCGGAGTGCTTCAAAATAGTTAAGGTTAAAAAGATTGCTAAAGGCAAAAGATTCATACCGCACGTTGTTGAACCATCGTTTGGTGCAGAAAGACTCCTATATGCTACGTTAGAGTACGCCTATACTGTGAAAAATGGTAGAGTTATTTTAAGACTTCCAAGAGATATTGCACCAATAAGTTTAGCTGTGTTTCCTCTCGTAAGTAAAGAACCGTTAGTTTCCATAGCCAAAGAAATTTATGAGAACTTTAAGAAGGAAGGACTAAGAGTTATTTATGATGAATCAGGCAATATAGGGAGAAGATATGCGAGAGCGGACGAAATAGGTGTTCCATTAGCAATAACTGTTGATTACCAAACAATGGAAGACAACACTGTTACAATTAGGAACAGAGACACATGGGAGCAAGTTAGAGCACCTATAGAAGAAATCTACGTTAAAATACCCGAGTACCTAAAGTACCGTTTAGAGTTTAAAGATCTCGGTGTTCCTATTGAAAAGTAGTTTTTAAATTTTAAATAGACCCTATCTTAAGTAAAAAACTCAGAGGCTAGTCTAGTAAAGTAGGTGTTTCTAAGCCATGATTGAAAATGAGGGAAAAGAGGAGAAAAAGCTTGACATTAAAGCCTTAGTGGCTGTTATCCCCCCTGCTGGTAGTTTAGGTAAGGAAAAGGTGAAACGCGAAAGAAGAATAAGAACTAGAGCGCTATCTGATGTTAAGGAGGGTTTCGCTAAAATAAATCCATCATTAGCTAAGGAATTAAACATTACAAATGCTTTAGAGATCGTTGTTGCCAGGAAGAGGAAACTTAAACTCTCAGTAATAGTAGATGAAAATGTACCTATAAATGAGGTATGGTGTAATTTAGAGCAATTAAAGAGAGAGGGAATAGCAGACAATAGTATAGCAACAGTAAGAGCTGCTATACAATAATGCGGTGTCATCATGTATTATAGAATTCTCAAAATCTATAGTGATTTAGAAAATATTGTTGAGAAGCACGCTAAAAGAATAAATGAAGCGAAAATAAGTCTTAAAAACTACTTTAAAACAAGCAATGAACTCTACCTCAGAAGGTTTTTGGCAATTATTGATAATTTAAGAACTGATAGGCAGATCATTCTGAAAAGGGCTGAGGAAGCATCACGAGTAGATTTAAGCACTATAGATTTAAATGATCTAAAATACGCATTAGAAATATTTGATTACATATATGCATTACTTGATTACCATAGACTTGTTGATTTAGAAGAAGAACGGAAAATATTCGTACTTGCTATGGAGAAGGCTGTAGGAACAGCACTTAATGAGTATAGAGAGATTTTCGAAAAAGATATTTCAAATGTTGAAGAAAACATGCTTAAGCTAGATTGTTTTCTCGAAAACATAAAGACTATTATTAGTGATGGTTTAAAAATGGTTGACGATAAGGAGTTTGTAGAAAACTACATTAGAAATCTATCATTTAAACTTGAAAAGCCTAGAGAGACCTAACTCTTTTAATAATCTGCAGTATTTTCCCTTTCACAAGTCTTTCACTTATAACATCAACTATTTCAACCTTAACCTTAAATCCATAGTACTTATTTGCGTTTTCCAAAAGAATTACGGGACCATGCGGTATCGGGTAAGCTACGTTAAATCTCTTATTCTTATGATACTGGCCTACAACAATAGCTTCAATCTTTTTTCCCTTAAATTCTCTTTTCCGTTTCATGTTAATCCTATTAGCTTTATCAACTATTGCTTTGCTTAAACGATCTTTCGTTATAGGTTTGCCTGATGGGAATTTTTCAAAGGATGTACCGGGTAGCGGTGTAAACCGATATGTCGTTATTTTCTCTACACCTAATTTGTCAAGCTCTTTCATGACATTAACTGTTTCAAGAACTGTTTTTTCATTTTGACCCGGAAGGCCATGTATGAAATATACATACGGTTTAAGCCCGTATTTTACCAGTATTTTAACAGCCCTTATGACATCCTTTGGTGTATCAGCTCTACCTAGTAGTTTAGCATGTACTTCGGAGCCTGTTTCGCAACCTATGTGAACTGGTGTTCCCTTAAAGTATTCTGCGAGTAGTTTGGCTACCTCCTCATTAAGTAATGAAGCCCTAATATTTTCTAATAAAACAGTTACTTCGCCTGAAGAAACCTCCGGTATGTTAAATATTTCGTTAAAAAGCTTTCTTAACGCAACAATATTAGGGGGAGGGTTTTTAGGGTCAGTTAGAGGTTTAGGTTCTACAAGCCAGTCTCTTCCATAGTCAAGTATATTCGATGCGCTTAAAGTTATTCTTGTTACTCCGACATTTATGAGTCCCTTTATTTCTTCGAAAATTGTTCCGATACTTCTTGATCTTGAAGGTCCATAGAGGGCTGGTACCGAGCAATAACCGCAACCTGGAGGTATATTGTATGGACACTCAGTTCTAAACTCTAATGGACCTTCAAAGCATAGGTTGCAACATTTAGCGTTACGTGGGAGTACTATTAATGGTCTATAAAAGTTGCTACATCCCCTTAGTATTTCAACATAGATTCTAGAAGCCCAATAAATAGGGTAATCTTTCACAATTCTTGTGGAAGGCATGTACTTATCAAGTAATGTTCTGGAGAGGAATTTTCGCTTACCCGTAAAGAATATTTCTCCACTTTTATTTTTAATTACAATTCCCTTAATTTTTCTCATAACATCGGAGGAAGGTAATTCTCCATCCTTTAATCCGGTAGTTAGTAATTCGTTAAGTGTTTCCTCTCCTTCACCATAAACAGCTATGTCGAAGTCTAAGTGTTTTATTTTGTCTATTCCGAAAACCAGAGGACCCCCGATTATTATGGGTTTTCTTTTTTCTTCATGTTTTCTCCAAAAAGCTATGGCTTTTTCAACAGCTCCTATGTCTGTACTCATAGCGCTAATTAGGAGCATATCGAAGTTTTTTACGAAAACTTTGGTTTTCACAAAGTTTTCGTAAGTTGTTAACCTAGTATATACCTTGTTTCTTTCTAAAATGCCGGCTACTACACGTGGTCCTGCACCTATAACGTCAACTGTACTAAGTCTCTTCCCTAAACCTCTACCTAAGCAGTCAACAATTAGTGCTTTAGTCATTTCCTACCTTTACTTCACATTTTTATCTCTGTTAGCAAATACACCACAGCTAACTTTTAAATACTCGTACCTGCTAGAACACAAAGCGGAACAGCAAATTAGCATCGCAGAATACAAATACTATAACAGTACAGCTACCGGGGTTTCAGCAAATGTCCTACTATGATCCCTCCAAAATAGGTGTTAGAGAAAGTATAGCTGAAATGACAGTTATTGAGCTCCTTCAAGCTCTTACTAGAAACGCTTCCGATTGCCATAAGGAGGTATATAACTTATTAGAAGCATTACATGAAGGGAAGTATGAGATAGTTAAGGTAAAGCATCAACATGCACTAAAATATAAAGATAGCACTGAAGAGGTTAGATCGAAAATTATCGAATATCTCGTTAGAACAATGCCTAGCCTAACATACAAAGACCTGTTTAGAAGCATAGCCTATAATGTTGAACGAACAGCACAGCTTATGGCAGGTTTAGCTCATAGATTAGCTATAATAGCTAATAATAGCATTGAAATACCCAAAGAATTCACCGAAAGTCTCCTAAACTTTACTAAGAGATTTATTGAAGAATTCGATCAGCTAAGAGAGGGAATATTCATGTTAAACGTTAACCCACAAATAACTGTGGAGAAAGCTAGAAACGCTATGAAAACAGAGGAAGAACTTGATGAGCAATATAGGCTCTTCACGTTTAAACTCTATGAAAAATCATCAGGAAATATTATGGCAGTACTGTTGCTTAAAGAAATAATAGACATAGTAGAAGACTCAGCAGATCTAACTAAAGATGCGGCTGAGGAGTTAATGTATTTAGCTATGCATAAGCTGAGTTAAATTATGTCATGAATAAATAAATATAAATTACGTGTTCTTGTATGAAACAAGTAAAGGCACATCTTGTAGGATCAAAGGTCATCGTATGGGATATTGAGGACTCCAAATATCTCTTTTCCAATGGGTTTTATGGAAAACCTTTAGGTATAAGGAAGCCTAAAACGCCCAAGGACGTTAATTCCCCATTAATACTGTCACTTATTGAAGCACTATACTTACTAGAAAAGGGGATTATTGAAGTTTACAGCTTCGAAGGGAAAATGGATTTCAACAAGCTATTGCAGAAATGTAAAGAACATGTTCCAAGATGTATAATGTTGTATAATGTCTATAAAGAATTTAGAGAAAAAGGCTTTGTTGTTCGTTCGGGGTTAAAATTTGGAGCTGATTACGCAGTTTACGAGAAAGGTCCGGGAATAGATCATGCACCATACCTTGTACATGTGCTTTCGCTTAACGAGAAAACAAGTCCTATAGAACTAGTGAGAGCAGGTAGGCTCTCACATTCTGTGAGAAAAAAATTTATTGTAGCAGCTACTAAAAGTGAGCTAGGAAGTGAAGTAACGAAAATAATGTTTAAATGGTATAGGCCATGAGCACTTTATCTAAAATTACCATTATGCGTTAAACGGGTTAAGCCCTAACGAGGTGTTCTCTTTTGAAAAACAACAAAGACAACAGATTCCCCTCTTTCTCAAGAACTCCCTTAAAAACAAGAGCAGAGAAGGTAACGAAGAAGCCTTCTAAGAAGCAATGCTTTCCCCTATGCCCTTATTTTAAATGTGCTAAAAACGCCTTAGTTATTGCTACTAGGTTCTACAGAGGTAAGCCTAAAAAGATAGCTATGTGTCGATGGACTGGAGACTTATGCATAGGCTATCGTTGCCAATATGCTTATTGCGTTAAAAGAGCGATGCTACCTGATGGAACATGCGGTTTAGAAGCTAGGGAAATTAAGTTTAAAGATTTACTAGAGGATATTGAAAAAGAAGAACTTAGCCGTGACGTAAAAGATATTCTAACGAGAAGGTTTGGTAGAAAAGATATGCTTATTGAATAAAACTGCTCAGCGATGGGACTACTCCGTCATTTCCATAAGCGGATCATTGCCTCGAGCCCCGAGGTCATCATTGCATTCATTTAAGTTTAGAAGTGTGTTTTTAAATGCTTTTATTCAGTCCTGCGCGGGTTCTTCATGGACTATCTCTGACCTTTCGAGCTTCATCATCTAATAATATTTCATATTCTACCTCCGCCAATAAATATTTCTGAGGAAAACTCGAAGTGAGCTGTAGTGGTTAAGGTCTCAATAGAAAGACTATCTACTGGAGTTGAAGGTTTCGATAAGCTTATTGGCGGCGGAATTCCCAGAGGTTTCTTTGTAGCTGTTGTTGGAGAGCCCGGAACAGGGAAAACTATTTTCTGCATGTCATTCATAAATCAGGGGATAATTGAGGGCGATAAAAACGTCTATGTGACAACTGAGGAGTCTAGAGAATCAATAATTAAGCAAGCTTCTCTTTTCGGCTGGGACTTTGAAAAAGCCATTGACGACGGAAGACTCATAATAATAGATGCATTAATGGGATCTCCCGGCGATATATGGTCTCTTACGACATTGAATGTTGAAGACCTAGTAGCTAAGGTTATCGAGGCTAAGAAGGCTTTAGGCTATGGTAGAGCAAGGCTTGTTTTAGATGCACTTTCCGCTTTCTGGCTTGATAAACCAGCCATGGCTAGAAAGTATTCGTACTTTATTAAGCGTGTTCTTAGCAAATGGGATTTCACAATACTTGCTGTATCTCAATACGCTGTTACTACGTCGCTAGGTTTCGGCTTCGGAATAGAACATATAGGTGATGGAATAATTAGGTTTAGGAAAGCTGTGGTTAAAGGTGAGCTTAAAAGGTACGTTATTGTTGAGAAAATGAGGCAAACAGACCATGATTTAAGAATGTATGAAATAGAAATAGTTAATGGTTATGGCATGCGTGTTAAGAAACCTACAATCTATAGGAAGGAAGACACTATTCTACCCAAGAGCATTACTGAAAAAGTTATTGAGTCTGAAGAGAGAAAGTATTATGAGTTACCTTAGCTTACCACTTAGGTTCCCATAGTTTCTTAGTTGCTTGTTTTGTTAGTTTTTCAAGTCTTTCCAACATGATCTTTCTTTCAATACTTGCTACAAGCCTTCTTGTTTTAATGACTACGTCTGGATTGACGCTTATGCTGTCTATTCCGTGTCTTACAAGGAATTCTGTGAATTCAGGATAAACGCTTGGTGCTTGACCACATATTGAAACTGTTCTCCCGTAGGCATGCGCTACCTCTATTAGGTGCGCTATTGCTCTCATTACTGCTGGGTCTCTTTCATCGAAGTACCCTAGTCTTCCAAGAATTGCTGAGTCTCTATCCGCTCCAAGTATTAACTGTGTAAGGTCATTACTTCCAATACTGAATCCGTCAACTAATTCGCTAAACTTATCTGCTAAGAATATTACTGAAGGCACTTCTGCCATAATCCATACTTTGAAGTCTTTCGATCTCTTAAGACCTTCCTCTTCCATTATTTTAAGTGCTTTCTCAACTTCCCATGTTGTCCTTACGAACGGTAGCATAACCCAAACATTTGATAATCCATATTCTTCACGAACCTTCCTTATTGCTCTTAGCTCAAGTCTGAATCCTGGTTCGTACTCTGGTGAAACATATCTTGAAACGCCACGCCATCCTATCATCGGATTTCTTTCTTCAGGTTCGAATTCTTCTCCACCCTTTAATCCTCTATACTCATTTGTTTTGAAATCGCTAAATCTTACAACTACCGGTCTCGGATATATTGCTTGAGCAACCTTCGCTATTCCGTCAGCTAGTTTGTTTACGAACTCCTCTGGCTTACCTATTTTTATCAAGTACAGTGGGTGGTAAGCTATCCAGTCTGAAATTATGAACTCTATTCTCATGAGGCCTATTCCATCAAATGGTAGGTCAATGTATTTATCTATCATATCGGGTTCTCCAAGGTTCATGTAGATTTTTGTTGCTGTAACTGGGAATATTTCGTGCATTACCTCCTTAGGTATACCTACTGCTGCAACACCTGGTGCCGCTGCCTTCTCCTCTTCCTTCTTAAGTAATTCCTCAACTCTACCTTCATACACTATTCCATGAGTAGCATCAACCGTTACTTCCATTCCCGTTTTCAGTGCTTGAGTTGCATTCTTTGTACCTACAATACAAGGTATTCCTAGTTCTCTCGAAACTATAGCGGCATGCGCGGTCATTCCGCCTTCATCAGTAACTATTGCTGCTGCAAGTTTCATGTAAGGTACCCAGTCGGGATCGGTCATTTTAGTTACTAGTATGTCACCTTTCTTCATTAGCTTAGCTGCTTCCTCAACAGTTAATGCAACTTTAGCCACACCTATGGCTACACCGGGACTTGCAGGTAATCCTCTTACAAGAATTCTTCTTTCAGCTGGTGCTTTAGCTGGTGCCGCTTCTTTTTCAAGTTTTGCTTCCTTAGCTTTTTTAGTACTCCATACTGTTTCGGGTCTTGCTTGAACTATGAATACGTTCTGCGGATAAGGTAGGTCTTGATCTATAGCCCACTCTATGTCCATTGCTCTTCCATAGTGTTCCTCTATTTTCTTAGCTAACTCTGCTAACTTAACAGCTTCTTCATCTGAAAGTGATGGCGCATTTCTAAACATACCATATTTCTTAATTACCTTAGCTATTTCGGGATATTTTTCAGAGATTTTTACGAGATCTTTTTCGTCTGCTGGAAGTTCTACTTCGACGTTCCTCCTTCCTATTGGGTCGAAAAGTAATGCGATAGCTTTTTCGTTTACTGTTTTCTCAGTTATTTTCAAAGTTTTCTTATCAACAACTATTTCATCGGGTGTTACTCTTCCCTGAACAACGGTTTCGCCTAAGCCCCAAGAACCTTCAATAACTATTACGTTTTCATCTCCAGTCACTGGGTGTAGGGTAAACATAACTCCGGCTGATCTAGAATTTACCATTTTTTGAACGGCTACGGATATGAGAACTTTTGAATGATCGAAACCTTTACTTTCACGATAATAAATTGCTCTAGCCGTCCATAAGCTAGCCCAGCACTCTTTAACCTTTTTAACCACTTCATCTTCGCCTATGACATTAAGATAAGTTTCTTGCTGACCTGCGAAACTTGCATCAGGTAAATCCTCTGCTGTTGCTGAGCTTCTTACAGCGACTCTTACATTTTCTAACCCTAGTCTACGATTAAGTTCCCTATATGCCTCCCTTATTTTCTCTTCAATATATTTTGGCATAGGGGATTCGATTATTAGCTTCTGTATTTTCTTGCTTGCTTCCTCATATTCCTGTGGTTCGCCTTTAACTATGGTTTCCTTAAGCGTCTGAGCTATTTTATTTGAAAGACCTGTTTCTTCAAGGAACTTCTTATAGGCATATGCTGTTACGGCGAAACCTGGTGGAACAGGTATTCCTGCATTTATCATTTCCCCTAGGTTCGCGTTTTTGCCTCCAACTATAGGTACGTCCTCTTTTCTTAGCTGTTCAAACCATAGAATTATTGCTTTAGACTTATCTTCAGATGCTGTCATCGTTCAGCGCCTCGTTTTGGTCGAATATTTCTTCTATCCCGTAGTTCTCCTAGCAACTCCTATATATCTTATTAGCTAGTTTTCTCTAAGGAAAGAATAAGAATGTCATAGAAGAGCATCATAGACTATAATTTAAGACTTCGAAGATTATTCAACATCAAATAGAGTAACTCCTTTAGGTTCCTTTGATCCTAAAAAAGCTTTAGCTATTTTCCCAGCTATTTCCTTAAGCTTCATCATTATGAAATGTTGTTTCTTATTTAGCTTCTCAGCTATTGCCTCCCAGTTTTTAGCTTGTAATACGCGTGAAACCAATATGTACTCTTCGATTTTCGAAAGCTTAGTTTTAAACCTTGGATGACTTATAAAATATGCTCTAGCAAGTTCGAACATTACATCACATGCTGCTTCGTATGTCATAGGCCCGTAAGAATATATTCTCAATCTATCCCATCTTATAGGATCCATTTTTGGAGTATAGTTGGGATCTATAGTTTCGCCTGCTTTAAGAATTAGGAGTGCAACGTTTGTTTCTAACTCTCTATAGCTATCATGTAGGGCGTCTATTATCTTCAACTTGAATGATTTATTAGCTATTTTAACGATTTTCCTAGTTAAATCTGATAGGGGGTAAAGGACGAGAATTGTGTATTCTCCACTTACGGGGTTTCTATCGGGTGACATGTGAACAGGTATGAAGCCGTTTTTAAGCCAAAATCGAAGTAATTGCTCTGTAACGCCAAAGCCAGCACCAACCCAGTCATAACCTCTCTCATACGCTTCTTTAATTATGTTAGCTAATGCAAAACTACCTATGCCCTTCCCCATGACATCAGGGTGTGTAGCTATTCTAACAATTCTCCAACCAATTGTTTTGCTAAATTCCCTTATTCTAACATGTTTAAGGACTCTATCTGGAATAATGTTCCCTGGTATTCTACCACCTCTTAGCAGGTCATCGACCATATCCTCGGGTATGGGACCTTCCTCTGCAAGCTGCATTGAACATACGATTTTTCCTGAAGGAAGCATTACAGCCCTTATAGTGTGATGTGGAGCATCAGCCATCATTCCTAGATCGTCAGGTTCATTCCTGTAATGAGCTAGCACGTATATTCCGAAAAACTGTCTTAACAAGTATTCGCCTTCTTTAGAAAACCATTCTTCAAGATCGGGTTTAACATATACTAGACGGCCTTCTTCAATATGCTTGAGGTCCTCTAGGGTTAGTTTTTCAGGTTCAGCATTAAGCAGTAATGTATCGAACTGCCATTTCTCTATAGGATCGTTTTCTGAATATCTTATAGGCTCTACCATTTCGTATTCTATGAGATCTGTTTTTGGATCATTCTTAACATACTTTAAGAACCTTATGGAGAATCCTCTTCCAGCCCCTTCGTAACCATGTATTGTACTTGAAAACATTGTTCTCTTATGTGCTTTCCATATTTTCAGTAGCATCGGGACTTGCAATCCTGCTGCTTCATCTACCACAACTAAATCAGCTTTCATCTTTGGAATATTTATTGGTTCCCAATATTCGACGCTAAATTTTTCACCCTTCACTTCAATTATTTTTCTTCTTCTCTCAATAACTTTATATTTTAATTTCAGTTTATCCAGAGACTTCATAAGAAGCATCATAAATGACTGAACGTTAGTTGGCTTAGGTGCGGTCACTAAAACTCTAACACGGTTTTTAACTTTTTTAAGTTCATTTATAAATCCTGCAACAGCAATACCTAATGCACAAGACTTTCCGCGCCCTCTATTAGCTGTTAGAACTAAAACAAGCTTCTTACCTCGAGGTTTTTCCACAAACTTCTCCGTCAACTTAAGAACATTTACTTGATCCTGTGTTAACGCTAGGTGATAAAGTTCTTTCGGATAAACTGTTTTCTCAGGTATTTTCAAAGTTCTCTCTTTAATTTCGTTTAGCAAATTCTCATGGCTTTCCTCCTTTAGTGTTTTAATTGTTTTTCTTTTATCAACATTGTAAACAAATATCCCGTTATGTTCTAAAAGTTTCCTCTTAAACCATTTCTTAAAGATTTGTCTAACCTCATTTTCAGGATGTTGAGGGGTAGCTAGTTCCCTTTGAAATAGTGTAAGTGTTTTTTCCCACTCATCCCACTCGGGTATTAAGAGAACTATAAGTCCTCCTCCTCTAACTATGCCGATTAACCTACCTATATCATTAGGTTTGAGATTAGATGTTAGATCCAAAATCAGCATGTCATATGTTGTGCCTAAGTACTCTTCCGTATCTTTATAATCTACAAGCTCTAAACCTAGTTTCTTCGTTTTCGCTTTAAGAATTTCTAAAACTATTTCAGATTTCTTTCTCTCCTTAGGCATGTCTTTATGTAGGAAATATGCTATTTTCGGATATGTTTTCACCGTAGATTTCCAGAACTTATAGAAAGTTAAAATTGTTTTAACAAGAACATACGCTTGTTTCTCAAAATCGGAACCTGAAAGAACAATCATTCTCCTATGATTAAGTCTAAAAGCTTCATTCAGCGAGTTTTTAAGCTTTCTAAGGAGCTTAACATATGATGCTGGAACATACCTGCTTAGTGTTAACGATGCATTCTTTCTCGTTTTGGACATATCCATTGCTCCTCGGGAGAACATTATATCCGGTTTAAACTTTGGTTTTTGCTGTGATTATTTGAAGTAATTATTGAAGTAGGTAAAAGTTTAAGTTATCAAATGAATGTTTGTTGGCCTAGTGTTGACCGTTTAAGTTCGTAAGCTAGTTCTCTATATCTTTCGATGTCCTCTCTTCTTAAGCTTGGAGGTATCTTCTTTAATGCCTTAAGGAAGTGCTTCATTTCAACAGGTCTTGGTTCAAACTTTTCCCTTAAAGCAATCATCGCTGCTTCTCTACATACTGCCTCAATATCTGCTCCAGTATATCCCTCAGTTAGCTCGGCTAGTTTCTGGAGATTGACATCTTCTGCTAAAGGCATCTTCTTAGTATGTACTTTGAATATTTCGAGCCTTCCTTTAACATCAGGTGGGGGTACGTAGATTATTCTGTCGAATCTTCCTGGTCTTAGTAGTGCTGGGTCTAGTATGTCAGGTCTATTCGTAGCAGCGATAACAACAACATTCTCTAACTTCTCAATACCGTCCATTTCGGTGAGAAGCTGACTAACCACTCTTTCAGTAACGTGACTATCTCCTAAACCTATTCCTCTCATGGGCGCTATTGCGTCTATTTCGTCAAAGAATATTATGCATGGTGCTGCTTGCCTAGCCCTTCTGAAGGTAACTCGTATTGCTCTTTCCGATTCACCAACCCACTTACTAAGAACCTCCGGACCCTTAATTGAGATAAAGTTTGCTTCGCTCTCTGTAGCTACTGCTTTTGCAAGCAATGTTTTACCGCATCCGGGAGGGCCAAATAATAGAATGCCTTTAGGCGGTCTAATACCCATTTTCTTAAATACTTCTGGATGTTTAAGAGGCCATTCAACAGCTTCCCTTAGTTCCTGTTTTACATCCTCTAAGTCTCCGATGTCGTCCCAATGAACCTCCGGTACTTCGACAAATACTTCTCTTAGAAGTGTTGGCTGAATAAACTTCATTGCCTCTAAGAAGTCTTTCCTAGTAACTTTAAGGTTCTTAAGGATCTCTGGCGGTATAGGTTTCGATAGATCAACTTTTTGGCTTCTAATAAACCTTCTTAAAGCAGCCATTGCGGCTTCCTTACATAATGCTGCTAGGTCCGCTCCTGTATACCCGTGAGTTAGTTCAGCAATTTCATCCAGATTAACATCTTCTGCTAATGGCATGTTCCTAGTGTGTACTTGAAGTATTTCCTTCCTACCACGCTTATCCGGAGGTCTAATTTCTATTTCTCTATCGAATCTTCCAGGCCTTCTAAGTGCAGGGTCTATAGCATCGGGTCTATTGGTAGCGCCAATAACTATGACTTTTCCTCTCTCCTTTAATCCATCCATTAGAGCTAGTAGTTGAGCAACAACTCTCTTTTCAACCTCACCTGTTACTTCCTCTCTTCTTGGAGCGATAGAGTCTATTTCGTCTATGAATATTATTGCTGGAGAATTTTCCTCAGCCTCCTTAAACACTTCTCTTAGTCTTTGTTCGCTTTCTCCGTAGAATTTACTCATAATTTCAGGGCCATTAATAGCGATAAAGTACGCTCCAATTTCGTTCGCTACTGCTTTTGCAAGCAATGTTTTACCTGTACCCGGAGGTCCATAGAGAAGAACACCCTTAGGAGGCTCGATACCTAAGTGTTTAAAGAGCTCTGGATGTTTAAGTGGGAGCTCTATCATCTCCCTTATTTTCTCTTTAGCTTCCTCTAAATCTCCAATGTCCTCCCATGTTACTTTAGGTACACCTCTCAATGCTTCCTCCTTGACAGGTTCCTCTCTAATGTGTAGCTCGGTTTCCTGAGTTATGTAAACATGTGGTGTCGGCTGTGTTGATGTTACTACGAATCTTATCGCTACATTGAATACAGGGATTGTAATAACTTCTCCTCTTGAAACAGGCCTACCAATTAATGAGTTCTTAACATAATCTATAAATTCAGGTGAAAAACGTATGGGTTCTGTAGGTGCGATAACAACTCTTGTTGCAGGTTTTACATCTTTAGCTCTTCTAACGGTTACAAAGTCTCCTATGGTCACACCTATTGATGAACGAATTATATCATCTATCCTAATTATGCTTTGTCCTTCATCTCGGGGATAAGCTGGCCATACTTGGCATATTGCTGAACCTTTAGGTCCTTCAATTTCAATGAAATCTCCCGGCACTACACCTAGTGCTTTCATGTCTGCTCTACTTATTCTAGCTATCTTCCTTCCTCTATCTCGCGGCTTAGCTTCAACGACTTGCAACTTTACTTCTTCGGACATTTCCTACATTCACCTCACTTAATTGTCCTTAACTAGATACTATTTATGCTCTTATTAAACTTTTAAGTAAAGCATCCATATTATAACGTATTGTTGGGATACTAAAATTTTAGATAAACTTATTTATCTTTAAAAAGAGAACAAGTTTCGGTGGCTTAGACATGCCTATAGAGAGAGTTAAAACAGGAATTCCCGGAATGGACGAAGTACTTCACGGTGGAATACCTAAAAGAAACGTAGTACTTCTCTCGGGAGGTCCAGGCACTGGTAAAAGCATTTTCGGGCAACAGTATCTATATTATGGTTTATTAAATGGCGAACCAGGAGTTTTCGTGGCACTAGAGGAGCATCCTGTACAAGTAAGAATAAACATGTCGCAGTTCGGATGGGATGTTAGGAAATATGAGGAAAAAGGGCTTTTTGCGATGGTCGATGCTTTTACTGGTGGCATAGGTGAGGCAGCTAAGAGAGAAAGATACGTTGTTAGAGATCCAACAGATGTTATGAGCCTTGTAGACGTACTTAAAGAAGCCATTAGGGATGTGGGAGCCGTTAGAGGCGTGATAGACTCTGTTTCAACACTGTATTTAACGAAGCCTGCAGTCGCTAGGAATATTGTAATGCAGCTTAAGAGAGTGCTCTCCGGCCTAGGAGTAACATCAATACTTGTTTCACAAGTCTCAGTTACTGAAAGAGGATTTGGCGGACCAGGTGTGGAGCATGCAGCAGACGGTATAATAAGGCTTGATCTAGACGAAATAGGCGGTGAGTTAAAGAGGTCGCTCATAGTATGGAAGATGCGTGGAACATCTCACAGTATGAGAAGGCATCCATTTGAAATAACAGATAAAGGCATAATAGTGTACCCGAACAAAGTACTTAAGATTACAAGGACAGGTGTTTTCGAAGAGCATGTTTAAATTTTTCCCTCCTTAAATTTAGCAATACTGTTTTCTTGCTAAACTTAGACTTTTAAGTAGGAAGCATATTACATATTAGGTGCGGAAGGCAAACTATTATAGAAACATGGAATACTCGGTGAAATAGGGCTTGATAGAAGTTCCTCATGGAATATACAGGTACGGATGCATTAACTGCGGAGGCGAAATTTCGGACCTACGTCTACAACATATGCTACCATGCGAAAAATGCTTACCCTTACACGTTACTGACGCTTTAGCGCTGATGAAAGAGCCAACCCATGAGAAAGTGATAGAGTTAACTGAGAAACTTAGTAAACTACGTAATTTACGTTTACTGAAAAATCTCATTTCCGAACTTAATGAAATAAACAAGTTATTTGAAAAACTCATAGGAAATAGGATGTGGAATGCTCAGGAAACATGGGCTAAAAGAGTTCTTAAGGGGCAAAGCTTCTCAATAGTAGCGCCAACAGGTGTTGGGAAAACAGCTTTCGCAATGGTAATGTCGATATACTTTGCCTTAAAAAACCAAAAATCATACATAATATTGCCAACGACACCTTTAGTAGTACAGGTCTACGATAGGCTTAAAGAATTTGTAGAAAAATTAAACGCTAAAATAAGTGTCGTAGCTTATCATGCAAAACTTAGTTCTAAAAGTAAAAAAGAAGCGTTGGAGAAAATAGTTAATGGAGAATTTCACATATTAGTAACAACATCAAGATTTCTAACATCACATTATGAGAAACTTTTAGGTAAAAAGTTTAAGTTCATAGTTGTGGACGATGTTGACGCGATATTGAAGAGTTCTAAGAACGTAGATAGGATACTTATGATAATGGGTTTCACTCAGGAGGATATAGAGTTAACATTTAAACTTATTAGAGCTAAACGTAGAATTTCAACTTTGAAAGCTGGAAGCGAAGAATACATTAAACTTAGTAAAGAGATTAGGAAACTTCAAAAATTAGTTGAAAATATTTCTAAGAAAACGAAGACTATACTGATAGTTTCTAGCGCTACAGGTAGACCTAGAGGCTTACGTGTTAAGCTCTTCAGAGAACTTCTAGGTTTCGAAGTAGGTACAAGATCGGAGTTCTTAAGAGCAATTATTGATTCTTATGTTAGGCCTAAAGACACTATCGAAAATGAAGTTGTAAGAATAGTGAAGCTTTTAGGTAAAGGAGGGCTTATTTTCGTACCTGTAGATAAAGGTGTTGAATATGCAGAGTACTTAGCTAAGAAACTATGTGAAAACGGTGTTGTAGCTAAAGTCTTTACTTCTAAAGAAATTAAGGCTCTTGAAGAATTTTCCAAAGGAGAAGTTGATGTTCTAGTAGGTGTTGCAACATACTACGGAGTAATGGTGAGAGGTCTTGACTTACCGGAAGCAGTAAGATACGCTGTTTTCGCAGGAATACCAAGATTCAAGTTCAGTACTAAACTAGAGGATCCTCATCCACTAAATATTCTAAGGGCTCTTATAATAGTACGAGAAGTTATCGGTGAAAGAAGCGAAAGAGAAACTATAGACAGACTAATAGTTAAAATAAGAAAGTATCTTGCAGTTGCACCGCAAGCTGCAATAGCGGAGCTCACAGAAAAATTACGCCAAGGTAAGAAGCCTGAAACAGATGTTGAAAAAGTATTTTCTGAGGCATTGCAGTACGCGAGAAAACTTATGGAAGATCCTGAAATAAAGCAGAAAATAAGGGAGCTTAAAGAAATAGCTGTCATAGAAGAAGAAGGTAGAATGTTCATTTTAGTGCCTGATGTTATGACATATATTCAAGCTAGCGGAAGAACTTCGAGAATGTTTGTTGGAGGTATAACTAAGGGTTTATCAGTAGTTGTAGTTGACGACGAAAGATTATTCTTCGGTTTAAGTAGAAGGTTGAAATGGACTATTGAGGAAGCAGAGTTCGTAGATTTTAACTTCTTAGAGTTATCGAAGATTCTTGAGGAAATAAATAAAGATAGGGAGCTTGTTAAAGCCGTACGTGAAGGCAAAGTTAAGGTGGAAAAAGCTAGGGAGTGGTTCAAAACAGTGCTCTTAGTAGTTGAATCACCTAATAAGGCAAGGACAATAGCTAATTTCTTCGGGAAACCAACTATTAGACGTAAGGGTAATCTTAAAGTATACGAAATAACTACAGGCAAGTACTTGCTAATGATAACCGCTACTGGAGGTCATGTTTTCGATTTAGCCATAACGCCAGGTTTCCATGGAGTATATGTTCCGAGAGACCATTACGTTGACGCATACCTTCCAGTATATGACACTATTAAGAAATGTTTAGACTGCGGATATCAATTCACAGAATATGTTGAAGAAAAAGGCAAAGTTTGTCCTAAATGTGGAAGTAGAAATATAAGGGATTCTCTTGAAACAATAAATTTCATTAAGGAATTAACTGAGGAAGTAGACCTTGTACTTATAGGAACAGATCCGGATACTGAAGGTGAAAAAATAGGTTGGGACATAGCGGTTCATTTAAGACCTTATGCGAAAAAACTTATGAGAATAGAGTTTCATGAGGTAACGAAGAGAGCAATAACTGAGGCCCTAGATAATCCTAGGGAATTCAATAGATATCTCGTTGAGGCTCAGGTTGTTAGGCGTGTTGAGGATCGTTGGATTGGTTTTGAACTTTCGAGGAGGCTTTGGAGTGTTTTCGGAAAACACTGGCTATCAGCAGGAAGAGTACAAACACCAGTACTAGGATGGATAATAAAACAACACAAAAAATGGAAAGAGGAGAGGGAAAAATATGCTATCATAAGTGTCGATAACATTTTGAAGCTTGAAATACCCCTATCAGAGCTTAAAGTAGAAAAGCCTGAGGAAAAAGTGGCGTTAGAAATTGTTGATAAGGGAGTGGAGGAAGTAACTATTTCTCCGCCTCCGCCATTTACAACGGACACTATGCTAACTGAAGCATCACGTGAGCTAAGGCTTGGCGCTAACGAAATAATGCAGTTGGCACAGGATCTTTTTGAACAAGGCTTCATAACGTATCATAGAACAGATAGTGTAAGAGTTTCAACATTTGGACAATATGTTGCAAAGGCCTATTTAGAAGATACATTCGGCGCTGAATCTTCAAAACTGTATAAACCTAGAAGTTGGGGTGTTGGAGGAGCTCATGAATGCATAAGGCCGACTAGACCTATTGATGCGGAAAGATTACTTAAGCTCATAAATGAAGGAATAATTACACCAATTAAGCCTTTAACTAAGAATCACATAAAACTGTATGATTTAATATTTAAACGGTTCATAGCAAGTCAGATGGTTGAAGCTAAAGTGATTAAGCAGAAAGTAGAAGTTAATGTGCTAGGTGTGAAAAAAGAGTTAGAAAGAATAGTTGGAATAGTTGAACCAGGTTTCCTGGAAATATACCCTATAATTCAAGTAGAGAAGAAATTAGATACCGGAAAGTATTATAGTAAAGTTGAAATTATCGAGAAACCCAAGGTTCACCTCTTCACTCAAGGTGATGTAGTGAAGCTTATGAAGGAGAGAGGAATAGGTAGACCTTCAACTTACGCTAAAATAATACAAACGCTACTTCAAAGAAATTACGTTATCGAATCAAAGAAGACGAAGAAGCTGATACCTACTGATCTTGGCGTTAAAGTTTATACATATCTTTCACGTAACTATTTCCAGTTAATTTCAGAGGAACGGACAGCAATGCTTGAGAAAATAATGGACGAAATTGAAGAAGGCAAAAGAAACTACGTAGACGTGTTAGATGAACTCTATGAAGAAATAAAGTCTATTCCGTAAGAGAAGGGGTGTGTTAAGTGAAAATAGCTGTTTACCATTACAGAAACAAGATTTTAGCTAGAAGGTACAACACTGTAAAAGTGAACAATGCTGCTGATGAAGCCCGTAGAAGAGATGCTACATTACTTTGCATATCTCCGCTAATGAACATTTCAGATTTAATAGGGATTTATCAACTCAATAGAATAAAGGCTATAGTTAGGAGCTACGCTGGACGAATACCTTCAAACGCTATTGAATCTCTCGTTAAAATAGCTGAGGAACATGCGATATACATTATGGTTGGAGGAATTCTTGAAAGAGCTGGACCAAAACTTTTCATGACCTCTTTGCTTATAACTCCAGATGGTAGAATTAAGGGCAAGGTTAGAAAAGTAACTATTTCTAAAGAGGAAGCAGCATTAGGTCTTTCGCCTGGCAGGGTTCAGAATAATGACTTAACGGTTCAGAAACATGGTGTAGGTGTTCTTATAGATACTGATCTATTAGCACCTGAGTATGCTAAGCTACAAAAAGCGTGGGGTGCAGAGTTTTTTGTAGCATTCTTTAAGAGGAGACTTAGAAAAGGAGATTCTCACTTACTTGTTAAATCATTGGCTTTAGCTAGGGCTATAGAAACATCATCTCCTGTTATTTTATGCGGAGGAATCGTTGAGTACCATGGGGAAGTGTTCTATACCACACCATCTCTTATAGTTTCACCTGCCGGAATAATGAAGGAAGCAGTTAGTGAGGAGAAAATAATATATTGGGATCTTAATAACGTCTATAGCGATATGGATGTCGTTAATTTAAGTAGCGTTAGCAATAATGTCTTAGCCGAAGCATACAGGGAATTAGCAAAAATTATGAAGTATGGAAGATAGGTAAGCAAATATTTTAATTCTTCTTAAAAGAAATTTATTTTAAGTCCTACTACAACTTAGAAGCCTAAACAATTATGGTTTGTAGGTGTTTCTTAATGGAAGAAAAATACAGTATCGAAAAAGTTGTTGGCATAAAAGTTTCCTCATTAAACGATATAGCACGGTTTGCAATGTCACTTGCTAGTTTAGGACAAGCACCTTACGTTATCAGGTTTAGGAAAGAAAATAAAGTGGTTTATGGGTTATTAGCGGTCTTTCGTGACTATTACAAGTACTATGGATTACCGTTACTATACTACTGCGTTGTCAATGATGTATTGAAGCATAGCGGTAAAAACTACATCCTAATAAGGAGTGATGAAGCAGGGGAGAAAGTGGAACTCTCTGAAGGAACAAGACCCGGATGGGTAGCTATTCCCATACTAAATATTGAGACTATTCCTGACTTCTTAAACATAGAAGTGTAGGTTTAAAATTCCGAATATATTACTTTATCTCTTAAAACTATTTTTGGAATTTAAGCAGCAGGTAAATAGACTATTACTCTTCTGTTCCTGGAAACTTCTCTAATTATACCTTTTTTGGCTAATTGGCTAAGCACACGTTTCGCATTCCCATATGTTATGTCGAATTTAGACATTATCAGATATGGTGTTATTACTTTGTAATTTCTTATTTCCTTTTCAACAGCCTTATATAATTCAGGAGTTACTATTACTGAGCGTTCTCTCTTTTCAGTTTCAGATAGCGGTTTGGACTGCGTTTTCTTCTTCTCCTCTAACATTCTTCTAGTTCTTTTCTCCATAGCTGAAATGGGTTTCTTATGAACTCCACCCATCTATTCTTCCCTCCCTCTCTCCGTTATAATATTCACAGTGCTATATAAGACTATATTATTGCCAGTATTACGTTTCAGTATTACTGATAGTTAGGTTTTAAAAGCAAATAGATACCAAGGATAGCTAACGGTGAGTTACTGTGAGGCTTGTTACAGTTAAAATGCCTGAAACATACATTGAAGGACTTGATGAATTAGTTAAGATAGGAAGGTATTCGTCACGAAGTGAAGTAATAAGGATAGCTGTAAGAGACTTGTTAAGGAAGGAGCTATGGCTTAGAGGAGAAGAATACTTATTCTCAGGGTTTAGAGCGAAGAGGTCGAAGATACCTATTTAAGTTAATCTGGTTGGTTTTTTGAAAACTTGAGTTTAAAGGGTTCTAAGTTTTTCTATAATCATATGTAATGGTTCATTCATGTAAAGTACTCTATAGCTTAGTGGAGGCATGAAGTTAGGTATTATTTTCCTTATTTCGCTAAGTATAAGAGATCTTCTATACACTTTAGGTTCACGCACTTCGATGGCTAACGCTATTTTTGACCCCTTAATGTATGGCCAATCATCCTCATCTAGGCCTACATCTCCATACTCTAATGCCTTATTCCATACATAAAGTGCTGAACCCTTAATCACTCTTCCTACGGTAAATTCTCCCATTATTGCTCTTACATTTCCTGAAACGTAGAGTATTATTTTTGATCCTTCCTTGATATCTACACCTACATATCTTCTAAGCTCAAATTTCTTCTTCCCAGTAAATATTTGATATGCGAACTTAGGCTTAATCGACATAAGATATTCCATTCTTTTTTCACCCTGCTGCTTCCTTTAGTCCAATAATTTACTCATTAAAGTGTTTTTAAACTCAACTTATATAGGACTATTTCTAAATCATACTAGTGGCTATGAGGAAGGTTGGTAATACTGAGTTGGTGATGTGTGACACCAGAGCTGAGCCGTAAGGATGGAAGAAATGTGTGACATCGTTAAGGAGGGCGACATAGTACTACTATATTTTGATGAGAACAGGAAGTTCCTTGTTAAGGTAAGGAGTGGTGGAAGGCTAGATAGTGATAAAGGCTATGTAATGTTCAGCGATGTAATAGGGAAGCCTTACGGTTCATTTGTTAAAACAAATCTTGGATTTAAAGTGTACATTCTCAAGCCTCTACTATCAGATTATATTGAGAAATTTAGAAGAATAACGCAAATAATTTACCCTAAGGATCTCTCATTCATAGTTTTTATTTCAGGAATATCATCTGGATCTATAGTTGTTGAGGCAGGAACTGGAAGTGGCGTGTTAACAGCAACTCTTGCTAATTTCGTTAAGCCTAACGGTAAAGTTTACACTTACGAAGTTAGAAAGGAATTTCTTGAAGTAGCTATGAGAAATGTTGAGCTTGCTGGTTTAAAAGACTATGTTGTATTCAAGAATAAGGACGTTAGAGACAGTATAGATGAAAGGAATGTTGATGCAGTGTTTTACGACTTACCAACGCCTTGGGAGCTTATAGATGTTGCTTATGAAGCTCTGAAACCCGCAGGATCTTTAGTTATTTTTATACCTACAATAGAGCAGCTATCTAAGACAATAGCTAAGCTTAGAGAGCATAAGGGTTTTGTAAGCATTAAAGCATTCGATACTATGGTTCGTCAGTACAAAACTGTTCCTGGAGAGGTAAGGCCAAATACGTGGGCTATTGTTCATACAGGCTACATTGTCTATGCAAGAAAAATATTAAAGCATTAAAAACGCTTTACTTTATGAAACATTATAATGTAAGTGCGTTAGAGGATGTGGGTTTAACATGATGAAAACGAGGGTTAAAAAGGAAGGACAAACATTTCCGAGATGGTTTGACAACATTATTGAGCAAGCGGAAATCTACGATTACGGAAGATATCCTGTTAAAGGATGTGGAGTCTGGTTACCGTATGGTTTCAAAATTAGAAAGTATGTTATTGAGACCATGAGAAAGCTTCTGGACGAAACAGGCCATGAAGAAATTCTTATGCCTCTCCTAATACCTGAAGATCTCTTATCTAAGGAGAAGGAGCATATTAAGGGATTTAGAGGTGAAGTATATTGGGTTACCAAGGGTGGTCAGGAAGACCTTGATGTAAAACTTGCATTGAGACCTACAAGTGAAACAGTAATTTCTCTCTATGAAAGCTACTGGTTTAAATCGTATAAGCAATTACCTAAGAAGCTATATCAGGTAGTGAGTATTTTTAGATATGAAACTAAAGCAACACGTCCTATGATAAGAGTTAGGGAAGTAACTACGTTTAAAGAAGCCCATACTCTTCATGAATCCTTCGAATCAGCTGAGAAACAGGTTATTGAGGCAGTAAATATTTATAGGAAATTCTTTGAAACCCTAGGCATACCTTTCATTGTTTCCAAGAGACCTGATTGGGATAAGTTTGCTGGAGCACTTTACACTATAGCCTTTGATACTGTAATGCCTGATGGCAAGGTTTTACAGATAGGTACAGTGCATAATTTAGGGCAAAACTTCACCAAAGTCTTCGAAGTAAGAATACAGTTAGCCGATGAAACAGTTGATTATGGATGGCAAACATCTTACGGTATTTCTGAAAGAGTTATTGCTGCTCTAATATCAATTCATGGTGACGACTTAGGACTTATTTTGCCTCCAAAATTCGCCCCTATACAAGTGATTGTTATCCCGATATTTACTCCCGAAATCAAGAGGGAAGTTCTAAACTATGCTGAGAAAATTGTTGAAGATCTTAGGAAAGAAGGTATACGTGTAGAAGTGGATACTCGCGAAGACGTAACTCCTGGCTACAAATTCTACGACTGGGAAATGAGAGGTGTTCCTTTACGATTGGAAATAGGGAAAAGAGAAGTTAAAGATAAAACAGTTACACTAGTTGATAGAATAGATAGAGTTAGAAAAATTGTTAAGTTAGAGCATTTAGTAAATGAAATTCTAAACGCTATGGTACTTTTCGAGGAGAAGCTTAAGAAGAGAGCTTGGAGTTGGTTTAAAGATAAAGTCAGAGAAGCAGAAACAATTGATGAAGCAAGGAACATTTTAAAGGAAAATAAGGGAATAGTCGAGCTTCCATGGTGCGGCATGGAGGAATGCGGTTTACGTCTTGAAGAAGTGTTGGAAGCAAAAACACTAGGTTCCCCTGTGAACTTCTTAGAAGAAGTTAATGTAGAAGGTGCGAAGTGTCCTGTTTGTGAAAAAGGGGCAAAAACGAAAATACGTTTAGCTAAAACATATTAGCTATTCGGGTAGATAAAATATAAAAATGCGTTGTTGCAGTAGAAACTTTAGCAAGAATTCTGGGGTAGAAAATGCCTAAGAAGAGGAAGAGTCGAGGTAGAGCTAAGGGAGCTAAAGGGAGAGTAGAGCTTGTACAGTGTGATTCATGCGGTAGATGGGTTCCTGAAGATAAGGCAATAGTTGTTACTAGATGGTATAGTCCTGTTGATCCGCAATTAGCTAGAGAGCTTGAGAAGAAAGGAGCAATAATTATGAGATACCCTATAAAGAAGTATTATTGTGTTTCATGTGCAATATATTTAGGTATAGTTAAGGTAAGAGCTGAAGAGGAGAGAAAGAAAAAACCATCTGTACAAATATAAAATGATCACACCAATAATTGCTGATGATAAAAGCTACAATTTAAACTTCTCTTTTAAATCGTACTCATCTGATTCAAGAAGATTCGATATTGTAGCTAGAACCGTTCTAGAACTCATCTGGCTGAAGAAATCTTCTATTGGGGACATTATAAACAACATGGTTTATGTTGTCTTTCGTGAAAAAGCAGAATACAAGGTTTTTCGAATAAATATTGAGCATATCCCTAAAGTACATGTTCGGAACGAATACACCCTTCTACTTTATCTTATAAAGCATGAAGGGCTTGTCAAGACCTGTTTAGAAGAAGTGCTTCAACACGTTAAAGATAATCTTGTGCTTCACTTAACGGAGAACGGTGTAGACATATGTAAAGTTGATAAAACCAAACTGTTACGTGAGATGCCACATAAGATCATAGTTCTCTTTGGAGGGCATCGTGATGTACCTAAAGACTTCTTTAAGGAAATATCTGATTTAGCATCTAATGTTTTGAATGTAAGTGTTGGTTGGAGAAGCTATCTTGCTTCCCACACAATAGTTTTTCTTGTGTATTTCATTTATTCTCGTCTTAGAAACTTAGTTATAAAGTAAAATCTTTGAATAAACGAAATTAAACTTAAAATTACAGCTAAGTACATTATCGCTAATGCTATATTGAACGATATCATTGAAAACAGTATTATTGTCATTATTAGAATAATTCTTTCAGCTCTTTCAACAATACCTCTTCCCTCAACTTTTAAGCCCAAGGATTCCCCTTTAGCACGCATATAGCTTATCATTAATGATAATGCTAAGAAAGAGTATATGAGCAACTCATCTATTTTGAGAAATCTCAGCCCGAAAATAAATATGATGTCTTCAATTCTATCAAGTGTTGAATCAAGAAACGATCCTAGCTTTGATGTTTTACCCGTAATTTTTGCTACTGCTCCATCTAAGATGTCCATGCTTCCTGAAAGGGCGATGACAAACAATGCTAGTAATGGTTTTCCATATGCTATTAAGGGAAGATATGTTGTTGATATTACGAATCCTACTACCGTTATGGTATTTGGTGAAATATTTAGTGCAGCTATTTTCCTAGCAATAGGATAGGTTATTTTCTCAGCAACGACTTCTCTTAGTTTAGTTAGCAAGCTATTTCCTCCTATTCATGATTTCACTACATATTTTCTTCATAAGTAATGCGTCTTGCTCAAGAATGGGGCTTTCTGATATTATTACTGCGTCTATACCTACTTCGAGTATTCCTTCACATACTATTTCGAAATCGGGTCCGTAGTTTTTGTCTGAGAGAACAACATGTTCTTTTTCGCCATATTCTTTAAACATTATTTTTGAAAAATGCATATGCATTGGTTTAAGAGCTTTTTCTCCAACATTTTTCTCAACGTACTCAATAACCTTGATGACGTCGTCTACAGTTGTTATAAAAGACCCTACCGATCTAGCATGTATGTGTGCCCAGTCAATAACTGGAACTACAATATCTACTTCTTGAGACATTTTTACTACTTCTTCTAAGCTACCTAGTTCAGATTTTTTCCCTGTTGTTTCAGCACCTAAAAGGACATCTTTTATACCTTGGTTTCTTAGTTCTTCTTCAACTTCTTTAAGCGCTTTAGTAGCCTTTTTTAGTGCTTCCTTTTCTGTTTGTTTAAGATAGTACCCCGGATGGAAAACAACTATGTATGCTTTCATCCACGAAGCGGCTTTAGCTGCTTCAATCAACCTCAGTTTGCTTTTACGTATTGTTTCCTCCTTTAAAGCTGATAAGTTTATGAAGTATGGAGCGTGAAGCGAAAGTTTTACATCGTATTTTTCAGCTTCCTCACCTAGCTTTTTCGCTTGATCCTCCTTTATTCTAACACCTCTAACAGCTTCGTATTCGAACGCGTCAAGCCCTATTTCGTGTAAGAACCTAGGTATCCCTATTGTTGAACCCTTATATGTGACAGGTTTACCTGCGGGTCCGAAACGTATTCTAACCATATCTCCCCCACCACATTTCCAGCCTTAAATTATATTTGGAAAACTGTTTAAAACAGATTGTGCCTAAGAGAAATAGCGGGGTATGATGAGGAATCCGGGATATGAGTGAGCAATGATTAATAGGATGTTTCTGACCCCCTTCCTTCTCTATGCTTGGGAAATGTTTTAATACTAGCATGTTATTCCATGTCCCTAAGTAAGTGGTGTTTCAAGCTATGGGCATAAGTAAAGTAATTGCTGTATCAAGTAAAACACATCCATTACACAGATTTATTGAAAAACTTTGCAAAACACTTTCAGAAGAACTTAAAGTGCCTTACGAAATTAAGCTTGAGGACTACGTTTTTCTAACACATTATGGAGCTAAGGATGAGTATGGTTTCACATTTTTACCTCAAGTTTTTGTTGAATACGATGACGGTAAGGTTGAACTTGTACTTAGTGAAATACCTCTAAATGAGAAATTAAAACCCGATTTGGAAAAGGCAAAGGAAGAAATATTAGCTAAAATTAAGAAGTAACATGAACGAGAAGGGTAGGTTAAGTTATGGAGAAAATACTTGTGCTTAGAGGGGAATACGGGAAAATAGTGGAGGAAAACATTATTGAAGAAGAAAACATTTACGATGCCGTAAAGAAGTATGCTTCAAAAGCCCTTGAACTTTGGGATCCAGAATTCTCAGATTTCATAATAATAAAGGATAAGTATGAAGTAGCACTTAAACTTCCCCTAACAAGAGAGCAAGTTCAAAGATTCATGAAGTTCGGTATAAAAAGAAGCCCTGATGGATATGCTAAATTCAACATACCAGTTTACATAATATCCTATGATAGCATATGGGTTGAAAGTGACTACATAGATAGAAGGGTCTACCTAGTAACAATATACGTTGACGATAACGTTAAGAAAGACCTTGAAAAGCTAGTAATAGACACAACAAAAGGCATTAGTACAAGACCTATCGAATTAGTCGAAGAAGAATTAGAGGAAGAAATATAGATAACACGTAATATAAATGCAACTTAAGGGATGATTGCGGATTCGCCGCTGATTAAGTGATGATTTCACGGACCGACTGACCCAATAATAAATGGCTAAACTTTCAAATACAACTTAACATTAGTAACTAAGTTATCAATGAATTCTCAATTCTACTATAACTCTATTATCCTATTTTTAAAAACCAAATAACTTGTTGTGGAGGCTACATGGTTATTCATGTAAAAGCTCAAGAATATAGGGTTCCATTGTACAAACCTACCATTGTTTAACCATTATGAAGGTTAACAAGCTCGAAATATAGCATTTGGAGCTTAACATGTTTAGTATATCCTTAACCGGTTTCTCGCCTACAGCTTCTTCTCTACTTTGTATAGAATACTAGGTTGGTCTTAAAAGAGAATAGTAAAATTTTTATTGATGAAAAAACATTTATAAGAAAAATTTTTATCTCCAAGGGAGTATGGAGAGATGAGGTGATATCAACTGAGTTCCGCTGCAGAATACTGGAAAAGGAGAAGGGGCTTCATCCTAGCTGCGATAGGTTCAGCTATTGGTTTAGGAAATATCTGGCGATTTAGCTGGCTCTGTTATAGAAATGGCGGTGGTGCATTCCTAATACCCTACATAATATTCCTGCTAGTTTTCGGTATTCCATTGATGATACTAGAGTTTATGTTAGGATACTACTTTAGAGGTGCAACACCTAAGGTCTTTAGGAAGATTAAGGAAAGTTTAGAGCCTATAGGCTGGATGGCCATAATAAATACATTCTTCATTTGCACGTATTATTCAGTAGTCTTAGCCTGGGTAATGGACTACATAGGGCTCTCAGCAACAGTTGCTTGGAAAACCGTCGAGGGTGTAGAATCAACATTTGAAGCGCTACTATCTAACCCTGCATTTGTCATTATAGGACTTACAATAACTTGGCTTATCGCATGGTACACCTGCTACGCTGGCATAGCAAGCGGTATCGAGAGGGCTTGCACATACGCTATACCGATCTTATGGATACTATCAGCGGTGTTAGTTATAAGAGGAGTAACGCTTCCTGGTAGCGACATAGGTATTAATTGGCTATTAACACCATCTGCTCAGGCCTTCAGTGGAAGTGCTATAATAGATGCTGCGGGACAGATACTATTTACACTAAGTGTGTTTGGAACAACAATGATCGTATATGCAAGCTACCTATCACCTAGATCTGAAATACCTAATTCAGCATGGATAACATCATTTGCTAACTGTGGATACAGCTTCTTCTTCGCATTCGCTACATGGGGTATTATAGGGTACTTAATGCATGTAATGAATGTTGCATCACCTGCTGATCTTCCAGTACCACTAGGTGGTGCTGGTTTAGCATTTGTGACTATACCTACAGCAGTAACTCTCCTCCCAGGTGCACCCATCACTACAGCGATATTCGGCACGATATTCTTTGTAATCCTATGGCTTGCTGGGTATACATCCTTAATATCAATAATAGAGCCGACATATAGAGCCTTTGGGGATAAGTTTGGTATATCGAGAAAGAAGGGTGTAACAGCTGTCGCTGTGCTAGCCTACTTAATAAGCCTTTTATTCGCTTTCCGACCAGATTTTATAGATCCTGTAGATTTCATGGTTGGAAGTACTAACGCTGTATGGATAGTGCTACTTGAGGCAATTATAGCTGGCTACTTCTTCGGCCTAAAGGTGCTCAGAGACCATGTCAATCCCGATGCTGAATGGAAGCTTGGATCATGGTATGATGTGCTTATAAAAATCGTAACACCGATAGTATTGTTAGCGGTACTAGGTTGGGGGCTCTCCACCACTACTCATGTATCGCCTATATCGATACTTACAGTCATAATAATAATAGTTGCAGCAACAGTAATATCAGGTTTTAAGTGGAAAGAGAAGAAGGTGATGTAACATGCCCGGGTTAAGTGCTGAAGCAATCGGTATGTTAATCTTAGGCATCATACTATTCTATGTGCTTGGGCTAGGGCTGGGCATTTATAGAGCTTGGAGAGCCTCAAAAGCTAAAAAAGAGACAAAAGAAGGTAAATAAGCAAAATTCTTTTTTTATCTTAACATTCTTAGCATTCAAAACCCATAGATTACCATAAACGCTTGCATATTACGCCTTATTTTCATCAAAGCTTCCTTTCGAAGTAAAGATCCCTATCTTATCCGAGGAACCAACCTGTTCCCATATGTTCACGGTGATTACTGGGGTTAGCAACGGAATTATCCGTCTAGAAATGTGTGCGAAACCAAGAATACCAATACATATATGAGCTCAAACCTACCTCTTAGTTCCCAAACTACATGAATCCTGGTATACTCAAGGCTTAGTTCCCTAGAAAGCTCGGAGAGCTACGTACCTAAGTATCTTCTAAGTGCTTCATCGTAGAGGTAGATTCTATCTCTGAGAACCTCAGCAAGACTCTCTAGCGGGTCTTCTCAAGCCTGTTCTGGCTATCACTAAGTTTCATTTAATAGACATGGTTCATGAAACATTGAAGAAGTAATCCTTAAGAAGCATTGTGGGTTTATAAGTGTGGCGGGCCCGCGGGGATTTGAACCCCGGACCACCGGCTCCGCAGGCCGGCGCCCTATCCTGGCTAGGCGACGGGCCCCAAATTATTCATAACGTTACGTGTGGTTTTTTAGTTTTTCAGAGGTGTTTTTAAGGATATTTAAGTGCTCGTTAATTTCTATGTGGGGTTCCACTTTTAAGTTAGCTTTAGCATTAATAGTAGAATGTAGAGAAGTTCGAGACAGACTGTATTCCTTAAGATTCAATGAGGGAATAATTAAATGGGGCATCAGTTAAAGCTTGACGATTTCTTTAGAATCGAGAAGAAAGGGAAAACGAAGAGGAAGAAAGAAGCTGAAGCTAAAAGGGAGCCTCTAAAATCTAAGGAATCAATACTAGAGAAGAGTATTGTAGAAATTAAAAATAATAGTAAAGCTAACATTAGTGATGAGAAAATTGCTAAATCAGATACTCGTTTATCATTAGAGCCAAAAATGGTTTTTCCTAAAAATACCGGTCCATGCTATCTTTTATCAGTACAATATGATGGTAAAAACCAGAGGGCTATGTTGAAACTATATGATCCGGGAAATAAGCAAATACTTCTATGGTATGATAATACTGGTCATTTACCTTACTTCTTAACTGATTTAACTCCTGATAAGGTAAGTGAAATAGATAAGATAAGGAACCATCCATCATTTAGTCATTTGGAAAGAGTTGAAAAGTACGATTTACTTTATGATAGGAAAGTTTACATGACAAAAATAGTTATGAAGGATCCTAAATCTGTAGGTGTTGTTAGAGAATACGTTCCTAAAGCTTGGGAAGCTCACATAAAATACCATAACAATTACATTTACGATAAACAATTAACTCCAGGGATGCTTTACAAAATAGTTAATGGATCATTAGTTCCAGTTAAAATATCAATATCTGAAGAAATAAAGAAGAAAGTTGAGGAACTTTTCAAAGATGTTGATGAAGAAATTAAACAGTACGCTAAGGAATGGCTTCCACTATTCCAACTACCACCGCCCGATTTGAAAAGAGTAGCGGTAGATATTGAAGTGTTTTCTGAAGCTAGAAATAGAATACCTGACCCTAAGAAAGCAAGAAATGAAATCATAAGTGTTTCACTAGTTTCAAATGATGGTTTAAAAAAAGTGCTTATACTAGCAAGAGAAGGCATAGTTTTCGGTAATAAACTACCAAACTATCCTGAAGATGTTGAAGTAGAAATCTTCGATAGTGAAAGACATTTAATAGCCGAAGTTTTTCGTATTCTAAATAGCTACCCTGTTATTTTAACATTTAATGGCGATAACTTCGATCTACCTTATCTACAAAATAGAGCTAAGAATCTAGGTTTCCCTGAAAAATACTTACCATTTATAGTGACCGAAGAGGAGGTTAGACATAAAGTAAATATCCATATAGATCTTTACAGGTTCTTCAGCATCAAAGCAATTCAAGTATATGCGTTTGGTGGAAAATATAAGGAATTCACATTGGATGCTATAGCTTCAGCATTACTTGGTGTTTCAAAAATAGCTCTTGAAGCGGTTGTAAGTGAACTAACGTACAGTGAACTAGTAGCTTACAACTATAGAGATGCGTGGTTAACATTGAATTTAACGACGTTCGATGATAATTTAGTTATGAAGCTCATAATATTGATGATGCGTATTTCTAAATTATCTATGGATGAGCTAACAAGGCATGCTGTTTCTCACTGGATAAAGAATCTGCTTTACTGGGAACATAGAAGGAGAGGATACCTAATACCTTTGTCTGAAGACATTTTAAACATGAAGGGTGAGGCTGTAACCGAAGCTACAATTAAAGGCAAAAAATATGCTGGAGCAATAGTTGTACAGCCTCCAGCGGGAGTTTTCTTCAACGTTCTAGTTTTAGATTTCGCATCACTATATCCAAGCATAATTAAGAAGTGGAATTTAAGCTACGAAACTGTTAGATGCCCTCATCCTGAATGTAGAAGCAACATTATTCCTGAAACAAAGCATTGGGTGTGTAGGAAGAGGAAAGGGATAACATCTGTTATAACAGGTTTGCTTAGAGACTTCAGGGTTAAAATATACAAGAAGGCAGCTAAAAACAAGAGCCTACCTGAGACCGAGAGAGCATGGTATAGTGTTGTTGAAAAAGCTATGAAGGTATTTATAAATGCATCATACGGTGTTTTCGGAGCCTCAACGTTCCCACTATATTGTCCGCCAGCTGCTGAAAGCGTTACCGCAATAGGAAGATACGCTATTAAGAAAACCATAGAGAAAGCGAGAGAACTAGGCTTAGAAGTTCTCTATGGCGATACGGATAGCTTATTCTTACATAATCCATCTCAAGACAAAATAGAAGAGCTCATAAAGTTTGTTGAAGACGAACTCGGTTTAGAAATCGAAGTAGACAAGGTATACAGATACATTGCGTTCTCCGGTAGGAAAAAGAACTATGTAGGAATATATCCTGACGGATCAGTTGACGTTAAAGGTCTTGTTGGCAAGAAGAGAAACACACCAGAATTCATTAAGAAAGCATTTTACGAAGTATTAAGTGCCATAGGAAATGTTAAAGACGAAGCTGAGTTTGAAAAGGTAAAGCATGTAATTAAAGATATTGTCCTAAACATTTACAAGAGGCTTAAGAATAAGGAGCTAACATTGGATGAAGCAGCTTTCAAAGTTTCTCTATCTAAACCTCTCGAATCCTATGTTAAAACCATTCCACAACATGTTAGAGCAGCAAAAATGCTTAAAGAACTAGGCATTGATGTTCAAAAGGGCGACGTTATAGCATACGTTAAAGTTAAGTCAAAATATGGTGTGAAGCCTGTGCAATTAGCTAAAATAGATGAAATAGATGTTGACAAATATGTTGACCAAATAAAAAGCACTTTCGAACAACTACTTGACGCTTTTAACATTGACTTTAAAGAAATAATCGGTGTAACAAAGCTTGAAAGCTTCTTCGGCTAAATAGTAACATATTTTAACACTTTCTCGTTTGAAACGGTTCTCCTTAAATCATCAATGCTCTTAAAAGGCCTTTTCTTAACTATAGCTAAAGCTTCCACCTTGGTAATACCAGGTAGTAAGCTAATGAGTTTAAGAGATGCATTATTAACGTTTAACGGATAAGGTATCCCATAGACCGATCTATGATCATGATCCACTATTGTAAAGTTCATGAACTCTCCGAGAGTTATTTTCTCAGGAATCTTTACCATTAAGGGGTAGCTTCCTACAGGTCTAGCGTAAGTGAAATAGCCTATGTGTTTTTCTGTGTAAACATCTCTTACTATAGTCCCTGTGGGAACAAGTCTTCTCATTAGCGGTAATTCTATTTCTCTCTTAACTCTTTCTTTAAATGCCTTGAAATATCTTTTATGTTTCCTAATTACTCTATCACCTACACTCCACATTTTAGTTGCTGGAAAAACCATTACCTGCCTAATATTTATTCTTCTAACAAGTAAGCCTTCTTCAACTATTTTCTTTAGAAATTTGAAATTTATTTCATAAGTGTATTTTGTTTCTCCTTTAAGACCGAAGAGGAAGTTTACTCCCGGTAGAAGCTCCGGTAATCCATTATATCCTCTCTGAGCGCCAACTCTATTTATTATCCTTACAGCTTCTAAAGCCTCCTCCATAGTTACCTTTAAATTGTTTAACTTAACAACTCTCGGATCAACCGATTCAACACCGAAAGCAGCTACATCGCCTGGTGTATGGTATTTAATTATTATTTTTGCTGCTTCCAATGATTCCTTAGGGTTATGAGCTACAGTTCCTGGATTAACATTGTCTATGTGAAGCGTTCTTAAATTAGGAGCTACAGTTCTTATTCCTCTAAACAGCTTTTCTATTTCCTCAGGATTTGGTTTTGGAAATTCTTTCTCTCCGATTTCCTTTGATTTATATGCGAATATGTCTGGTTGCCTCCCTATTCTGAAGAATTTAACGCCAAGTTTATAGAGTTCTTCTATTTCTTTCACAATGTCTCTTTGATCTCTGAATACTGGTAAGCCGTATAGTGGTTCTATGCAGAATGAACAACCTCCGGTAATTGCTCTTGGGCAGCCTCTGTACGTTTCTATTTCTACAATAAGGTTTTTGCCATAGTTCGGATGCTGAGTTACAATATGTGTTCCTTTAAGTATGAACTCCTCTATCTCCTTATAGCTTCTCCTCGTAGCGTAGGGGTTTGCTTTCTCCAAGCTGTCTTCCTTAATAACTTCATGTATTACTACTTCGGGATCTCCCTTAACTAATAGGTCGAAGTTCTCCTTTATTTTCGTAGGTAGTTCCGCAACCTTTCCTCCTTCAATACCTATTCCGAATTTAGCTGCCGGTCCAACAAGTATTTTCAGGGGTTTACTTATTATTCTAAACCACTCGCTTAGCTCATTGATTGTTATTGGTTTTCCTCCAAGATATTTCCCTGGAACAGTAACTCCCGCTACCATTATTACTAGGTCGTACTTGTTCGCTTCGTTGAAGAATTCATAGTCCATTTTTCTAGCTTCGTCAACCGTTAAGTACCTTACCTTAACGTCTTTTCTCGCAGACCATATAGCTCCTGCAACATATCTTGGGTAAACGTCTATGTATGGTGGAACACCTAGTCCCGCTGGTTCATCAGTGTACCCGTCAAGTATGAGTACTTTGTTTATTCTTGAAATATTCCCATCCCCTATTTTCTACTTTCACTAACCTTCCCTTTTTGCGAATATAAACGTTTACTGAAGCTATAGTTTTACCTATTATTTTGAATCTGTCAAATTCCCTTAAAATATCTCTTAGCTTGTTTAGGCATTTCCTGGAAATTACAAGTATTGGGTAGAATTCTTCTCCGCCATAGAGTGCTATGTTTTCCGAATCTAAACCGTATGTTTTAGCATACTCTACTGCTTCAGGATCTACTGGTATATTTTCCACTATGAAGCCTATTTTATTTATTTTCGAAAGTTCAAGTAGCGATTGTGCAAGTCCATCACTGCTGTCTATTGATGATAAAACACATTTCCTACCTAACTTGCCTACGAACTTTAGAGTTTCCATGGGAAATACGGGTTTCCGTGTTGCCTCAACAATTTTTCTCCAAGGCTTAATGTCAATTCTATTGTAGTGGGCGTGGAGAGCAGCGCCCATTAACCCGTATTCACCGTACGTTAATACTACATCGTTTTCTTTTATCCTCGATTTCCGAGGTATTGGCTTTACTTTGGAGAAACCTATGCATGCTGTTGAAACCCATTCGTCAACTGCTTCATTAAGGTCTCCGCCTAAATATTTTGCACCATGATGTCTCGCCGAATCTCTAAGTCCGAAAACGAATTCCTTAAGGCGTTTAAGTGAAGCTGACTTCTTAAAACCTACCGATGAAACAACTACTTTAGGGATTCCTCCTTTAACAACAACATCGCTTATAGCAAGGGTTGAAGCTTTCCATCCTAAATCATAGTAGCTAAGCCAGTAATATTTAGAGTAGCGAAATGTGAAACCATCGATATTTAAAATGAGGTATTTCTTGTTCAACTTAAAAGCTAACGCATCATCATTAAACCCCAAAACACTTAATCCTAAAAGTTCCTTGCCAAGAAACCTACCAATACACTCGATAGCTCCTTTCTCCCCTATATCCCTTAATCTAACCATAATTTTAAAACCCCCAAACATCCAATACAGTAAATGCAGAAGCGCCGCCGTAGCTCAGCTCGGTAGAGCGCCAGCCTCGTAGGGTAATCATGAACTCCCTACCTCCCCGAGAGAGCTGGTGGTCGCGGGTTCAAATCCCGCCGGCGGCTCCAAAAACAAAATAACCATAGCTTATCAGTTAAAACTTATAAGCAGAGTAAATAAACACTATCTGTGAATGTGCGGGGGTGCCCGAGCTAGGACAAAGGGGTCGGGCTTAGGCCCCGATGGCGTAGGCCTGCGTGGGTTCAAATCCCACCCCCCGCACCAAAAACACAAATAAGTTCTTCAGAACCCATTCCCGCAAACATGCACTATATTTTAAGCATTGCATTATCCCCATAAACCTTTATGTGCACGTTAATTCTAAACTACTCCGTTGTGAAACTATGGAAGTGCTTAAATTTTTCAAATACGATGAAGACGTAATCAGTTCTTTAAAGAGAGTTTACGGTAGCAAGTTTCTTGCCTTTCTTAAATCCATTAGGGAACCTGGTAAAAGACTCTATGTTAGAGTTAATGCTTTAATTCGGAATAGATATGAAGTTATTGAGTCGTTAAGAAACAGAGGAATTAAGGTATTTCCCGATGAAAACGTTGAGGAAGCCGTATTTTTCCCCATTGAAGGACCCTACAAAGTACCTATTGAGGATGGTATCGTTATTGTTGATAAGAGAACTGCTGAAAGCGTTTATTTAGGTTCTCATGTTTACGCTCCAGGGGTTTTGAAGGCTGTGGGACATGTTAGAAGAAACGCTCCTGTAACTGTTGTTTCTCCCCTCCTAGAACCCGTTGGTTGGGGCTACTTTAGGATCGACCCTAGAGATGTAGGTAAGGTTAGGAGAGGATTAGTTGTTGAAGTTGTTATTTCCAAGTATAGGGCTCCTAAGATTAGGGAGTTTCCGGAATTCGCTGAAGGAGCATTGTATGAGCAAAGTTTTCCCGCAATGTTGGTTTCTAAAATTCTAGATCCACAGCCAAGAGAATTAATTGTTGATATGTGTGCTGCACCTGGCGGGAAAGCTTCGCACATATATCAGCTTACCAAGGGTGAAGCAAGGGTTTTAGCTTTCGACCATTCCAAAAAGAGGATTGCTAAAATGGTTAGGGAGTTTAAGAGAATGAAGGTTAATATTGAGATTCACTTAGCGGATTCAAGATACTTACACGTCGATTATCCTTCGTTACGTGGTAAAGTGGATAGAGTGCTTATTGATCCTCCGTGTTCATCGTTGGGTGTTAGGCCTAAACTCTATGATTCCAAGAGGTATAAAGATATTGTTGATTTAAGGAACTACCAGATACAGTTCTTTAAGCCAGCGTATGAACTTTTAAGGAAAGGGGGCGTGTTGGTTTATTCAACATGCACTGTTACTTTAGAGGAGAATGAGGAAGTAATTGAGGAGACCGTTGAAAAATACGGGTTTGAACCTGTGGAAGCGAAATATGGTTCTCTCGGGTCAAAGGGATTAGGTGATAAAGGTTATTTCTTTATGAGATTCCATCCACATATACATGATGTTACGGGGTACTTTATTGCGAAGCTTATTAAGAAATAGGTTTTCTAGAGAGCCTATGCCCACATCTTGGACATGATTTCTCGTTTTCGCTAGAGGCGACATAGCCGCATGCTGGACAATAAACCATGTACTTTCTCTTCTCAACTATGCCACGTGTTCTTATGGGATGAAACTCTATTCCTAAGCTTTTGGCTAGGTTCTGCAGAGAGTAGTCGTCAGTGTAAATTACAGGTTCTAATCCCCTACTTTTAAAATCAAGAGCTAAAGCGGCTACAGCCAAGTCTGTATTCGATAGATTCGGTAATTCCCCTATTTCCCTAGCTACTTCCCTAACTTTCCTAAGAGATTCCTCACTAGGTTTCATTATGGAAAGCTTTCCTGCTTCCAAAGCAATTCTTAATGCTTTCCTACTTTCCTCATCCCTGACCTCATCTAAGACTTCGGCTACAGTATATTGCTTAGTAGGTATTTGAAGAATAATTTTTGTAATAAGCGCTGCTGTATCTAAAACCGGAACCTTATTTTCACACATAGTCTCTCCGCATTATCTTATCATAGTACTGTCTTTTCTCTCTAAAGAAACCTACTTTATCCCAGAACATTATTTTAACTCCTTCACCTTCAGCAATTTTGCAACATAGAAATCCGTCAGAATATACTTCAACTTCCCTATCAAGTACCTTCACTTCTAACTCCTCATTAATACTGAAAACAACAGGTCTCGCTCTTAACTGCATAGGATTCATAGGTGTAGTTACTATTGCTGAAAGATCTTCATCAATAACAGGTCCGCCAGCGCTTAGGGAGTAACCTGTGGACCCGGATGTTGGAGAAACTATTATTCCATCAGCATATATGTCGTACACTGTTTCCCCAGTTCTTACCTTTGTAAGTTTTAGATGAACAATTTTCAATCTCGGAGCTAAAATTACATAGTCGTTAAGTACAGGAGGTAGCTTTTTGTTTCCAACGTAACCTACTATTCTAGGTTTATAAACAACTTCAACTCTTCTATTTTCTCTAATAATTTCTTTGAGAAGGTTAATTGAGTTTTTAGGGGATATTTCGGAGAGGAAACCGTATCTTCCCATGTTTATGCTGAAAATGTATGGTGGGTTTTTCTCTCCAAAGTAATGTAGTAGTCTAAGTATTGAACCGTCACCGCCAATAACTACTGCAATATCCACCTTTAAACTTCCAAAATTCTCTATGTCGAAGAACTCTACTTTACTATGTTTTAAACCTATGTGAGGCTTAAGTGATACATCTACGTATAGCTTATCTATGGCATCGATGATTTCTGAAGCTAGCTTTCTAGCTAGAGATAATGCCTCAGCTTTATCTATTCTTGACGTTAGCGCTATAGCCACCATATCTTTCTTAACCTCACAAAACCAATTATATGTCGAATCTTAAATTTGTTTAGAGTAGAGAAGGTTAATGCTATGACGTATTGTTTAAAGATAAAAAAGGAGTGCGGAGAATATGTTCTTAAAATTCTTAGAAAGTTGGGCTTAGTTAATAGCTCATACGAGATAGTTAGGGAGAAAGAGTATATTCTAATTCCCTTAACGGAGTCTAAAATTCCTCCCTCACTTACACATATAAACCCCGCGATTGTTGAATGTAGCCCGAGAAGGAGAAGCTATATTAGAACATACAGAGATTTCCTCGTAAATAAATTGCCTCAGAAAGTGTATGAGAAACTACCTTCCTCATACGATATAGTTGGAGATGTAATACTCATACGTCTAAACAATGTTCCCGAAAAATACTGGGAAGAAATTGGAAATGCCCTCCTAAAATTCCATAGAAATAAGAAAGCAGTCTACGCTATCGTAGGTGAAACATCGGGTACAGAAAGAATTCTCCCTTTAAAACTTATTGCAGGAGCTCATGTTAACAAAACATTGTATGTTGAACATGGTTGTAAATTTGTCGTTTACATAGGTAAAGTATACGTTAATCCTTCACTCAGCTATGAACATAGGAGAATTAGCGAACTTGCATCTGATAGTGAAAAAATATTGGATATGTTCGCTGGAATAGGAGGGTTCTCCATAATTATCGCTAAGCACAAGAGTGTGGAGGTTGTGGCTCTCGACATAAATCCCTATGCTGTTAAATCAATTAATGAAAGCTTAAAAATAAATAGGTTAAAAGGGGTAGTTATGCCTATTCATGCTGATTCCTCTAGATCGGAACGTTTTCTTAATAAGAAATTTAATAGAATAATAATGAATTTACCCGGCTTATCCCATATGTTCATTAGAAATGCTGCCAAGCTAATAAGTGATGAAGGGGGGATAATTCATTATTATCGCTTCTCTCAAACATCAACCGAGCCTCTGCATGAGCTTATAAGCGAAGTCGTAAGGTATGGTAGGAGAATAGTTAAAATATTAGGTGTAAGAAGGGTTCTTGAAGTTTCACCTACAAAGAAACTTTATGTTATTGACGCTTACATCATGTAAGGGTTTAATGCTAAAATTATTACGTCAAGTCTTGATCCTCTCTTTAAATCTTCTATAAGGTCTTTTCTCAAGTCTTTAGCGGCTTTATTCATTAATATAGCTACAGTGTTTGGTGAAGTGAAGTTGCTTTTTCTAAAAATGCTTCTCGTATCATCAGTTAATGTGAGTTTTGATGAACCATAGCCTAGTGCGTAGTCGTAGCTGTTTTCTGTTAGTAAAACCACTATGACTAAGGTGTTGTCTTTCTTGAGAAGATCCTTTAGTTCTTTACTGAATTCCCTAGGGGATTTCGAGGCATTTACACCTATTATACAGTCCCCTCTAGGTGTTAGCCATGACTCCTTGGTTATTTCGAAAGTTGTTCTATGGGTTGCTTTAACGTTAGGGTGCCCGTAAGCAACTATTCTTTCCATGGCAATCTTCATTGCAAACACCGTGTTAAGTTAAGGATGTTACGTGATAAATATAAGAGTTAATGTTGTAATAAGGTATTTTAGGGAGTCAGATTTTGTTTGACGAAATAGATTTCGCTAGCGAGAGAAGGAAGCTTATAAGGCAACTTGAGCTTGAGGGAGTAATACGTTCTGAGAAAGTAAAGAAAGCTATGCTTAAGGTTCCTAGGGAAGAATTCGTTCTCTCCGAATATAGGAAATATGCATACGTTGATTCGCCTCTTCCAATACTTAAAGGCCAGACAATTAGTGCTCCTCACATGGTCGCGCTTATGTGCGAAGTAGCTGACTTAGACATTGGTCATAATGTTTTAGAGATAGGCACGGGTTCGGGATATCATGCGGCAGTAATTGCGGAAGTTGTTGCTCCGGAAGAGTCTCCAATAAAGGGTCATGTATACACGATAGAGAGAATTCCTGAACTCGCAGAATTCGCAAAAAAGAACCTTGAAAAAACAGGGTATTCCGATAGAGTTACAGTAATAGTTGGTGATGGCACATTAGGTTACCCTGAAAAAGCACCTTACGACAGGATAATTGTGACTGCTGCCGCCCCTAAGCCTCCTGAGCCTCTTCTCGAACAACTTAAGGTAGGAGGAAAGTTAGTGATACCTGTTGGTTCAAGATATCTACAGCACTTGTACGTTATTGAAAAGAAGGGTCCTAAGGAATTTATGAGAGAAACTGTAACGCCATGCGTTTTCGTCCCTCTTGTTGGCGAGTATGGTTGGAGCGAAAACCAATAGTTCCGCTATCTAAACCACATATCTAATCCTAGCTGCTTCGTCTTTACGTGCTCTCTATATGCTTTCTCTAATCTATTGAGCGCGTTCTTAACGCGCGTTTCGGAGAAGTCGTACTCGTAAACTAGTATTTTGATTACCTCTTCTTTGTTAGGTTCTTTCCATTCTATTTTGTAATTGTCTGTTACGGGAGGGTTAAGGAAATACTCCTTTATCTTTAATGGGTCTACTGGGAACTCGGCTTTAACTACTTTAAGCACTTTTTCAAGGGAACCATATGTTTTAATGTATCTTAGTGCTGTCTTCGGACCTATACCCTTAACTCCTTCAGGATTATAGTCTGTACCTAAGAGGATAGCTATGTCTATTAGTTGCTCCCTAGTTATTCCTAGAGTCTTTAATAGTTCGTCTAAAATTATCACCTCAGGCTTTATCTCTACGTAAACGTCTTTTCTTGGAAGCTTCCTCTTACCAGTTATTGTTAGGTTTCTTACAAGCCTAGGAGCTCCGAAAAGTAGTGAGTCGTAGTCTTGGCTTCCAGTTGCCCAAACATCTCCCTTAGCAGCCATATGTGCAGCTTGTGCTTCACCTTCAGCGGGGGCTTGGACCCATGGAATGCCCATTGCTGTAAGTAGTTTCTTAGCTGCATCTACCATGTCCTCTGTTAGTTTAGAGGCCATTTGAGCATATCTTTTTGCAGCTTCTAAATCGCCTTTAGCCAATGCTTCTTCATACTTTTTAACCGCCTCCTCCTTGATTTTCTTCCTTCTAGCAATTTCCATAGCTTTAAGTTCCGGGGGTTTACCGTCGAAAACATATACAGGTTTAATACCATGTTCTAAAAGATTTATTGTTCTATAAAATAGTCCGCTTAAGTGGCTAGTTATTCTTCCCTTACTATCTCTCAATGGTGTTCCATCGGGCTGTCTTATTGCGGTTAAGAATTGGTATAACGCATTGTAGCCGTCTATGCTTACGACTTTACCTTTTAATTCGATGAGCTCAATAGTTTTCCTTGCTTGGTCAGGTATAAGTTCTTTAAGATTTACACCCACTACCTCTCTCCCATAGGTATTGTAGGGAGCTTTCACTCTTTTATCTCTTTACCTAAATATGGCGTTTCAATCTTCCTTTACTAATTCAGCTACTAACAAGTCCTCTTTAGCCATCACAACCTTAATGAGCCCCCTAATTTCTAATAGCATAAGTGTTTTAAGGAGTTCTTTCCTAGATATTTCAGAATAAGTGTATTTTAGCATCCTAAGTATTTCGTCCTCTCTTAACTTTCCATCTCTCGAAACCTTCAATAACGCTAAGACTATGTTAACTAAGGGCTCTGGATTCCATATAGGCATTCCCGATTCATCTCATATAACACTATTAAAGGTTTAGACAGTGTTTAGCCAACTAATGTTCTAAGAACTAAATCTTACATCTAAACAATGTTTATTGAAAATTGTATTAAAAGGTTTTCGTATTTTAAACGAATGTGCTTAATTGAGCTTTTCCACGTGGAAGTACTTGTCTTGCTCTATCCATCCAAGTCTTATACATTTTAACCATGTCCTCAGTTATCGATGGTCTAATAATCTTCAATGCTTCAAGGAAGTGCTTCATTTTTACATTTTTAGCGTTTATGTCCTCTCTAAGAGCCATTAGAGCTGCTTCTCTACATACTGCTTCAATATCTGCTCCAGTATATCCCTCAGTTAGCTCAGCGAGCCTCCATAAGTCTACGTCTTCCGCTAAAGGCATATTCCTAGTGTGAACCTTGAAAATTTCGTATCTGCCCTTAATGTCTGGTGGGGGTACGTAAATTAGTTTGTCGAATCTTCCTGGTCTTAGTAGTGCTGGGTCTAGTATGTCAGGTCTATTCGTAGCAGCGATAACAACAACATTCTCTAACTTCTCAATACCGTCCATTTCGGTGAGAAGCTGACTAACCACTCTTTCAGTAACGTGACTATCTCCTAAACCTATTCCTCTCATGGGCGCTATTGCGTCTATTTCGTCAAAGAATATTATGCATGGTGCTGCTTGCCTAGCCCTTCTGAAGGTAACTCGTATTGCTCTTTCCGATTCACCAACCCACTTACTAAGAACCTCCGGACCCTTAATTGAGATAAAGTTTGCACCGCTTTCAGTAGCTACTGCTTTAGCTACCAGCGTTTTACCACAACCCGGTGGTCCAAATAGGAGAATTCCTTTAGGTGGCTTAATTCCTAGTCTTCTAAACGACTCCGGATATTTTAGAGGCCATTCAACAGCTTCCCTTAGTTGTTGTTTCACCTCCTCAAGATCCCCTATATCATCCCATTTTACTTCTGGAACCTCAACATAAACTTCTCTTAGACCTGAGGGAACAATTTCCTTATAGGCGTTTAGGAAATCTTCCATTCTAACTTCCATTTTCTCAAGTACTTCCGGAGGTATTCGATCCATTGTTAAGTCTATTTGCGGTAAATATCTTCTTAAAGCGTTCATTGCTGCTTCCCTACATAGTGCCGCTAAGTCTGCTCCTGTATATCCATGGGTCATTTCTGCAAGCTTTTTGAGGTCGACATCTTTGGCTAGCGGCATGTTCCTAGTGTGTATTTGTAGTATTTCGTATCTGCCCTGCTTATCGGGCAATGGAACCTCTATTTCTCTATCGAATCTTCCTGGCCTCCTAAGCGCTGGGTCGAGAGCTTGAGGCCTATTTGTTGCTGCAATAACTATTACATCCCCTCTTGACTCTAACCCATCCATTAGAGCTAGCAATTGTGCAACAACTCTTCTCTCAACCTCACCTACTACTTCGTCTCTCTTAGGCGCTATCGCATCTATTTCATCTATGAATATTATTGCTGGTGCGTGCTTCTTAGCTTCTTCGAAAATTTCTCTTAGTCTTTGTTCGCTTTCTCCGTAGAATTTACTCATAATTTCAGGGCCATTAATAGCGATAAAGTACGCTCCAATTTCGTTCGCTACTGCTTTTGCAAGCAATGTTTTACCTGTACCCGGAGGTCCATAGAGAAGAACACCCTTAGGAGGCTCTATTCCGAGTCTTCTGAAAAGTTCTGGATGCTTAAGTGGAAGTTCTACGAGTTCTCTTATTTTCTCTATAACATGCTTCAGTCCTCCTATATCTTCGTAAGTCACTCTAGGGACTCTTGCTTGTTCGGCAGGTTTCTCTAAGATTATAACGTTCGTGTCTGGTGTTACTATTACTACTCCGTAGGGTTTCGTTGCCACGACAGTAAATGGTATTGCTTGTCCAAGTACGGGTATGAGAATAGTGTCTCCTTCAACTAGCGGGTAGTCTATGAGTCTTCTTTTAACGTAGCTTGCGAATCCCGCGTCAGCTGTTATGCTGAACGAGGAAGGTGCTAGTTTAACCATTGTTGCTGGTCTTGCTTTTGCTTTCCTCACTATTACTTTGTCTCCTATGCTTACTCCGGCGTTTTTCCTTATGAGGCCGTCCATTCTTATAATGTTTAGTCCCTGGTCTTCGGCGTAGGATGGCCAGGCAATAGCAGCGGTTTTCCTTCTACCTTCAATTTCAACAATATCCCCAGGACCAATACCGAGTTTTTTCATAACATTAATATCAATTCTAACTTTTCCCCTACCAACATCTTTCTGTTTAGCCTCCATGACCTTCAAAACTACTTCTTTTCTCTCTTCCTCTCTTCTCTCGTTAACCGCCATGCTTAAGAACCACCTAATTTTTTTCTGATTTAGAATGTACACTGCTCCCTTTTAATGTCTCTTAGAATTGGGAGTTTTTAAATGATTGGTCTCACGCTTCTAGCTGTCTAAATAGTGAGTGTAATAAGTGTAGAAAAGGTTTAAGAAATTCTGCTAACGTATTCAACACTTACCTCTCCGACTCCTGAAACCTCAGCTATTATTTTTTCCAGCTCTTCCGTTCCTCCCTCAACGTTTTCGGGCATTATCACACTTATTAGTAATGCTTGAAGCCCGAAAGCTATGGGTTCTTTTCTATAGTCTTTTAGCTCATATTTTTCAGGTAATTTCTCTTTAATTTTACTCATTAGCTCATCTAAGTTAACGTTAATATCTTTAGGCAATACCTTCACTACTACAGCTAACTTAGCCATTTCCCGAACAACCTCCTTAAGGACCTTCAAAACCACAATTAACGCATTTGTAAGGCACTGAAAGCTTTCTACATCTATAGCATCTCCAGATAGTCACCATTCCGCAGTTAGGGCATGTGAATTTTACTGCTTTCTCTGTAGGTGGGATAGATCTTTTACAGCTTGAGCATATCGGTGTTGTTATACCTACAGCACTAATTTTCAACCTTGTAGTTGAGGCCAAATCTTTCACCACTACGGTTACTACTTGTGCTTAAACACGGTCTGTATTATTTAAGTTTGACGTTGTGTAAAGGAATAAGTTAGGAAGAGAAGTAATGTTGAGGAGGTAAGAAGGAAAATGAAGGTTTCTGATGTAAAACAGGTCATCGTAGTGAGAACAGATTTAAAAATGGGTAAGGGGAAACTTGCAATACAAGTTGCACATGCTGCTGTTGAAGGTTTCTTTAGGGTTCTCAATGAGAAACCTGAAGTTGCAAAGAAATGGCTTAGTCAAGGGCAAAAGAAGGTTGTTCTTAAAGTTTTCAGCTTAAACGAGTTACTTGAAATATACGAGGAGGCTCTTAGAGAAGGACTTGTCGCTGTATTGATAAGAGATGCTGGATTAACACAGCTAGAACCTGGGACAATAACATGTGTTGGAATAGGACCAGATTATTCCTCAAAAATAGATAAAGTAACTGGCAAGCTAAAGCTCCTCTAGGTTGTTTACGTATGATCAAGCCTCCTGAAACGGAGGAAATTATAGGTTTAAAATATTATCAAACAGAAACTCGCGGTTTAGGAGGTAGAACCAGGCTTAAATATGATGATTTCATTGTTGAAGAAGTTCTCCGAGGGTTCAAGGCGTCCCCTAAAAGAGTATGTGAGGGAAACGTATCATGCGATAAATATTACATTTACGTTCTTGAGAAAAAAGGAGTAAATTCCTTAGAAGCCATTAGAAGAATTAGTAGAAGACTAAATATTAAAGCTTATGATATAGGGTTCGCAGGACTTAAGGACGCTAATGCGTTAACATATCAGTTCATAAGTTTAAAAGGTCCTAAGACTTTACCATGCGTTTTAAGCATAGATAATTCTATTAAACTATACTTTTTCAAATGCTGTAGTAAACGTATTGTTAAAGGTGAAAATTGGGGTAATTGCTTTCTAATCAAAATAAGAGATGTTGATGTTAACACGGATAATGAATGTTACAGTGTTTTTGAAGGAATACTTAGCGAGATATGTTCCATAGGTGGGCTTTACCCCTACTTTGGTCATCAAAGATTTGGAACTATTAGGCCAAATACACATAGGGTTGGTGAGAAAATAGTTAGAAGAGACTGGTTTGGCGCCGTTTTAGAACTTATCGGAAATCCTTATCCTAAAGAGGATCCTCGAATTTACGAAGCTAGAAAGGTATTTTCCGAAACACTTGACCCTAAAAGGGCGCTTAGGCTCTTTCCTAGGAAGTTCGTTTATGAACGTGTTGTCCTTAAAAAACTTATTGAAGGTAGAAGCTATGTTGAAGCACTACTTGCACTACCTAAGCATGTTTTAAAGTTTTATGTTGAAGCTTTTCAAGCATACTTGTTTAACGAATACGTTAACCTAAGACTAGAGAAAGGTATTAAACCTAATACTGCTATTGAAGGCGACATTGTAGTTAGAAACGGGTTTTTCGAAAGAATGCTAAGAGAAAGAAAAATAGGTTTTAAGGAGAAAATACTGCTCCCACTAGTTGGTTACATGTCGAAGCTGGGAAGGGGCGAGGCTTACGATATTCTCAGAAGTGTTTTAGAAAGCAAGAACGTAGAATTATCAATGTTTAAAATTAAAGAGCTAAATATTGCTGTTAAAGGCGGGTTTAGAAAGTCCCCCATGATTATCCATAACTTATCCTATGCTTGCTCAGAGAAGTGCTTACATCTGTATTTCTGCTTAGAGAAGGGAATGTACGCTACAGTATTTCTTAGAGAGGTAATGAAGAATGAACATGTGGTTTAGGGTGTTAGTCTCTTCTTATCTCTTGGAAACAGTACTACTTCTCTAATGTTTTTGGCGCCTGTTAGAATAAGCATAAATCTGCCTAAGCCTATCGCCCATCCTGCATGCGGGGGCATACCCCAATCAAACCATTTTAGGAAGTATTCAAAATTGGCAGGATTTAGTCCTTGTTTTCTAAGTTGTTTCTCTAATAGGTCTCTTTTGTGAATTCTTGTGCTTCCCGATGCTATTTCTAGCCAGCTGTAAACTAAGTCGAACGATTCTGTTCTTTCCGGATTCTCCTTTTTAGGCATTGTATAGAATGGTCTTGAATCCGTGGGCCAATCTATTATGAAGTAAAAGTCTTCTCCGATAATCTCTCCTAGCTTTCTCTGTGAAGGAGTGTCTAAGTCTTCGCCTCGCTCTATTGGATATCCATGTTCTTGAAGTAAATCTATTGCTTCATCATACGTTATTTTCTTTACAGGTCTTTTTATTTTCGGAAACCTGTCCTCATACTTCAGTATTTTTAGGTCTTCAAGGTTTTCCTTCATAACTTTTCTTAGAACATGATCTACTACCTCTTCTAGAACCCTCATAACGTCATGGTAGTTCATGAATGCAGCTTCTATATCGACAGATACGAATTCTGATAGGTGATATGGTGTATCAGATTCTTCAGCTCTATAGGCTGGTCCTATTTCGAAAACTCTTTCGAAAGCTCCTGCAAGTAATTCTTTATATAGCTGTGGACTTTGCGCTAAAAACGCCTCTTTTCCGAAATATATTACCGGGAATAGTTGTGCTCCTCCTTCAGTCGCAGTAGCTATTATCTTTGGGGTAATTACCTCAATGAATCCTAGTTCTCTAAGTTTCTCTCTTATTGCTTGTAGAACCGTGTCTTGTATTCTAAATATTGCTTGGTTTTCCTTTCTTCTTAAGTCGAGAACTCTGTTGTTAAGTCTTGTATCTAAATCAGCTGGAACCTTACCCGTAACATCTAATGGTAAAGGTGTTTTAGCAAGATTTAGAATTTCTATTTCTAAAGGTTCAACTTCTGCTCCACCCGGCGCTTTAGGTGAAGCCCTAACTACACCTACAACTCTTATTACGCTTTCTCTTGTTAGCTTGTAGAATGTTTCTATTAGTTCTTCAGAGGTTTTTCCTTTTGTAAATATGAGTTGAGCTGTTCCCGTTTTGTCTCTAAGTATTAGGAATTTTTTGCCTCCTAGATCTCTTTTTATGTGAACCCATCCTGCTAAAATAACTTTTTTCCCGTCAAGTTCGGGTTTAACGTCTTTTGCAAAGTTTTTCTTATATGTTGTTTCCATGGTTAATCACTCTATTTAGATGGAGAGGAGAGTGAATTTTGTTTTTATTCAAACCTTATTTTAACAACCATTTCGCTAAGTTTTGTCAGTATTTCTTCTAAATCCTCTTTCTTAGCTGGTAAGAGTCTTGTATCTTTCTTGGAAACTCTCACTATGCTTTGCCATGACCCATCTGGAAGCCATAATATATTTACCCCCAGTACATTCGCTGGTATTAGTAGTTGTGCTGCCATTTTCTTTAGACTACTTGTTTTTTCAACAATTCTAACCTTACCCTTCAGTTTCTCGGATAATTTCCTTGCAAATTTAGCTACGAAGTATGGTGGGAGAAGGCTTCCTGAAACAATGACTACGTATAGGTTGTCTGTTTTATAGCTCTTATGGTAGATTAGGTCTTTAAGTTGTGGCCAATGAGTTTTCTCTTCCAGCTCCAATAAGGCTTTCTGAACTTCTATATCTACTTCGTCATATTCTCCACGGTCTACTAGGGATTGGCATCTAGGGCAGAGTATTCCGCTTTTAACACAAACAGTGCACATTGGTAGTTTCGTACTAGCACCACCTCAAAGCGATGACGATGTTAGCGTTTAATTCCTTTTGAAACACTATCCTTATTGTTTCTTCAAAGAAATTATTATCCCTCCTATTTCTTTCTTTCGGTTAGCATAAAGCTTAAATTTTTGCCTAGAGCTATAGTGTGCCTAGAATATGTAGGCTTAGGTTTAATGTGAGGAGTGCTTTAAATGCCAGTAACAGATCCTGTAAAATACAGGATTGCTGCCGCAAGACTCTTAGATGTATGGATCTGTAGGAAGTGTGGTGCAAGAAATCCTCCTGGAGCAACTAAGTGTAGAAGATGTAAAAGTAAAAACCTTAGACCTAAGAAGAAAGGTGCGAAAAAGTTATAAAATAATGGCACTATCTTGAAAAAACCTCCCATTTCTCATCCGTACTTATTTCTCATACGATTTAATGGTGTTGAGAAGGTAGGTTTGTTTAGGAGCCCGGGCCATGTTGATGTGGTGGGCCCGGGGGGATTTGAACCCCCGACCTACGGGTCTCTCCCAGCTCCAGACCTAAGTCATCCCTTAAAGGTCAGCAGACCCGTACGTTACGGGTCTGGAGCCTCGACCACCCGCTCCGCCCACTACTCGTTTACTTCTTTTTAGGAGATTCATAAGTTTTTCTCTATAATATGAGTCAACATGTTTTAGAATATATTCTTTTACGAAGAGTTTGTAAGGATGTGTTAACACGATAAGTTTTCGAGCATTATCTCCAAAAACCCTTACGTAATAACATGGTTTCTCATGTTTTCTGTCAAATCTTTTATCTATGTAGATGCTGTATTTTATGTTTAATTTTTCCAATGAATATATAGTTGCTTCTTTTAAGCTCTTATGTGTTGTTGAAAACTTAATTTCTAATCCATGTCCTTTTCTCCAGTAAAGTCCTCCCTCCGCATCAAAGAATCCCTTGAGAAATAAGCTAACATGAAGTGTTGAATTCAGAATAGGGTTTAATACTTGAATATCTAATGTGCCTGCTTGTAAGAAGTTGTAGTATTGCAAAAGTATATGTGTAAATTTAGTGTTTGCTTACTCTATGTAAAGCCTGTATTCATGTTGACGCTCACGATTTCTCCTTGACTTCTTAGTATACTTTCTTATACTTAGTATAGTCTCGGGAAATATGGTTTTAATTTTGAACATGTAAAGCAAAAGTAGTTTTAAATATTTTGAGGAAAAA
>CAZGLL010000005.1:0-68830 GCA_964526225.1 uncultured Desulfurococcales archaeon | reverse complement strand
TTTTTAAGAAGCTTAGAAAGAAAATTGAAAAGTATGAGAAATGGAGGATTAGGGGATAGGTGGATTAGGTTTTGACAGCGGCTGAAATAGCGCCCATAAATGATTTCGCAAAATATCTTAATGAAGTATCTGAGAAATGGCTTAGAAAATGGTATGAAGATAGAATATTCGAAGCTGACCCCAAACCGGGGAAACCTAAGTTCTTCCTAACAGCTGCTTTTCCTTATCCTAATTCACCACTACACATAGGCCATGCAAGAACATATACTATAACAGATATTTATGCTAGGTTTAAGAGAATGCAGGGATACAACGTACTATTCCCAATGGGGTTCCATTATACTGGAACACCAATTTTAACCATGGCTGAAGCTGTGGCTAAAGGCGATAAAGAACTAATAGACTTATTCATTAATGTATACTGCATACCTAAGGAGGATATTGAGAAGCTAAAGACGCCATTGGGTATGGCTAAATACTTTCATGAAGATGCCAAGAAAGCTATGATGCAATTAGGATTAAGCATAGATTGGAGAAGAGAATTTACGAGCATAACACCTCAATTCAGCCAATTTATTAGGTGGCAGTTTCAGAAGCTTAGAGAGAAAGGATATGTTACTCAGGGAACACATCCTGTAGGATGGTGTCCTGTACATCAGAATCCTGTAGGACAACACGATACTAAGGGTGATGTAGAACCAGAGATAGGTGAGTTCACTCTAATACTTTTCGAAGGAGATGATGGAGAAAAATACCCATGCGCCACATTAAGGCCTGAAACTATTTTCGGGGTAACAAACCTATGGGTTAATCCTGAAAGCGAATACGTTTTAGCAGAAGTTGATGGAGAAAAATGGGTCATTAGCTCTAAAGCAGCATGGAAACTAACATTTCAGAATAGGAAAGTTAAGGTGGTTAAGAGAATTCTTGGAGAGGAGCTTTTAGGGAAGAGAGTAAAGAACCCTATGACAGGAGCTAAAGTACCCATTTTACCTGGAAGATTCGTGGATCCAAATAATGCATCAGGAGTTGTAATGTCGGTGCCTGCTCATGCACCATACGATTACGTTGCATTGGAGGAAATAAAGGAGAACAGAGAAGTTCTCGAAAAATATAATGTAAGTCCTAATGAATTACGGCCTATTTCAATAATTTCTGTTGAAGGTCATTCAGAGTATCCTGCAAGAGACATAGTCGAAAAAATGGGTATTAAAAGCCAATTAGATAGGAAACTTGAAGAAGCCACTAAACAGCTTTACTCATTAGAATACCATAAGGGAGTTATGAAAGAGAACACTGGAAAATACTCTAAACTCCCTGTTAGGGAAGCTAGGGATAAGGTAAAGGAAGATCTGCTAAACCAAGGAAAAGCGGATGTAATGTATGAAATACTTAATAAGCCCGTGTATTGTAGATGCGGTACTGAAATCGTAGTTAAGATTTTAGAGAACCAATGGTTTCTCGACTACTCTAATCCCGAATGGAAGGAGCTTGCGAGAAAAGCCTTAAAATCTATGAAAATATTCCCTGAAGAATTCCGTAAAGACTTTGAATACACCATAGAATGGGTTAGGGAAAGAGCATGCGCTAGACAGAGAGGCTTAGGAACAGAACTCCCATGGAGTCCTGGTTGGATTATAGAGTCACTTAGCGATTCAACAATCTACATGGCATACTACACTATTTCGAAACACATTAATGAGTACCAAATAGGGCCCGATAAACTAACACATGAAGTATTTGACTATGTGTTCTTAGGAAAAGGCAATGTAGACAGGGTTTCTGAAAGATCGGGAATTCCTGCTAAGGTGCTAAAGGCTATGAGAAAGGAGTTCCTATACTGGTATCCTCTCGATAGTAGACATAGCGGAAAAGACCTAGTACCTAACCATCTAACATTCTTCATATACAATCATGCAGCAATATTTCCTGAGAAGCTATGGCCACGGCAAATAGTTGTTAACGGATTCGTACTCTACGAAGGTAAGAAGATGTCTAAATCTTTAAGAAACATCGTACCTCTTAGAATCGCAAATAAACTTTATGGTCCAGATGTTGTAAGATTATTGCTTGCTGTCTCGGCCGAAATAAACCAGGATGCTGACTTCAGCGTAAATTTGGCCTTAAGTATTCTCGAAAGACTAAGAAGACTGAAGAACTATGTTGTCTACTTCGTAAGCGAATATGGAATAAACCGCATAGATAATGAAGATGTTTATGAAGTCGTGGATAAGCTATCATATGCTGATAAGTGGCTCCTAAGTATTACGCAGAAAAGAATAAGGTCTGTTACAGAAGCTCTTGAAAACCTTAGGATTAGAGAAGCTTCAAGCACAGCACTTTACATCATGGAGCAAGATCTGAAATGGTATCTCGAGGTCTCTGAGAAGCCAAATCCATATGTGTTAAAGTACTTCGTTAGTGTTTGGCTTAGACTGTTAGCTCCTTTTGCACCATTCATTACAGAGGAGCTTTGGAGAGAAATAGGCGGGAAAAACCACATTTCATTAGCTAAATGGCCAACTTATGAGCAAAAGCTAAGAGACCTTAAAGTAGAACTGATAGAACTTTATCTACGGAAAATAGTTGGTGACATTAGGGAAATAATTAAAGTCACTACAATAAAACCGCGTAGAATATATCTCTACGTTGCTTCTCCTTGGAAGTACGAATTAGTTAAAGCTGTTGTAAACAAGCTAAAGACTAAGGTTGAAAATCCGCAAAGAGAGGTACTTCGAGAAGTTATGAGAAAAAAGGAGATAGCTAAATATGGAAGGAAAGCTGTTGAAGCAGTTAAATCGTTAATAGATTTCGTAACAGCCCTACCTAGAGAATACTATGATCTCCTATACTTACTTGATGAGAAAAAGGTTCTTGAAGAAAATATGCAGTATCTGAGGAGAATGCTTAAAGTAAATGATATATTCGTGGTGAGTGAGGAGAAACCAACGTACGATCCTAAGAGTAAGGCGAAACATGCTATACCATGGAAACCAGCGATTTATATTGAATAATAACTAAACAATAATGTACCCCCTGTTTATCTCAATAAACCCGTAAGATGCAAGGTCAGTTAAAATTTTCCTAGCGAAATTCCTACTTATTCCCATTCTTGCTGAAACAATTGTAATCGCGTCTTTCGTAGTATAGCTACCGTATTCTGCTGCTGCCTCCTTAAGTATGTTTAGAGCCTTAAGTAGGTACTTAGGTAATACTTTGAATGCGTCTTCGATCTCGCATCCTGAAACAGAAATTAATACTTTGTCGGCAAACGTTTTTAATTCATAAATTTTCCCTTTTCTCTTCCTGCAGTATACTTTAAAAAATCCTTTAATTCCTTTTAAAGCCTTAGAAGGTTTAATATCGGTTATTACAATGTATTTTACGTTCACATTTTTTATCTCTGAAACAATATCGGCATCCTTTTCTGATGGATTATGTATATGTAGTGAAAACCCCTTTAATTCGCTTATCAAATTTTCTAGGTAAATAATGTTCTCTAAATTTTTCTGACTTAGTAAGCCACTTAGTATTTCAAATCTAAATTTACCACTGTAATCGATAAGGTAAATGTTTTCATTAGAGCATTTAGCAAACTTAGATATTAGAAAAGCTTGTAGTAATTGTTTAACGGATTCATAGTTACTTAAAATAGCTATCCTCCTATTATAAGGCCATACTAAAATTCTCTCTATAGCTTCATTTTCTAAGCTACATTCCATCTCTAACATCTACTTTTCAACTTGCTAAATTCAGAAACATATTTTTAACTTTTAAATGTTGACAATAGTAAGTGTAGGCGAGATGATTGGAAATTAGCCCGCTGACCATTTAAGGCCCTCATTAGGGATGATGTTACGCAGGCCTTGATGAAACCTTTATGATTTCTCTTCCTTCTCAAGAGCTGCTAACATTTCTCTATATTTTTCCTCCATTATCTTCTCTAATTCTGGAGGTATACCGAACCCTACGATTTCAACATCTACGCTTTTAACTCCTTTAATTGTCTTGACGGCTTCTTCAATGCTAGCTATAAGAACGTATGTTATCGGACAAAAAGGTGTTGTGAGCATTAAGCCTATTCTAACGTTTCCTTCATCATCTACCTCGATACTTCTAATAAAACCTCCATCAACTAAATTGACTCCTATCTCCGGATCCATAACGTTTCTTAGTTTTCTTCTAATTTCGTTTACTATTTCTTCCTTGTTTATAGGCATTATAACTACACCTAAGTTCTTTCACGCTGTTAAAGAAGATTAGGGGATAAATTAACTTTACTTGCAATATCGTATGTCATTAGTTAATCTTAAAACTATGTTCATACCATATTCACATAACGGGCTACTTTTTGAAAAGACTTGAAGTGCTTAAGAAATCAATGAAGGAAATCGCTTTATTCATAAACAATGCTATAGACTATATTAAAGAAGAAGAAGTCGAAAAAATGATAGACATTTTAGTGAAAGCATACCATGACCGGGATAGAAGGAAAATTTTGGTAATGGGTGCAGGTAGATCGGGTCTTGTAGGTAAAGCGTTCGCCATGAGGCTAATGCATCTAGGATATAACGCATATGTTCTTGGTGAAACTATCGTTCCAAGAATAGGTAGGGAAGACATAGTCATAGCAATTTCAGGTTCTGGTAGAACGAGATTAATAGTAACAGCAGCTGAAGCTGCGAAAGTGGTAGGTGCAATTCTCATTGCAATAACAACATATCCTGACTCGCCATTGGGCAAGTTAGCTGATATTGTTATAACTATTCCAGGAAGATCAAAAGTTGCTAAAGAAGAAGATTATTTTGCAAGACAGATTTTAGGAATACACGAACCTCTAGCACCTTTGGGAACACTTTTCGAAGACACATGCATGATCTTTCTTGATGGCCTAATTGTGGAATTAATGAGAAGATTGGGAAAGAACGAAGAAGAAATAAGGAAAAGACATGCAAACATAGAATAGCAGTAACCGATGAAGTGTGAAGAGGAGAGAAAACACATGACAATAACAGTGGCGGTGGGATCAAAGAACCCCTCAAAAACTAAGGGTATCCAGATAGCTTTTGAAAAAATGTTTAAAACCAAAATAAATATTTTAAGCAGTTCTGTTAAAACCTCTTTACCACCACAGCCTATAGGGTTAAAAACCACCATAAAAGGTGCTGTTGAGCGAGCTATAAATGTTAAAGCAATACTAAGTAATGCAGACTTCTACGTAGGGTTAGAAGCCGGCTTAATACCTATACCAGCAACAATCACAGGTTACATGGACTTCCAGGTTGCAGCAGTACTTGACAACGACAATAAAGTAACCATAGGTTTCGGACCAGGTTTCGAATTTCCAAGCCATGCAGTACGTTACGTATTGGCTGGCGGAAGAGAAATAGAAGAAGCTATGATTAAAATATCTGGAATAGAAAATATAGGCGACAGCATTGGTGCTATAGGTTTCTTAACAAATAACATTATCATAAGGGAGAACCTTTCAGAATTAGCAACGATAATGGCTCTCATCCCTAGAGTTAAAAAGGATCTCTACGAGGAACTTCCTAATGTATATGACGTCTTAAAGGAACTCATGTGATGTAGTTTAAGTAATATAACGTAGTTAACGTTTTAAACGCTCATTACTAAACAGTTATGTTCAGGTGACATTGCAGTTCATAGTATACAAGCTACGCGGTAAATATCAAGATAAGCTTAGGGTGGCATAATGCAAGACTTAATTCACGAAGGTTACGTGTTAAAGATTTTCGATGAAACATTATGGTTAGTTAAGTGGAACATTCATGATAACTGTAAAAACATTATTGCATTACCTTGGAAACATAAGGTTAATGATCTACATTTTATTGATAGTATAAATTATGTTAAGTTGAAATACCCATATTTTATGAAGATAGTTAAGTCTTACAATAGGATATTGCCTGTAATATCTAGGATGCATGTTAGAAAAATCTTCAATCCATATGAGGAAGCCATGAGAATAGTAAAAGAACCTAAAAATCATGAAAGAATGGTTCGTGACCTTATAATGCTCATTACTTCTGAGGCAGGAATAGACTTAAACGACATAGGGGTCGTATATGGTTCAGAGCTTGAACCAATAATTATTTCTAAAGGTAAAAACATAGCCTATAAAATATATAATGCTGTAAGAAGACTTTTCTTCACAACAAACATGTTTTACCATTTGGAACCAGGAATGTTCTTTAATGTTAGGAAACATGATATTTACGTTAAAATATCTGATAAAGTATTAAAGTCTCTTTACTCCAGAAAATATCTAAGTGGCGTATTTAGTACAGTGTTTTATACTATAAGGTTACTTGACGATTTAACTTACGATTTCAGCGATATAGAAGTTAAAAGTTATGGAAGAGTTACTTTAATCGCCAAAATTATTGATGATAAATACTCTATTTTCTACCCTAGTAGATACGGTGTTTTAGTGACAAGCATTGCTGAAGGGAGTTTTAGAGCAAAGTTTGTTAGCGAAATAGTTGCGTTTAACGAAGGATTTAGGGAAGCTGCTTGGGAAGGTGCAGAAGTTTTAGTTCAAGGTACTCTTGAGAAAGTGATAGATAATGTTCGTGATAGAGAGTACTACAGAGTTAGTGTAGGTTTTTCAAAGGACCTAATATTACCTTTACAAAGACAACGTACCCCCTTATATGCCTAACATGAGCAATTTTAACGGTAAATAATGTACTTTTGAAAAATTCTATATACGGACTTTGACTTAGTCGTAAGTGGGAGTTGAAATTTGGCAGAAAATCCTTATGAAATGGCTTTAAAACAGCTAAAAAAAGCTATCGATGTTCTAGGATATGACCGTAATATATACGAAATACTGAGCAAGCCTCAACGTGTTCTTGAAGTAAGCATTCCTGTAAAGATGGATGATGGATCAATAAAGGTCTTTGTAGGCTATAGAGTTCAACATAATAATGCTTTAGGACCATATAAAGGTGGTGTAAGATATCATCCCAACGTTACTAGAGATGAGGTTGTAGCATTAGCTATGTGGATGACATGGAAATGTAGCGTGGCGGATTTACCATATGGAGGAGGGAAGGGTGGAGTTCGTGTTGATCCAAGAAAACTTTCCATGAGTGAATTAGAGAGGCTCTCTAGAGGTTACATTAGAGCCATAGCGCCAATAATTGGCCCGGATGTGGATATTCCGGCACCGGATGTTTACACGAACCCCCAAGTAATGGCGTGGTTTATGGACGAATACAGTAAGCTTAAGGGAAGAAATGTTCCTGGAGTTGTAACTGCAAAGCCCATTGAATTATGGGGGTCCTACGGTAGAGTAGAGGCTACAGGGTACGGTGTAGCTGTTGCAGCAAAATTCGCTTCCAAAAAATATGGATTACCTTTTGAAGGCGCACGTGTAGCAGTTCAGGGCTTCGGTAATGTAGGATACCACTCAGCCCTCTTCATGCACAAATGGGGGGCAAAAATAGTTGCTGTTAGCGATAGTAAAGGTGGAATCTATAATCCGGAGGGGTTTGACCCTCAAAAGGTAAAGGCGTTTAAGGAAAGAACGGGAACTGTTGTAGGATTTCCGGACGCTAAAAAAGACATAACAAATGAGGAACTATTAACTTTAGAAGACATTGACATTTTAGTGCCAGCCGCAATAGAGAACGTTATTACAGGTGAAAATGCGGATAAGGTTCATGCTAAAATCATTGTTGAAGGAGCTAATGGACCAGTAACTCCTGAAGCAGATGAAATACTGTTCAAAAAGGGAATCGTTGTGGTTCCAGACATTATAGCTAATGCTGGTGGAGTAATAGTGTCTTATTATGAATGGGTTCAGAACTTGCAGGGTCTGCAGTGGAAACTTAGTGAAGTATTGAGAATGCTTGAAGACAAAATGCTTACAGCACTTGATAAGGTTTATAGAAAATATGACAGTCTAGGTAGAGATCTACGAACTGCAGCTTATGCTGTTGCTGTAGAAAGAATAGTTAATGCGATGAAGCTTAGAGGATGGATATAAGAGGAGTACCTCAATATTTAGCCTGTTTTCGAAAACATTAATTTTTAGGTAATGTTAAGGTGTTTCTAACCGGTTGGGGAGTGAGGATGAAAGTTTATGTTAAGGAGCTTACTTTAAGCACCCATAGGAAATACCAACTTATCGATATAACGTACGAAGTAGAAAACATTGTTAAAGAAAGCGGTATAAGAAATGGGCTATGCTTAGTTTTTGTTCCTCATGCAACAGCAGCAATAGTAGCTAATGAGCACGAAAGAGGGCTTATGGAAGACATACTTAGGAAAATTAAAGAGGAATTTCCCGAGAATGGGAAATGGCAGCACAACATTATAGATGATAACGCCCATGCACATCTAGCTTCCGCATTCATAGGTGCTGATAGAGTATTTCCTGTAATAAATGGTAAGTTAGTGAGAGGTACATGGCAAAACATTTTTCTCGTAGAAATGGATGGTCCTAGAGGGTACCGTAGGGTCATGATTGAGGTAATTGGCGAGTAATAGAGGTAATAAAAATAGTCAACAATGAAACTAGGCGTTCCCAGAACACCGACGGAGCAAGCTTGCAGAAACAATCAAATTACCCATAAAGTACGCTAAAGAGTACAGTATCGATAAATCCGATGAAATCGTAATTAGTCATTTAATGTTTTTAAAGCCTTTTGGAATTAGAAAAGAAAAATTATAAACTCCCAGACCAGATGTAAATGAGTAAAGATCATACTATGGGGATAAGAATGAAGCCCAAGATTATAGCGACGTTTGTGCCAACAGGTGGTAGAAGAATAGTAGAACTTGCACTTGAAATTCTTAATAAACCTGGTTCTATAGCTAAAATATCATCGCTTCTTGCGAAACATAATGTGAACATCTTGTGGGGTTTCCATGCTGCAGCTCCGGAAGATAAGGTTGAGATATGGGGTCTTTTCGTAGAAGTGCCTAAGGGGCTTGACTTAAACAGTTTAATCTCTAAAATTAAATCATTAGATGTCGTATTTTCTATACGTTACTCAGAAAAAGGTTATGGACAATTTCTAGTAGATTCACTATATTACCCTATATTAACGACTATGGGAGATCAAGTAGCTTTACTTTCATGGAATGAATGTTCTGAATTATTCAAATATATCAAGGAAAAATACGGTGTTGATACATTACGTGAAATAGGAAGAAGACTAGTTAAAAGGTTTGCTAAAAACATGTGTAAAACACTTAAGGGTATGAAATTAAGTGAGAAAGAAATGATAAGCTACATAGCTGATGCATTAACAGTTAAGGGGTACGGTAAGTTCGAAATTAAAGAGATAAGGGAAGCAGAAGGAATAGTAGTAATTTCAGCAACCGAAAATATAGAGTGTTCAGCGCTTAAAGAACTTAAGGAAGGTGTTTGGGAGGGCCTAATTATTGGAATGTTAGAAGAGCTAGCTGCAGAGGTATTTGGGAAAAAGGTAAAGGTCGAGGAAATAGTACGTAAATGTGCTAGACAACCATATTGCGAATATATTATAAAGTATAAGTGATAATTGGATGTTCACAAGGAAAATACAAGGTAGAGCTTTAGTCAAAATAGGGGACGATATAGAAATACCTATTTTAGGTTCTATAGCTTTTGGATTGATAGATAGAGGAACAAATGTTATTCAGGTAAGACCTGTTAGTTTTTGCAATCTAAATTGTATAATGTGCTCTACAGATGCAGGACCATGCTCTAAGTGGAGGCAAGCAGAATATTGGGTTCCACCGGAAATTATTCTGGAAGGTGTTAAGGAAATAGTCAAATACAAAGGAGTAAATAATGTAGAGGCACATATAGATACTGTTGGTGAACCAACACTTTACTCAAGACTTGTAGAGTTAATTCAGGGACTTAAGGAAATTAAGGAAGTAAAAATTGTAAGTATGCAAACACATGGACAGAATCTTTCAGAACACAAAGTCGAAGAGCTTTCAGAAGCTGGCTTGGATAGAATCAACTTAAGTGTTGATGCAATAGATGAAAACCTAGCTAAATATATTCAAGGTGCTGAATGGTATAATGTGAAAAAAATTCTTGAAGTAGCAGAATATGTGTTAAATAACACAAAAATAGATGTTCATGTAGCACCTGTTTATTTACCCGGAATAAACGATAATGAAATACCTAAAATAATAAGGTGGGCTTTAAGAATCGGTGCAGGTAGGAAGTGGCCACCGCTGGGTATTCAAAAATATATACTGCATAAGTATGGGAGAAAAGCTCCTGTAAGGAAGGTTATGAGCTGGTATGAATTTTGGAATTATTTAAAATTACTTGAGGAAAAATTCAAGGTTAAACTTATACCTAAACTTGAAGATTTTGGAATGTTTAGAGCAAAACCCTTACCTAAACCTTTCAGAGTTGGCGAAAAAGTACGAGTAAAAATAGTAGCTCCTGGATGGCTTAAAGGGGAGAAGTTAGCAGTTGACTTGAGAGGCTTAAGAACAATAACTGTTGTGAATGCTGAAAAGCTCTACGAAGGAATGAGAATTTCTGTAAGAATCGTTAGAAATAAGGATAACATCTATGTGGCAGTTCCTATTTAAATAAGGGCAGCTTCGCCAAAGAGGGGTGGCTTCTTAAGTCCATAAATGGTTGATATTTCTTCTAAAATACGTAAACCTACGGGGTTTTTTGAGTAAACATAAATTAGTTCGTCATTAAGTTTTATAAAGAAATCACTTGAACTATACTTCTCAAAAGTCCCATAATCAATAGTATAACCTTCATTAACATAAGCGTCAATAGTTATAGGTTCTATTCTCGATACTCCACCAGTAATCCCTTTAAACGCTACCTCATAGAACATTGCCTATTTTCACCTCCCGAAAACCTCTTATTTTAAAGAATTTCTTTTTAACCTTTACACCCCAATATTACGTATGTTGATAAGAGATGCGAAATAGAAACATTAGAGACTATAGTAAAGTAGTCGAAGGAACAGTTGTTATACTTGATCTAGATAAGTTTAAGGAAGTAACAAAGGAGAAAGGGTTTGATGAATACAAGCCCAACGTAATCACTGGAACATTAACGCACTTAGTCGAGAATTTCGTTAGAAAATGGAACGCCTACGTTCTATATGGGCTCGACTATTTCAGAGGAACAGAAGAGGCAATAATAGTAGTACCGATGACTAAACCTGAGGAAATACTGGATGACCTTGAGAAAATACGTAAGGAAATAGAGAAGCTCGGTGCAACAATAAGTATAGGTGTTAGTTACGGAATAATAATTAATATTAAACCTAAGAATCGTAGAGAAGCTTACAGGAACATCACAGTTAAAAATGCTCTTAAAGCGCTTAGAGAAGCAAAAAGAAAAGGAGGGAATAGAATAGTTGTTAAGTGATAGAGAATGGGTGTGAAACTTCATAGAATAATATCACATGCTTTAGCTCCTCGAAGAGGAATCAAGCCCATGATTAATGAAGCACATATTGTAAAAACTCTTATTCTACTTTACACCCATGGACCTTTTGGAAGACAATCGTTAAGTAAAATTTTAGGTACTGGTGAATCATCTATAAGAACACTAATAAGGAGATTAAAGGAGCTAAATTTAGTTGATGTATCTAAGGCAGGAGGAGCTTACTTAACAAAAACTGGCGAATCAGTTGTTGAAATTCTTCTTAAGAAAATAGTACCTCCTAAAATAATCGATATTAGCGACCTAGAATACTTAAAGTTATCAAGAAAAGCCTGCACTATGATACTAAAAGGGTTCTGCAAAAAATATCCAAACGTACTTCGCATAAGGGACTCTCTTATAAGACATGGTGCAGAAGCAGCATTAATAATATGTGTTAAGGAGGGAAAACTTGTTCTTCTCTCACCACAAGGTAATGGTATTGATGAAACCACTATTAAGGAGTTGAATAAATTAAAAACTAAATTAAACATAGAATTACGCAATGAAGATCTCATATTAATATCATATGCTGATACATCTGAAAAATGTGAAACATCTCTCTATAAATTCATAGTTTTTGAAGGGATTGTTTAAAGTGAGTATTGAGAGAATAGAGAAAATAATTAAGAGTTTTGGAGGATTAATCGAGTATAAAGATGTTAGAATTTCTATAGGAGGCAATAATAGCCCTAGAATACTCATAGAAATTCCTATAACCATGAATATTAAAGACATTTATGGTTATTTATCAGCAATTTACACATTAGCAAGTCCTACGTTAGCTAAGAAGGTTAAAGGATCCATAGTGCTAAACATATACTATAAAAAACATGGAGTTAAGAAAAACCAAGGTAAAAAAGAATTTGACTACTTATTTGAAACAATGCTTTTCGATAAAAGCATAGGTTACATAGTAACTAAGGAGCTGTCCTTAGAAAAAACACCTACGATACATTGGAATAGAGAAGGAAACATTATCGTGCCATATATGGGTCTACGAGGCGATAGTGAAATTTACGAACTAAACTTTACTCTCGTAGTTTCTCTTCTTAATGAAATAGGGGTCTTAGATTTCAGTATCAACGATGTTGACAAGGAATATCTTAGAACACTTAAAGTCCTTAAGAATTACAGTAACATATTTTTCAAAAACATAAATAAATTAGGAATAGCGGTTCCTAAGGTTAACATTTTAGATAATGTAAGTAAAGATACTGTGGTTTTGGAAATTAGGAATTTCTTAAACGATGTCGTTGATGTTGTTAAAGCTGAAAAAGAAGGTGTAGTTCTAAGTTTAATGAAGGGTATTCTCTGGGAAAACTATGGAAACTATGTTTTTGCTATTGCTTTTTCCCAATAACCTTCACTGAACCATAACCTACATAAACTATTTTGTCCGGTACAAGTGCTTCAAGAACTTCGCTTCTATTAGTTGCAACAATAACGGTTATTTCTGCTTTCCTAGCTATTTCTGAAAGCTTCCTAGCAACTCTCCTAGCAGTTAACGCATCTAAATGAGCTGTAAACTCATCGATTATTAGGACATTCGGTTTCTCTGCAAGAAGGCTAGCTAATTTTGCTCTTTCCTTTTGTCCTGTTGAAAGTTCTGAGAACGTTGCTCTATAGAATACAGCATCTGATAAGCCACACATATTAAGTATTTCTACAGACACGAATTCATCTCTAGTCTTATTGTAAATGTGTTCTAAAATACTTTCATCCCCAAATGTAGGTTCGAGTTCCCCAGGTAAAAGTATTGAAAGCTTTATATTTTTAGGAACTTTAATTTTGCCTCTTGAAGGAGTATACTTTTTATCTGCGAGCTTTAATGCAGCACCAGCTATCATTCTTAGTAATGTTGTTTTTCCTGCACCAGAAACTCCAACGACTACGACTATTTCCCTAGGCTTTATAGTTAAGTTTACATGGTGTAAAACCGTTTTCTCAATTACTCTTTTTTCAACACCAAACGCTCTAAGAACATCCTGCAGTCTTTCCGAGAGCCTACTAATGTCAAGTAAATTCCTATAGGTCTTTGTTACATCGTTTAAGACTATGGGTTCACATATGGCCTCAACTTTGCCGTATCTGCTTTTATACAGTTTTCCTCCATGTTTCCTAGCATAAGGGTCTTCTCTCAAAAACTTAGTTATTTTATCTTTAGCTACTTCAGTTAGCGGATAGTAAAGTACAGGTCTACCGCTTGCTGTTTCCCAAAGGAAAACGAAACCCGCTTTTTCAAAGAACGGATTGTACCTTGCCATTTGAGCTATCGTTTCTACTAAATGCTTCTTTCTCTTCATTTCAGGAACTCTTCTTTCCCTTATCCAATCTATTGCTGCTTTAACAGCTAGTACTCCTAGTCCATCTCCTCTATAGTCAGGATGTATGACTACCCTAGCTATTCTCGAAACAGCTGTATTAGTGGCTTTCAATAGTTTCTTCCTTAGTTCATCCCCTATCATCGCCCTAGCTATTCTCTTACCGTATATTGAAACTAATTCACGATATTTCCTCATTAATTCTCTTCTTTTAGTGTATGCTTCTGGCCAAAAAGTCGGATGAAACCATGATTTACCAAAGACTCTTTCTCTAATAAATTTCTCGATAATTGTTCCTTTCTCATCAACTATTCTTCTTGACATTAGAGGTATTGGTGTATCCACTCTTACATAACCTACTATTCTCGGTTCATAAGGTTCTCTTTTGGCGAGTTCTAAAACTAAAAATCTTGATGCAGGTAGGGAGCCTTTTATTTCAACAAGCTTTGCTTCAATGTTGCATGTAGGACAGATTGGTGGAGCATTTGATTGGAAAAATTTACCACACTTAGGGCATCTCCAAACAGCTACCACAACCTTTTGTGAAGCATAATGGTACTGTTCTAGATTAACTATGTCTCTATAGTCTTCCTCGCTAAGAGCTTCTCTAGCAACAACCTCATATCTATAAAGCTCTTTACCAGTTACAGGATCAAGCCTTGGAAGTACGAATTTTCTACAGTAAATAGGCCATATTTTAACATAATCTTCTCCCCATATTCTGTAAAGCTCGTAATCGTCATAGTATAAAATATGCTTATTGAAGAATCTCTTTGGTACTTCCTTAATTACGAGCTTTACCTTTTCACCTTCAACAAGCCATTGAGCAACATTTCCCATCATGAGTAAGTTTATCTCCCCTAAACCCTTTACATCGACTGTAACATGCCCTTGCCATCTATATCCGTATTCGGGAACATTAACTTCCCTAATAACTCCATAATGTACTCCTAGAACGGATTTACTAAGCAATGAGGACAAAATACAAACACCTTAAGATATGGAAAGGTAGTAGAAACTAATATGAATAATGGTACTTTGTACTTAATGCATTCTACTTTGATTTCTTGAACCTATCTATTGCAGCTATTATTCTTTTCTTAGCCTCTTCAGGCCCTTTCCACTCTTTTACCTTAACCCATTTGCCAGGTTCTAACTCCTTATAGTGTTCAAAGAAATGCTTTATTTTGTCTAGGTAGGCTTTAGGCAAATCATTTATTGAATTAACATTAGCCCATCTAGGATCTATTTTAACTGTAGGTACAGCTATAACTTTACTGTCAGGTCCTTCTTCATCCTCCATTTCGAGTAATCCTATAGGTCTAGCAGGTATTACTGCTCCCGGAAACACTGGTTCATGACTTAGCACCAATACGTCGACGGGGTCTCCATCTTCTTCAAGAGTTGAAGGAATAAAGCCATAGTTGAAAGGATAAATCATTGCTGTATACAGTATTCTATCGACGAATATCGCACCTGTTTCCTTATCAACTTCGTATTTGACGTATGAATTCATAGGTATTTCAACTACAACATAGATTTCATCAGGAGGATTTTTTCCGGGTGGAAGTTTTTCAAGATTCATAATTTATAATCACCAGTATGTTTTTAAGTAAACTTTTAACATTAAAACTTATCTTAGTAACGCCCCTTAAATTATGTGATGAAGTTTGACCTTGAAGTTTAAGGTAATGGTTGATTGGAGTAAATGTGAAAGTACTGAGTTATGTGTTACTATGTGTCCAGCATATGTGTTCGAAATTAAAGAACTAGTCATTGGCGATAAAGTTAGGAGAGTTAGCTATGTAGTTGATGAAAATAGGTGCATTGGCTGTTTCGGATGCGTAGTTATATGTCCAAGCAATGCTATTACTGTTGAACCTAAAGACATAGGTAAAGTAGTGAAAATTAGGCAAACAACTTTAACCTAAACTTCCTCCCCTTCCTTCTAACTTTAGCTATCAGAATTCTTTCTCCACTGAAAAGCCTAGCACCGAGAGATATCAGCAGTAATGTGTAAGTTGCTAAAATGAGCAAATGCCTTATCGAAAATATAAAGCCATTATCATATTTAACGAAAGTTACTAATGCTAAAACACTGTGGGTGTATGGAATTAAATAGAGTAGAGGTAATGTTTGTGAAGCTATTTTCTCTATATCACCGTAAATGCTAGCGAACATAACTAAAGCCAGAACCGTTATTAATGCTGTGGCGTTACTATGAGCTGATCTTACGCTACCTGAAACTATTGAGATAAGTAATGCTATTGAAACAGTAACGGTTACTGTTAGAAAAACATCGATAGCGTATATCCCTATTAACCCTAGCCCTCCACCTATTGGTATTTGTACTCCAATAAGCCCACCAAATAGTAAAGTGTACATTAAAAATACTCCCAAGGTATTCATTACGGCAGCTACTCCGCTTAGAACAAGGCTTGCAATAAGTTTACCACTTAATATTTCTATGCGTGACGCAGGAGTTACTAGAAGAGCTTCTAATGTTTTTCTTTCTTTCTCGCCGGCGACACTATCGGTGACGAAGGCTATTGCTGGATGCATGCTAAAGTATAGTCCTAAAATAAATATCATTAATGTGAGGAATAGGAATCTTTCCTCAGGAGTTGCTGTTCTTCCACCGGGACCTATATACTCTACAACTCTCTTTATGGGGTTAAGGAATCTCTCAGCTTCTACATCAGGTAGGGCTGTCTTTATCCTCTTTCTAACGATACTGTTTGATAAAGCATTTATAGCCATTTCAACAAGTGTTTGCGCTTCCGAAGCTTTAGATGAAACAACATTCGGTTTAATATATACTATGCCGACACCATTTAATGACTCAGTTATATTCTCTGTAAATCCTTTAGGGATTATTAATGTTAAATCAATGTTTGGATTATCTAAAACTTGTAGTTCGTTAGTGTAATTTGTAAAAATATTTACATTTCCAAAATATCTTGAATAGTTGAGCAAAGTGTTCTTTAGTTCCTCAGAATATTCGCCTTTATCATAATCTATTATAGCTATGTATGCGGGTTGCGCTTTGAACATATATCCGATAAGGCCTCCTAGTGTAGGATAGAAGATTATGGGAACTATTATTGCTGCAAATATTGTTCTCTTATCTCTTGAGAGATCAAGTAGTTCCTTCCAAATAATGTTCTTAAGTCTCCTCCAGTTCACTTTCAACAGCCCTTACAAACGCTTCTTCAAGGTTTGTAGCGCCATATTTTTCCTTCAGTTCATTCGGAGAACCTATTGCTATTATTTTCCCTTTACTAATAAAGGCTACGCGATCGCATAGGTATTCTACTTCAAGCATATTATGTGATGATAGCAAAACTGTGCTTCCAGTTTCTTTAACGAACTTTCTAATAGAATTCCTAACATTAACAGATGCGTAAACATCCAAGCCTGAAGTGGGTTCGTCAAGTATTGCTAATTTCGGCTTTACCATCAATGTTCTAGCTAGGGCAAGTCTTCTTCTCATTCCTTTACTGTAGGTCTCTACTTTATCGTGAATTCTGTTTCCAAGACCTGAAATAGCTATTCCAAAACGTACCATTTCCTTTATTTCATCGTTTGTTTTAGCATACATTTTAGCAAAAAACAATAGATTTTCTAAACCAGTAAGCCTCTTATAGAGGTCTGCATCCTCAGGTAAGTAGCTAATAAGTTTTCTAACCTTATCTGCTTCCCTAACTACATTGTATCCGAAAACCTTCACTATTCCCTTACTTGGCTTAAGTATTGTAGCTATGATTCTTAGTGTTGTTGTTTTACCGCTACCATTAGGCCCTATAAGACCAAAAATTTCTCCTTCATCTATTTCAAACGTGACTCCCTTTAGCGCTTCGAAATCGCCGTAAAATCTATGTAGGTTCTTGATTTCCACAGCCAACATTTTAGTGTAGGCCTCTTCTAAGATTCTTAAAATTATAGATGAGGTATATAAGTGAAATCCGGAGTGTTTACGTATTTTCAACAATATGCTAAAATATATTATTTTAGAGCATTTACATTTAGAACCTTTGATGCAAGCATAAAATATTTAAGTTTCGTGAAAACCTAAATTGAGTGAACACCGCTAAAAAGTGTTTAGGGTGTAGAAATCACATGAACTATAAGCTTAAAACAGCTCTCTCTAAGAGTGCAGCGATAGCAATAGCTGTAATATTAATACTAGTGGCGGTAGCCGGCATATATTTTGCAATGCAACCTACGCCTAGTCCAACACCATCGCCTACGCCGAGTCCTTCTCCATCGCCTTCTCCGACGGAAACAACTCCCCCGTCACCATCCCCATCGCCGAGTCCTTCACCATCGCCAACACCTACCGTTACTAAGACATTCCATAAGAGAGTAATATACGTGATAAACAACGATGCTACTGCGAGAATACAGCTTTACAAAGCTGGTGTTGCTGACAGAGCTGTAGTACCATTAGATAGGCTTAAAGATGTTGAAGGAACCAAATTAGGAAACTACGAAATAGTTGTTGAAAGAAACCCCAACTTCGTAACATTACAGATAGTATATGGTGTCTTCAATACAGCTAAGGAGCCACTTAACAACGTCTTGGTAAGACAAGCATTAATGTGGGCGACACCGTATAAGACAATACATGACAAGGTATATTCAGGATTCCTCGTACCACTAAGAGGAATCATACCTAAGGGACTAATAGGTTGGACGGATTACAATGTTATAGAATACACGTACGATATGGACAAAGCCGAAGAGTTAATACAGAAATCTGGAATTGATCCATCAAAGTATACAATAACATTATACTACAACACAGGTAATGACCAGAGAGCACAAGTGTCAGCTCTACTAGCAAACACCTGGGGTAGACTAGGATTTAACATAGTAATACAGCCACTGAACTGGCCTGTATTACTAGGCAAGATTGCCCACGGAGATTTCGACTACTACACCATAGGATGGGTACCAGACTATCTTGACCCAGACAACTATGCTGGACCACTATTCTATGGCGGAATAAAGTTCAAAGAGGTAAACATATTAACTGTTGAATCCTCAGATGAAATACCGAACTTACTGAAGGACGCCAAGGTCTTCGACACTAAAGAAGCATATGTTGTTGTTGGCGAAAAGGGCACTGGAGCACAAGTACCTCAGCTAACAGGTAAGAAAATAATTGTTGTTCAATACGTACCTGACTGGGAAAATACCTTCACAATAGAGGAGGCTATGGAGAAAGGCTGGGGCTTCTCCTTCATTAACCCGTACTTCTACAGGAACGTAACAGCAGATGCTCTAATAATTGCTGGTAGACAAACTGCTGATGTAACACTTAGAAAACCAATATACGAAGCAGTCTTCCAAATATCAAACTATGAAGTACCGGGACTATGGCTAGGCCAGTTAGTGTTCGTGAGAACATATTGGAACTGGATTGGTGGAATATACTATCATCCAACATTAGCTAATAGATACGACCTAGTTTGGGAATACTCTGATGCTCCAGTAGCTGACATCGGTATTAAGGATTACAAGAATGATCCAGAAACATATGTTATAGCAACTATAGGCTGGCCTGACACATTCGATCCAGCAAAGAGCTATGAGACTTTCGGATGGGAAATATTCCTACAGGTAGGCGATACACTAGTAACTTACTGGAAGGAGGAAACAGAAGAGGTAACACCGGATCTAGCTGTAGCATGGGCGCATGATGATTCAGGAACAGAATGGTACTTCGTAATAAGAGGAGGAGTAAAAGCTTATGATCCATGGAATGACAAGACTTATCCAATAGATGCTACTGATGTTCTCTTTGAATTCTGGAGACTTGCTAGATCACAACTGGACCCAACATGGATGATATCGGAGTTCATAGATGTTGACTCTTCAAAAGTATTAACGGAGGAAGAATTTGACACATTACTTTCCGAAAAACCATTGAAGGTTGAATGGAGAGGTAAAGCAGCTGAAGTTCACTCGCTAGATGAGCTACTAAGCTTCTTCGGATATGATGGTCCAACAGCTGGAGTAGTAATGTTTAAGCTATACAAACCATATGCGCCATTCCTAAGCATACTTGCCGATCCATTTACAATGGTAGTACCTGCCGAATACATGCTTGGAGACAAGTACGAGGAAGCGATGGAGGCTGGAGAATGGGGTAAGAATCCATCAGCATGGGCTGAGTACGTACAGCCTGGAGAGGACGATCCAATACATCAGCTACTTAAGGATAAGCTTGTAGGAACAGGGCCATACTACGTTAAAGAGTACGAAGTAGATAGCTACATAGTACTAGAATACAACCCATACTATTGGAACGCTACATTATGGGAGCAACTATACGGGTTTAAACCTTAAAACAAACAATTTTTTACATAACATTTTTTAAGAAAAAGTTCAAGTACTGATAAAGTTTATTAGTTACTTTTTTATGTCTGTAATATTTGATACTATTCATTAACAACTTCGCTGATGGTCATTATAATGGCGGGGTTGAAAGAGTACCTAATAAGGCGAGTAATAACATTCATACCTACAATAATCGGTGTAACAATAATAGTCTTCCTAATAGCAAATATTATCCCTGCAGATCCCGCTAGAGCATGGGCTGGCGGCGAAAGAGCAAGACCTGAGGTTATCGAAAGAATAAGAAAAATGTACCATTTAGATGAGCCATGGTATATTCAGTACATTTTCGTTATAAGAGGCATTATTAACTACTTTATTAACCCTAATCATGAAGGAGCCCTTGTAGATCCCTTAACGAGTAGATACGTGTTTGACGACATATTTTTAAGATTCCCGACAACACTACAATTAGCTATTTTCGCCGAAATATTCATACTAGCAATAGGTATCCCTTTAGGTTTAATTTCAGCTCTGAAAAAGGACACTTTGCTTGATACGTTCGTTAGGATATTTGCATTAGTAGGTGTTTCCTTACCTATTTTCTGGATAGGGTACATTTTCATTTGGATTTTCTTTACAAACCTTGGATGGACAACATTAGCTGGAGTACCTGTACCTAAATGTTACGAGACAGGAACATGTCCCATAACAACACACGTACCCCTTTTCGATGCTATTTTCGCTGGAGAATTTGACACATTAATGCAAATAATTAAGCGATTCTGGCTACCCGGGCTCACATTAGGTTTAGGTGCTGCAGGAGTTCTTGCAAGAATAGTTAGGAACTCATTTCTTGACGCATTAAACTCAGATTTCATAGAGTTCGCTAAAGCTAAAGGATTACCTAGAAGATGGATCTGGAGGCACGCGCTTAAAAATGCTCTCGTACCCATAATAACCGTTATAGGGTTGCAATTTGGAGGACTCTTAGGAGGAGCAGTTATAACTGAAACTGTCTTCGGGCTTCCAGGTATTGGACGTTACGCGGTAAATGCAATAAGCAATCTTGACATGCCAGCAGTTATAGGTTCAACGCTTCTATTTTCATTCCTATATGTCCTAGTAAACTTGGTAGTTGACATAACGTATTCAATAATTGATCCTAGAATAAGGTATTGAGGTAGTAAAAATATGGGGTTAGCGTCGGAGGAAGCATATGAAAAGAAAATTCTAGATAGAGTCGCCGATAAGCTTGTTGATGGAATAGTAAGTGTAATAAATAAGATTAGGCCTGGATGGAGAGAGAAGAATAAATCGAAAATAGATGAATGGAAACTAATGTTTTATGCCTTTAATAGATCCCCTCCAGGAATTATTGGAGCAACCTTGATCATAGCATTTATCCTCATAGGCGTTTTTGGCCCGTATTTCGCACCCTACAGCTATAGAGACTTCCTCTACATAGAATACGAGGATACCTATCTTGTACCTCCAGGAACAACAGTTACTGTTACTAATAAGCAGGGAGAAGTAGTGAAGGAATTCTATTTCCCGCTAGGTACGGATAAGTATGGCAGAGATTTGCTAAGCCTAATACTCTATGGTGCAAGAGTGTCGCTTATCGTTTCACTCATAGTTATAATGCTCGGTGTACCTATAGGAATAATACTAGGTCTAATAGCTGGCTACTTTGGAGGAAAAATAGATGAGGTAATAATGAGAATTACAGATATTTTCCTAGCATTTCCAGTACTAATTTTAGCAATAGCATTTGCATCAGTACTTCCGGATAGAATACGTCCAATAATCGTTGGCAATGAATTTTTAAAGCAGTTATTTTCGATAGTTTTCGCAGCTGATGTGAAAGATGCTGCCAACTTCGCACCAATACTTTCAGTAATCTTAGCAATAATTCTCGTTTGGTGGCCTGGATACACTAGAATTATTAGAGGGAGCGTGTTAAGCGCAAGAGAAAATCTGTATGTTGAAGCAGCTAAAGCTTTAGGGGTAAGCACATGGAAAATACTTTTTAAACACATTTTACCCAACATTATTTCACCCATTCTAGTACTTATAACCTTAGATATAGGAGCAGTAATACTTATGGAGGCTGGTTTAAGCTTTCTCGGATTAGGCGCTCAAGACCCTATGGTTGACTGGGGCAAAATAGTGTATGATGGAGCACAGTACTTCCCTGATAGATGGTGGTTAGTTATATTTCCAGGTTTTGCAACATTCCTTGCAGTATTAGGTTGGAACCTAGTAGGTGACACTTTAAGGGATGTTCTTGACCCCAGAACTAGGAGAAGCATAGAATTCAAAATTAAAAAGAAGAAAGAGGAGAAGGGATAAGTAATGGAGTCGACAAGTTTAAGAAGAAAAATACTTGAAGTAAAGGACTTACACGTTCACTTCTACACTTACGCTGGTGTTGTTAAGGCCATTTCAGGTGTTTCTTTTGAAATTTATGAGGGAGAAACTTTCTGTCTTGTAGGAGAAACTGGATGTGGAAAAAGCGTTACATCAAGAGCTATAACTAAGCTCATTGAATCTCCGGGGAAAATAGTTAAGGGGCAAGTCTTGTTTTATAGAGATGGTTCTCCAATAGACTTACTTAAGCTAAGTGATGAGGAGCTTAGGGAAATAAGAGGTAAGGAAATCGCATATATATTTCAAGATCCAACTGCAGCTTTAGATCCATTATACTCGGTGGGTTACCAAATAGCTGAAACAATGGTTGCACATAATACAGCAACATGGAAAGATGCGTTTAGGAAGGTTGTAGATATTCTCAAATCAGTGCTTATACCTGATCCTGAAAAGAGAGCTAAAAATTATCCACATGAGCTTTCCGGAGGTATGAGACAAAGAGTAGTCATAGGAATATCGCTTTCGAACAAACCTAAGCTTCTCATAGCGGACGAACCTACGACGGCTGTTGACGTAACAATTCAAGCACAACTACTCGACCTTCTAAGAAAGCTTAGAAAGGAGGAAAGAATGACGCTATTACTAATAACCCATAACATGGGTGTTGTCGCTGAAATGTGTGATAGAGTAGCAGTAATGTATGCTGGAAAAATAGTCGAAATCGGAACAGTTCACCAAATATTCAAGAATCCACAACACCCCTATACGAAAGGTCTTTTAAGGGCAGTACCTAATCCGCTCGTTAAAATCGAAAAATTAGAGTCTATTCCTGGAACAGTACCTAACCTAATATTCCCACCTCCTGGATGTAGATTTCATCCAAGATGTCCACATAGATTTGACCCTTGCGACAAGAAAGAACCACCGCTAATAGAAGTAGAAGAGGAACATAAAGTAGCTTGTTGGCTACATGTGAAGTAGTTGTAGGGTGTTAATATAATGCCTGAGCCTCTCGTTAAAGTAAAAGATCTTAAAAAGTACTTTCCAATAAAGGGAATATTCTTTACGAGAGCATATGTTAAAGCAGTTGATGGGATATCTTTCGAAATTTATAGAGGAGAGACATTAGGGCTTGTAGGAGAGTCTGGTTGTGGGAAATCCACTACTGGAAGACTTCTTATAAGACTTCTGGAACCAACGGCTGGACATGTTTATTTCGAAGGAAAAGACATTTTCAAGCTTAAAGGAGAAGAGCTAAAGAGGTTTAGAAGAAAAGCGCAGATAATACTTCAAGATCCTTACTCATCGCTTAACCCTAGAATGACCATTTTCGAAATAATAAATGAAGCACTCGAAGTTCACAATATCAAGGTTCCTGATAAGGAAGAGTTCATTGTTGATTGGCTTAGAAAAGTCGGTTTAGAAAGGCATCATCTTTACAGATACCCTCACGAATTTAGTGGCGGGCAAAGACAGAGAATAGCTATTGTAAGGTCACTAATAATAAGGCCTGAATTTGTTGTTCTTGACGAGCCAACGTCAGCTCTTGACGTTTCAGTTCAAGCACAAATACTTGATATGTTAAAGGAATTCCAAAGGGAACTAAACTTAACATATCTATTCATATCTCATGACTTAGCCGTTGTTAAGTACATGAGCAATAGAATAGCGGTTATGTATTTAGGGAAAATAGTTGAACTTGCAGCTGCTGATGAATTATTCGAAAAACCACTCCACCCATATACACAAATGCTTCTTTCCTCAATACCCATACCTGACCCTGAATACGCCCTAAAGAAACCCAAGGTAAAGGTTATTGGGGAACCGCCTAGCCCTATAAATCCGCCTCCTGGTTGTAGATTCCATCCAAGATGCCCATATAAACTAGACATTTGTGATAAAAAAGAACCACCATTCATCGAGGTAGAACGAGATCATTATGTTGCATGTTGGCTTTATGCTAAAAGGTAATTGACCAAGCTTTCTCCTTAATCTTCCTAATTATCTTTTTAAGTAATTCTATGTCATTGTTTATGAGTGAAGTATATGGTGCGCTTAAGTGTTTCTCAGGAAATGATGCATCAAAAACTTCCACTTTAGCGTCTAGGACTTCAACATATAAAGGTAGATAAACTATTTGCCCGCTTCCTTCAAGAATCTTTATTCTTTCCAAACGTGTTTTTGACGGGATTCCAAATCCTTCCTTCAGTAGTCCTTTTAGCATGAAAATTCCGTCTTTATCAAAAACTTTTCTTCTTAACATCTTTATTATTGATTTAGCTGATGTGTCCGGAAATCTCATGTACTTATTCCACATAGTAATTTTCTTAGCATACTCCGAAATTTCCGCGCTAACTTTCTTAGAAACTATTTCGAATTCATAGGCGTACGCTATGAGTTCACTAAGCAACTTTTCCGGCGAAGAATGTGCGGGATCGATTATTATTCCTTCAATAAGGGGTTTTTGTTCTTCAATGATTTCCTTCTCGTTTGTTTTTCTTGATAGAAGTATTTTCATGTGTTTTTGGTAGGAAAGTTCGGACAAACCTATGTCAACAAGTAGGTCATATTTTTTAAAACCCACTTTATATCTTAATCTAAGAAGAGGTTCCCATATTAGTGGCATTTCAAGTTTTATTTTAGGTTTAATTATGTGCATAGTAGCTTATCACTAATCGTGCTTAAACTCCGAAAAGTACAAATGTTTTTCGCTGATTGCTGTGAACAAACTATTTGCGGAAATTCTTTAAAACTTCAAGGTATTTACATTAAACTCAGTTTAAAACGTAGTAGAGGGAATCGTGGTGAACTACTTGTGAAACCCGTAAACGATGTAGGTATAGCTGGGTGGGGTGTTTATATTCCGAAATACAGGATTAAATGTTCCGAAATAGAGGCTATGTGGGGTTTTCAGCCCGGATACTGTAGGAACTTAAATGTTTATGAGAAAGCTGTTGCTGGAGTCGACGAAGACACGATAACTATAGGTTACGAAGCAGCTAAAAACGCACTTCGACGTGCAAAAATAACCCCATCAGAAGTTGGAGCAATATATGTTGGAACAGAGTCTAAGCCTTATGCTGTCAAACCCTCAATAACTGTGGTAGGCGAGGCTTTAGGAATTACACCTGAAACTTTAGGAGCTGATCTGGAGTTCGCATGTAGGGCGGCGAGCGAAGCTATTGAGGCATCAATAGGGCTCATAGCGTCCGATATGATAAAGTACTCATTAGTCATAGGTGCAGATACTGCACAAGCATCACCTGGCGATGTTTTAGAATTTACAGCATCAAGTGGAGGTGCCGCATATGTTCTAGCTAAGAGAGGAAATAATACTGTAGCGTATTTTGAGGGTTCATTTAGTTACATAACAGATACACCTGATTTTTGGAGAAGACCTAGGAGCCCATATCCATATCATGGAGAACAATTTACCGGAGATCCAGCATACTTCCACCACATAATTTCAGCGGTAAAGGGACTTATGGAATTTTTAGGTCTTAGAGTCTCAGATTTTGACTATGCTGTCTTTCATCAGCCAAATGGTAGGTTTCCTTTAAAAGTTGCTTCGAAACTAGGCTTTCCTAAAGATAAGGTTCTTCCGGGTCTAATAACTCCGTACATAGGTAATACCTATAATGGATCGGCATTGATAGGTTTAGCAGCAGTACTCGAACAAGCAAAACCTGGTCAAAGAATACTGTTGGTACCTTTTGGTAGCGGTTCAGGTAGTGATGCATATAGTATAATTGTAGGGGATGGCATTGAGGAACGCGTTGACTTAGCACCTAAGGTTAAAGATTTTCTTGAAAATAAGGAGTACATAAGCTACTCTCTTTATGCTAAATTCCGTGGATTAATAGAGAAATTTGAGATGTGATAAGCCATGAGGAAAGTATATGTTGTTGGTATAGGCCTTACTAAAATAGGTAGGTTTTTCGACAAAGGTCTAAGAGAACTCTTCGCAGAAGCCGCCATTAAAGCTCTAGATGATATAGGGGGTGAAAAGGTTCAAGCACTAGTTGTAGGTAACATGATGAGTAGTTCCCTTGGTGAACAAAACAATTTAGGTGCCATACTAGCCGACTACGCTGGACTTGGAGGAATACCTGCTTTCAAAGTGGAAGCAGCATGCGGTAGTGGTGGCGTAGCTGTTTATACAGGTTACTCGCTTGTAGCTTCAGGTCTCTTTGACATAGTTATGGTAGGTGGTGTTGAAAAGCAAACAGAGTATCCTACGAGAATTGTTTCTAAAGGTCTTGCACAAGCATCGGATGCTGAGTACGAACTATTCTACGGTATAAGCTTTACCGGACTAAACGCTTTAGTTATGCGTAAGTACATGGAAACATATGGTATATCGAGAGATGAAATGTCTGTATGGCCAGTTCTAATGCATAAAAACGCTTCAAAGAACCCCTATGCACAACTTCCGTTTGAAGTAACTATTGAGCAAGTAAGTAATTCGATGCTTATAGCTGACCCTATAAGATTACTGGACTCAAGCCCTATAGGTGATGGTGCAGCAGCATTAGTTCTAGCATCAGAAAAATATGCTAGAAAACTCTCTGATACACCAGTTGAAATAGCTGGCGTTGGACTAGCTACGGACCACATATACATTGCATATAGGGATGACCTATTGAAGTTAAAAGCAACTATTAATGCGTCAAAAGTAGCTTACCGTATGGCGAAAGTAGAGCCTTCGCAAATAGATGTAGTTGAAGAACATGATGCTTTTACGGTTCTAGGATACATGAACTTGGAGGATCTAGGTTTTAGTGAAAGAGGAAAAACTCCGAAAGAAATAGCTGAAGGAAGATTCCATCCCGGAGATAAACCAACAGTAAATCCAAGTGGAGGCTTAAAAGCACGAGGTCACCCTGTTGGAGCAACCGGGGTTTACCAAGTAGCTGAAGTAGCTATGCAACTTAGGGGTGACTATCCTGGAGTAAAAGTTAATGGGGAAATAGGGTTAGCTCAAAGTATTGGGGGCTTAGGGACAACAGTTTCCGTAACAATACTTAGGAGGTGAAAACTGCTTGAGCATGAGGTTCTCAATACCTAGAACGTGGAGGGAAAGGAGACCCCATTATCTTCTTGAAGCATCGAAATGCAAGAATTGTGGAAAGATCCATTATCCCCCAAGAATAAAGTGTGATAAATGTGGAAGCAGAGATCTTGAAAGAATTAGGTTAAGTGGTGAAGGAAAAGTAGTAACATATACCGTTCAATATGTTGTTTTAGATGGGTTTAGAGATTACGCACCAATAGTTTACGCTATAGTTGAGCTTAAGGAGGGTATAAAGGTCTTAGCTCCTTTAACAGATGTAAAACCTGAAGATGTAAAAATAGGGCTTAAGGTTAAAGCGGTACTTAGAAAAGTTAGTGAAGACGGGAAACTAGGATTAATAAGGTATGCTATAAAATTTAAACCAATAGAGGCTGGGTCTTAGTATGAAGTTAGAAAATAAACTTAAGGAAATAGTGGAGAAAGTGGTTAGGGGAGAAATAAAGTTTCATGAACTAGATGCTATATTAGGTAATAGTAATGAAGCAACGCTTGTTAGGAGGTTGGCTTTAGAGAAAATTCTAGGGGTTTCTTTAACCAACATAGCTTTCACAACAATAGATTGGGTCGAAGTTGTAGGAAGAAACATTGAAAACCCAATAGGAGCCGTACAAATACCTTTAGGAATAGCTGGCCCATTAAAGGTGAACGGCGAATATGCTAAGGGAGAGTTCTACATACCATTAGCAACATCGGAAGGAGCTCTTGTGGCTAGTGTGAATAGAGGCTGTAAGGCTATAAGTGAAAGCGGAGGAGCCACAGTTAGAATATTGAATGATGGTATGACTCGTGCACCAGTTTTCCACGTAAACTCTATTGTTGATGGAATAGAGTTAATCAAATGGGTTAATGAAAATTTTGATAAGCTAAAAGCTGAGGCTGAATCCACAACAAGACATGGAAAGCTGATAAGAATAGAGCCCTTCATGGCGGGGAATAATGTATGGTTAAGATGTGTTTATTCAACAGGAGATGCTATGGGTATGAACATGGCCACAATAGCTACCGATAGAATATGTAAGTTTATTGAGAAGGAGTTTAAGAAAGCTAAATGTATTTCACTTAGCGGAAACATGTGTGTAGATAAGAAACCATCTGTACTTAATATGCTACATGGAAGAGGGAAAACTGTTGTTGCTGAAGCAGTAATTAAGAAAGAGGTTGTTAAAGAAGTCTTGAAAACTAAATCGGAACATATAGTAGAGGTAAATGTAAGAAAGAATCTTTTAGGTTCAGCAAGAGCCGGAAGTATAAGCTTCAATGCACACTTTGCTAACATTATTGCAGCAATATTTTTAGCTACAGGGCAAGATGCTGCTCAGATAGTTGAAAGTAGCATGGGATATACTTGGGCGGAGTTAACTGAAGAAAACGACCTCTATATTTCAGCAACTCTTCCAAGCCTCGAGGTAGGTACTGTAGGCGGTGGTACACGCTTACCTACTCAGAAAGAAGCCTTGAAAATTCTTGGAGTTTATGGTTCAGGTAATCCTCCGGGAACTAATGCTAAGAAATTTGCCGAAATAATAGCGGCTGCAGTATTAGCTGGAGAACTAAGCTTACTTGCTGCCTTAGCAGCTGGACATTTAGCTGAAGCCCATAAAAGATTAGGCAGAGGGCTTATTTGGAAATTTAAAAAATAACAAAAACAATGCTTTTCATTAACGCCTTTTTAAGTTCAGCTAAATTTTCCTCGATTTTGAAAAAATACGTCTTAAAGTATCCTTCAACTTCGGATAAAGTTTTCTCATCAAAATTTAGTTTCTCATAGAAGTCTAAACAGCAAATGTATGTTTTAATTCTCCCTTTGAATAAGGGGGTTGGGTTAAAGCCCCATACATCACTTCCACCTTCGAGAACGTATTTTAGATTTCCGTAACGTAATAGCCCTCTAAAACATGGTGTTAATAGAATATATGGATTGTTAAGCGAAGCTTCTTTAACACAATTAACAGGCACTGCTACATAGCTTGAAGCAAGCCCATCAATATCTTTAACATATATTTTGGATAAACATTTAGGACCTAAAACTACTGTTTTACCTAAAATACTCTTAGGAACTTCAATACCTTTTTCAACAATTTTCCCTAACGCTAAAGTACCTAGAACCGTATGTTTCTTTAGAATAAGTGCTAAATAATCTATATCCGTTAATAAAGCATATTTTACCCTAACAAGCACATGATCCTTATGGACTATAGCGTACCTTTCAAAATCCCTAAATAATTCACCATTCCTAGCAATAAGCTTAAAAGCACCCATATTTTTGTCCTCGAGAATTTAGTTTAAATAAATCTGTTCCTAATTAATGTTAGCAGTATTGGTGATTAAGGAATGAGCCATGTTATAAATGAAAACTTCTTTAGGAAAAAACCAGTAATAGGCGTTATACATTTAATGCCCCTACCTGGTTCGCCAAGGTATAATGGGAATTTTGAAGAAGTCTTTGAGAGAGCATTTAGTGACGCTAAAAGCTATGTTGAAGGAGGTATAGACGCTGTTATTGTGGAAAATTTTGGCGATAAACCTTTTGCTATAAGGGTTAGAGAAGCTGAAACATTAGCTGCAATTTCGGTTATATCATATGCTATTAAGAAGGAATTCAACATACCTTTAGGAATAAATGTTTTACGAAACTCAGGTGTTGAAGCATTGGGCATAGCCCATGTTGTAAAAGCGGATTTCATAAGGGTTAATAGTTTATGTCAAGTACTAACGGCACCCGAAGGAATTATCAAACCGATAGCTAGAGAATTAGCTTTAAAAAAGAAGGTTCTTAACGAAAATACAGTAATGGTGTTTGCCGATGTAAACGTCAAGCATGCAACACCTTTAGGTAAAGCTGATTTAGAGTACGTTGTGAAGGAATGTGAAGAAAGAGGGCTCGCAGACGCAATAATAGTAACAGGAGAACGTACAGGTTCTGAAACCCCAATTGAAAACGTAGTTAAAGCAAAGGGTGCTTCATACCTACCCGTAATCGTGGGAAGCGGAGTAAATTACTCAAATATTGAAAAATACTGGAAATATGCGGACGGATTTATTATTGGAACATATTTTAAAGTTAAAAACAAAGTAGATAATCCAGTGGATGCTGAAAGAGTTAGGAAACTTATGGAGAAAGTTAGGAGGTTAAGAGAGAGTTTACAATGAAGAATTCATTAATAATTTTGTCTGGAGGATTAGGCAGGAGAATAAACTTTCAATTTAAACCCCTTCTAAGAGTTTGCGGCAAACCACTCATAGAATTAGTTCTTGAAAAACTATTTAGTAAAGAATTATTTGAAGAGGTAATAGTTGTAGTTAAAAACAATAAACAAAAAGCCATGCTTGAAGAAGCTTTAGGACGTTTTAAAGTAAAAATTGTAGAGGATGAGGAAAAGTTTGAGGACGGTCCCTTAGTTGCAATTTATACAGGTGCGAAACATGCTAGAACAGAGTATGTGTTTATAATGGCTGTTGATTACCCATTAATGACTACTGATGTTATCAAGAAAATGCTGTCAAAGCTTAAAGAGTGCGATGCTGTAGTACCTGAATGGCCAAATGGCTTCATAGAACCTTTGGTTTCAGCGTATAGGAGGAAGAAGCTTGTTAAAGCATCCTATAAAGCATTAATGTTAGGTATGCGTAAAGCAAGAGCGCCACTAGAATTTCTAGAAAAACCTTGTTTAGTTAGCGTATTTAGCTTATCTAGAAATCCAGAAATCGTCTTTACAAACATAAATACTTTAGATGATTTGTTAAAAGTAGAAAAATTATGTAGTACCTTGTCAGACAGGGGTTCTTAGCATCATCCCTTAACAGTTCATATGCGGCAGAGCATCATCACGTTTCGGTAGATATTGTAACTTCTGCTGAATATTTATACTATGCTTTTCCTACTTACTTGTGCTTCGTATTTTGTTGGCTAAGTTTAAATTTCACCACTTATAACACCTTTATAGGGCTTTTACAGTGTTAATGGTGGTTAAACTATGAAGCTATATGTTGCTTCGGAGGAGGAAATTCTTTCGGGAAAAGCAACTGACATCTACTTTGTACGAACAGAGAATATTTTACGTAAAAAGGGATTAGATAATGTTAAGGTTAGAATGGAGTTTCACGTATATAGCTTACCTGATGGTTATGATTGGGCTATATTTACAGGTTTAGAGGAAGCATTAAAGGTTCTTGAAGGAAAACCGGTTAGCGTTTGGGCATTGCCTGAAGGTACATTGTTTAAACCCTTTGAACCATTAATGATTATTGAGGGTAATTATGCTGATTTTGCTGTTTTCGAAACAGCAATTCTAGGTATTTTAAGACACTATACAAGTATTTCAACAGCTACAGCACGAGTTAAAAGGCTTGCTAGAGACAAAACAGTCTTATTCTTTGGTTTAAGAGCTCTTCATCCAGCAATACAGCCCATGGCAGACAGAGCAGCATATATTGGCGGCGCAGATGGTGTTTCTGGTGTTTTAAGTGAGAAATACATTAACGTGAAACCTAAAGGAACAATGCCTCATGCACTTATCGTAGTTTTTGATAGCCAAACTGAAGCTTGGAAAGCATTTGACGAAGTAGTTGAAAAGGATGTTCCGAGAATAGCTCTTGTCGACACCTTCTATGATGAGCGGGAAGAAGCGCTAATGGCGGCTAAATTTCTAAAAGAGAAACTCTATGCTGTAAGACTAGATACTCCAAGCAGTAGAAGAGGAGACATGGTAAAGATAGTTAAAGAGGTTAGATGGACTCTTGACATTAACGGCTTCTCTCACGTTAAAATATTTGTAAGCGGAGGAATAGATGAGAAATCCATAGTTAAACTTAGAGACTATGTTGACGGCTTTGGTGTAGGTACATCTATAGCCTTTCCTAAATCAATAGATATTAGTGCGGACATAGTTGAAGTATTTACTAACAATAAATGGGTACCTAGAGCTAAAAGAGGAAAAATGCCAGGAGCTAAACAGCTTTACGTATGCCCAAATCACATTAATGAAAGAATAATAGGTCTCCTAGACCGCAATGAAAAACATAAATGTAAACTATGTTATTCACAAATGGAACCTATGTTGGTAAAATATATTGAGAACGGTAAAATATTGCGTAAACTACCATCAGTTGACGAGATAAGAAACTATGTTTTAAACCAGATATTCAAATTGCCTGAGCCAAGCATTAATTAACTTTCTTCCTCTGTTGAGACAATACATAAATACGTTTTTCTATAAAATGTCGGTTTAGAAATAACTTCTATACCTTTATAATCAACATTATATAGTCTAAGAGGATATTTTGTTGGGCTAATACCGTTTTTTATAAGTTCTTCACGCATAATGTTTATGAGTATTTGTGCTGCATCCTTTAACTTCTTCGTTCTACTTGAGAGTTCATTTGCATGTTCATCGTAGTACTTGTAAATTTGCTTTAGAGAATACCAGTTAAGAAAGAACATAGAATACACTAGACCAACACCTATAATTAACGAGGCTAATGTTAATTCGCTTCTGCCAAAAATTAATGCAATAACTGTTCCGATAATTATCATAACAATACCTGTGTTCGTTAATGTTCTAGCCCATCTAAGTAGCTTATAATGTCTAAAGACTCTACCATCTTTCATAGGGTATCTTATTAGGGACTGAATGATCCTTCTAATGTACTTCCATTTTATTGGTAAATCAATCGTTATATTGTAATATGCTTTCTCCATCACTGAAAGAGATATTCCTCTACCTCTACGAAAGCCATCTAATGCTTCTATTAGTAAAACTAAGTTCTTTAAATTATTTTTTACTTCAACAGTGACCTTCTTCTTACTCATTCATTAGAACCTCATTTTTATTCTAGCATTTTCTCGACTCTATAAACAGTTTTAACTTACTCTTAAGTTCTTCACTAAGGCAGTTATCTATAAAAAGCGTTAATAATGCTATTTTTTCTGCTGTTTCCTTAGAAAGATCATGCTCTATTTTGCACGCATCTGTACTAGCTTTGTCTTCAGGAACTCCTAAAATATCATGCAGTAAATGTTTGAGAACAACCCATCTATCATAAAGTTCTTTTGCTACTTTTTCGCCTTCATGTGTTAAATCTATGAACCCATATCTCTCATAATGTACTAAACCCAGTTTAGAAAGTCTTTTCATAGCGTCAGTTACGCTCGGCATTGTAACTTTGAGTTCTGCTGCAATATCCTTTACCCTAATTACCTTCTTTCTCTGCTCTACTTTGAGCCTGTATATTGACTTAAGATATTCTTGAAGTGTTCGTGTAAGGTATTGAGCCTCACTCATTATTTAGGATCCTCTAAGCTAACTTATTTTACTTTAATATTTAGGATCTACCAGATATAAATTTAACATTTTTAGACAAGCTTAACAATATTAAATATTCTTACTTTTAGGTGTTTCTTTCACCATAATCTTAATGTTTGGATCTAAGGTTTTTATAACATTTACTATTTCATATACTTTCTTCTTTGGTTTTTCTCCGGAAATTTCCTTGTTGTAATTCACTATACATGTGTTTTCTAAAGGGAAAATATAAATTGTGCAGAGAATTTTCCCATTCCACATGACAAGATATTCGTAAGCATGCAGTCTTACGTAATATCCCATCTCTCTTAATTTAGTAGCAAGTTCTTCTCTCTTTTCTCTTCTTTCAAAAATACGCATGAACTATTCACCAATAACTTTTTCGATTTCCTCTATGTTTACTGGACCTAGCCTGATTATTTTAAATGGCTTAACAGTTACGTCAACAATGGTTGAAGGTACTTTTTTAGGTGATGGACCAGCATCAAGAATAAGTTTTACTCTACTCCCTAGCATCTCCTTAGCTTCGTTAGCGGTCTTTGCTGCTTTCAGCCCCGAAACATTAGCGCTAGTACCTACTATTGCCCCACCTAATGATTCGGCAAGTTTTAAAGCCACCTTATGATTCGGCATTCGTAAAGCTATCTTATCTTGTCCTCCTAAAGCTAAGCTTGCAATTCCCATTTTCCTTCTAACCACTATTGTTAATGATCCTGGCCAGAACTTCCTCGCTAACTTTAAAGCTCTTTCGTCGAAAACACCTAGCTTCATTGCAGTATTAATATTAGATACAAGTATTGGGAGGGGCTTATTGAATTCTCTACCTTTAATCTCATAAACCTTTAACACTGACATTTCATTAAATGGATTAGCGCCTAAACCATAAACGGTGTCTGTAGGAAATACTATTACCTCCCCTAATTTAAGCATAAAAGAAGCTATTGCGAGAATATTGTTTTCGGGATTTTCAGGATTAATTTTCAATACTATCGTGTTCAGCATTCATCACCATAGAATCGTCTGTATGTAAGAGCCTTAACCGGGAAGAAACATCATCGCCCCATGTAAGGGCTCATCCCTTGTAAGCTTCATCAACCTCCAAGCTTATGGAGTCGTGCGCCGCGCGGCATAAACTTATATGTCTCCCGAGGCTTAAATGTTAAACGCATAAGAATGTGATGAGTACTTTCCAGGCTGATAAAGTGATGACGGATCAACCGACTGAAATTTCTTACGAAGAAAAGCTGTTTAGCAAGAAATACTATATAATGACTCCCGGTCCTACAGAAGTCCCTCAGGAAGTTCTTAAAACGATAGTTTCAGATGAAGCTCTACTCCCGAACTACCAAGAGATATATGATGTAGATGTTAAGCTTATTAAAAAGCTCCTAAATAATGATGGAGAAGTAATAATCATGGGCGGCGGAGCTACAGTAGGTTTAGAAGCATTAGTATCAACGCTAATCAACGAGAAAACACGGGTTCTTGTTCTTTCAGCAGGCTATTTTGGAGAAATAATAGCTAACCTCATTAAAATTTATCATGGCAAAGTTGATGTTATAAGGGAAAGACAGGGTAAAATTCCTAGTTTAAAGGCTATAGAAAAGTATCTTTCTAAGAACAAAGTAGACTATGTCGTATTTGCTCATTGTGAGACATCAGCCGGAACAATATTCAATATTGAAGAGATAGCTAAAGTTGTTAAGGAGAATTCCCAAGCTAAAATAATAGTTGATGCTGTATCAACAGCAGGTGCTGTCCCAATAAATGTCAATAATGGTAAGAGCGGAGTAGATGCTGTAGTTTTTGGAGCGCAAAAAGCACTAAATATGCCCCCTGGATTAGCAATAGTAAGCTTAAGTAAAAAAATTGTTGAAGAAATGGAGAAGTTAGAACCCAAAGGTTACTATTTAAATCTCAGATTATGGCTGAATTTCTGGGAAACAAAGAGAAGACTACCTTCAACACCCCCGATAAATCTACTCTACGGTCTTAAAGTGTCTTTAGAGAGAATATTTAATGAAGGATTACAGAACGTTTATAGGAGACATTTGTTAGTTTCTAAGAAGTTAAGGGATGCTTTAAGAAAAATGGGCTTAAGAATAGTTGCTGAATCTGAAGAAATCGCTTCACCTACAGTTACTGCTGTCTATATGCCAAACGGTATTGATAGCGAAACTGTTGTTAATGATATGTGGAGAAAATATGGTGTTCTCGTAGCAACGGCTTTAGGCGAAATTTCGAATAGAGCTATTAGAATAGGGCATATGGGAATTACGGCAACTCTTGATAACATATTTACCGTAACATATGCGCTATCAAAGACCTTAGCGAACAGAGGAGTAAGCATAAATATTAAAGATGTTTTATCATCACTCACCTAACTTCTTTACATACTTTAAAGGGTTCTTGATTAGGTTTAGTATAAAGTTCTTCCATCCTTTATTAATTATTTCCTCAATTATTAATTCCCAGTTAACCTTTACTAGCAACAACATGAGCACTAGAGTGGCAACAATAGCTACAATAGACGTTACTATTGAAGACTCGCCAACCAAATATCTTATTGTTCCACCAAACAACAAGGCTATATAGGTTATTATGGTTTTGCCTATGGTTGCTGCAACAAAGAATTTGAACGGGCTATAACCCATTGCTCCGATAGGGATGTAGAGAGCATCGTCTGGAAGCGGAGTTGCCGCAAACACGAGAACAGCTATGAAAACGCTTTTTCCTGCAAGTTTCATGAAGAGTTTCATACTTTTCTTAGCTGTTTCCGGAAGAATCTTCCTCGTAGCTGTACCTATAAGTAGAACGATAACTTTACCTAATGCGGCACCTACACCTCCCAAAATAGCTATTTCTACCATGCTTATAGTTTCTGAAAATGCAGCTCCATATTGAACTATGAATATTAGGTAAGGTATTGTAGAATAGGGTATTACATTGCCAAGGAAGGAAACTAAGAAAACTCCTATGGGACCGTAAATGTAAATTAATCTCTCCATGCCCTCTAAAAACACTAGCAAATGCCCTCTAAGTGTTTTAGTTTAAAATGTTTTGGCCATGTAGTTTAGATTAAGAGATGAACTTATAAACATTATGTCTATAAAAGGTAAAAATAGATGATGATTTTTCGGGGAATAAGACCGAAATGGAATGATGGATGCGGTTACCCGGCTGATATCTTCTAAATAGGCTTTTCACTTAAAAGCTTCTCTGCTTCCTCTACATCCTTATGTGTGTCTATACTCTTCCATAAGACATTATCAAAAGCTACTGCCTTAAGTAAGCCTTCCTTAGCTAATTTCGGAAAAGTTGTTTTTTCGATATCGCCTTTTTCAGGTAGGTATTCGAAGATTTTAGGTGTTAGACAATATACTCCAGCGTTTATCCAGTACTCTTGAAGTATTGGTTTTTCTACGAAGCTTAGTATTTTTCCGGTGTTTTCATCAAATCTTATTATTCCGTAGGGTGATCTTAGAGGTACAACAGCTATCACACCAACAATTTTTTCATCTAATGTACTGCTGAGTTTTTGTAGGTCAAGATTTGTTAGTATGTCTCCATTTAAAACATAGAAGTATTTTTCGTTGCTTAGTATGTGTGCTGCATTTTTTAATCCCCCAGCAGTGCCCAACGGTTCATCTTCAACAACATAACCTACTTTTATACCAAACCTTTTACCACTACCTATTTCCTCAATAATTCTCTCTTTAAGATATCCTATCGCCAATATTACTTCGTTAACTCCGTTTTTCTTAAGCCAATCAAATTGCCATGCTAAAATAGGTTTACCCTTAATTTCTATAAGAGGCTTAGGCCTATCCTGAGTTAATGGCCTTAGCCTTTTTCCAAAACCTCCAGCTAATATTAGAGCTTTCACCAAAACTCATCACCCCGAATACACTAGACTACTATTATATATTATATACTAAAAACAAAAAACTACTGGTGGAAAGTTTAAAATGAATATGTTCTTTTGCTAAATACTAAACATCACGGATAATATGGTATTTAAAAATGAAGAAAAGCTACTTTTTCTTTGCTGCTTCCTTCGCTTTCTTCTTAGCTAACCATTCTTGATACCACTTAGCTTCTTTCTGTTGCGCTTTAACTTCCTCTTCTAAACCATAGAATGTCTTTATGAATTTCCATGCTGATCTCTTCTTTTTCATATCGAAGTTTATTATTTTGGTCCATCTTTCATCTGGTAGTGGTTGATACTCTATGTATCCACGTTCTACAGCAACTTTCCATAGTTTCTTTCCTTTATCATTCATTATTAATACTGCATTCCATCCTATTAGACCTAATGCCCCTACGTTTATGTCAGCATAGTATGATATAAATTCTGGGCAATGCTTACATGCTGGTATTAGATATTTTGCTGCGTCCTTAAGTGAGTATTCAACTACCTTGTCATCTCTTAGGTAGAAGAGGAACTTTGCTTTAATATTCTGCTTAACTACGTCTTCGGGTTTAAGTCCTGCTGAAGCCATCATTTCTAACATTTTGCTCCATTGCCAATTCTCAGAACAGAAAATGCTTACAGTGTATTTGATTTTATCGACAAACTTTCTAAGCCCGATTTCTCTTGCCCTATGTATTGCCCTTATTTGACATGGAAGACCTGCTGACAGCACCTTCTGAAGTTCAGGATGCGTAAACGCTAATGTTTCTAGGAGGTTATTTACAGGGCTGTAAACGTACTTACTGCCTGCAGCCTTTATTACGTCTTCAGGTGTTTTCGCAATTATAGGTATGGGTCTCCATTTTTCATCTCTTGCTACTAGAAATGCTGCATCAATTAATCCCTCCTCTAAAGCGGCAATTATTAATGTTGACGTTATTCCTCCATCCTGCATTACTGGGTGAAGTTTTTCAATCTTAGTTCTAGCTAAGTACTTCTCCGTAGGATTTGGTAGTTCAACAAACAACTGCTTATCCATTGCTACATGAGGACAAACCATCGAGCATAGATTACAGTATATACATAGGTCTTCGCTTATTATAGGTGCGTCAGGCTCGTCAAACTTGTAACTTAAGGCCTTAGTAGGGCATACCGCAGTACATGATCCGCAGTATGAACATAAATCATTATTTATTATTTCGAAAACATTTACAGGAATTATTCTACTAAATGGTCCCTTGTACGTTACAAACTTTGTTTTAGGATGCTCCAAAGCCATAACATCAACATCTCCAATATTGATGGTTAATGCTCGTGAACTTTTAATGTGAAGATATTAATAATGTTTTCCCATAGAGGAATCTAAAAACACTAGATAGAATCAATAAATAAATGCCTTATTCTCGACTGTTGCCCTTCCTTTGCTGTAATGAAAGTATTTTTTGAAGAATTCTTGAAGGTATCTTGAATACTTCGGATGCAATAGTGTAAATGTATTTATCGCTTGGCATATTCTTTTGCGAATTTATCCTAACAGCTATTGCATGTTTTAAAGCCTCTTTAGCTACTTTACTTTTAATTTCTCTTTTAGCTATTGATTCAGCTAATCTAAAAGCTATGTAGAATCTCTTGTAATTTCGGATTGTATCTTTAAATTCAGGATATTCTTTAATGAGTTCTTCAAGAAATTTTGTAAATGCTTCCTCTTTAATAAAGCCAAGTACGACACCAGTAAATGGTACTCTCAATATCTTTATAAGTTCATCTTTAGTTATTGTTCCTAATGCTTGTTTTAGGCTTAAGTTTTCATTGTTCATTAAATCATTTACGAGTTTATCGACCTTGTTCTCTAATGCTAAAGGGCCATTAAATATTTCAGGACACTCCTCTGCTAATCCTAAACCATATTTTCCCACAAAATACAAACTTGAAAGTTCCTTTTCGAAAATATCTGGTGGTCTCAGCTTTCCACGCAATGGCTCTATTTTTCTCCTAGAGTATTCGGCAAACACTAGATCAGCAAGTTCTTCTCTCGTCCAATCCCTTCTATTTGACGATGTTATTTCGCTCCACACTTTTATTAGAGCTTCAATCCTAGCCTTGTAAGGGTTTGTTCCTATATGCACCACCCACTTTACTGCAAAGTTCATAATGCATTACTGTCAATATCGAGCTTGGGATTGTACAGGGTTTTAACATACCTAACGATTAGATGAAACTAACCCGTTTAAATATTTTTAGTGAGTTAAAAATCTACGGTATACCGTATGAAGCAAGCAAAAATAATAGCAACTATAGGACCTACTTCAATGGATTTAGATACGATAACGAAGCTTGTTCGTGAAGGTGTAGATGCTTTCCGCTTCAACTTTTCTCATGGAACATATGAAGAAAAGGATAAAGCAATAGAGAATATAAGGTTTGTTGAAGAAAAGTTTGACACCGAAATACCGTTAATAGCTGATCTCACAGGTCCAACTATAAGGTTAGGTGAAATAGAGGAAACATATCTAAGAAAAGGTGACATAGTATATATTATTAATTCACGTAAGGGAGATTCCAAAAACAAACATTTACCTCTACCCGATAAGAAAACTTATAACCAAATAGAGGAAGGCGACGAAATACTGTTGGATGACGGTAAAATAGCATTACTTGTTGATGAAGTGCTTGCTGATAAAATTAAATGTTTAGTTCTTAACGATGGAATAATAAAGTCAAGAAGGACATTCGCGATTAAGGGTAAAGAGGTAAGCGGACCTGCACTAACACGGAAGGACATTAATGATTTAAAATACGCTGTTTCTAAAGGTTTTGACTATGTAGCTTTATCCTTCGTTAGATCGGTAGGAGACATTGAGAGATTAAGGAAGCTTCTAAGGGAAATTGGGGATGAAGATATGAAAATTATTGCGAAGATAGAGACGAGGAGTGCTGTTGAAAGAATAGACGAAATAATTAGTGAAGCTGATGCGGTACTTGTAGCTAGAGGGGATTTGGGAATGTACTTTAAACTCGTTGAAATACCTAAAATACAAGAGTTCATAATCAAGAAAGCACTAGCTTATGGTAAACCATCAATTGTTGCAACACAACTTTTAGAATCAATGGTTAATAACCCCATACCTACACGTAGCGAAGTAGTTGACGTGATGAAGACTGTTGAACAAGGAGTTGATGCTTTAATGCTTTCAAATGAAACAGCAGTAGGGAAATATCCTGTGGAATCTGTTAGGTGGCTGAGAAGGATCATAGAAGCATCGCCTATATGTGAGAGAGTTAATGAAGGAGTTAATGAAACAGTATATGATAAATTTGCTAAAGGAATAGTTTTACTTGCAGAATCTTTAGGTGCAAAAATAGTTGCCTTCACACGCTCTGGAGCAACAGCTAGAAGACTTTCAAGATATAGGCCGAGAGTTCCTGTATATACTGTTACTAACGATAAAAGAGTTTCTAGGCAATTGAGGATTCTTAGAGGAATAACTTCGTACTATTTAGAAAACGCTTCACCCGAAGATTTTTGGGCAAAAGCCAGTAAAGTATTGGAAGATAAAGGTGAACTATCTTCAGGAGACATAGTAATAGTTATTAGAGGGATGAGAAAGGAGGCAACAGATTTTGTGAGAATAGAGAAGCTATAGGTTAGTGAGTTCCTCGTTGAAAGTAGGGTATATTACACCTTTTCTCTTAGCTTCATTAACAACCTTAACTGTTTCATTGTAAAATTCCCTTAATACATCTATGTAATTTGCTGTACCTATCTCTACTTTGTCTATTTTCTCTTGCAAAATTTTAGTTCTATTTTCATTTACGAGATCGTTAAAGTTTGATGAGAGAAACTCATAAATTCTTTTTCCTCTTGATGTAGCTACAAGTTTCCCCCTACTTACTTCTAAAACATATCCTCTACGCCTTAGATTCTGAAGTATTTTAGCGTATGTTGAAGGTCTTCCTATGCCCTTTTCCTTCATTAAGTCTACAACATCACTGTAAGAGTAAAGTGGATACTCTGGAACAAGCCTTAAGCTTAAATCTTCAATAAAGTATTCTCCTTCAGCTATTTTTGAAACTTCTTCAAAAGTACGAGGTTTTGACAGAATCGTAAATCCCTCAAACAACACCTTAGTTGTGAAAGTAAATTCCCTTACAATACTTCCAAAGACAAGTTTAAATGAAACCCTTTCGATTTTCGCTGGAGCCATTTGGCTCATCATAAATCTTTTGAATATTAAATCGTATAATCTAAGATCATCTTGTCTTATGGGAACAGCTAATCTAAGAACTCCGGCAGCTCTAAGAGATTTTATTTGTCGTGAATCTAAAGGTCTTGTAGGCCTAATACACTCATGAGCGCCTGGCATTTCCCATTTTCTAGGTTTAAAGTATTCTTCGCCGTAAACCCTCGTTATAAAGTCTTTAGCTATGGATATTCCAACGTTACTTACTGTTGTACTGTCGGTTCTATGATAGGTTATTAGTCCTGCTTCAAAAAGTCTTTGTGCAGAATCCATTATTGTTGGTGCTGAAAGTTTTAGTGTTCGTGATGCTTCCGATAGCATTAAATCTGTTGTATATGGTGGAGGCGGATTTATTTCAACAACTTCTTTTTTAACATCAGTTATGGTGATTTTTCCTTCCTTAAGTATTTGCTCAGCTGTTCCTCTAGGAGCCTTAAATATTAACGTTATGTTTATGTCTTTAAGCTTAAGCATGATAAGTTCAGCTTTTTTCTTATTCTTATCAGTTCTGTCAACAATCCATCCTAAAACTGGTGTCTGAACTCTTCCAGCTGATAAATAGTTTATTCCGAACTCCTTCCATAGAATAGGGCTTAGGCTAAAACCTATCCATCTATCTTCAATCCGTCTAACAATTTGTGCTTTAACAAGGTCTTCATTTATCGTAGCTAGATTATTAAGGGCTTCTCTTAAACCCCTCCTTGTAACTTCATGAAACCTTACCCTCCAAATATTCCTGTTCAAAGGTTTTAAAAGCAGTGTTATATCCCAGGCTATTTTTTCACCTTCGCTATCAGGATCGGTTCCAACAAGAATTTCATCTACTTGGGAAGCTAATTGTCTTAAAGCGTTTATTATTGGCCTACTTTCGATGAACACTTTCCCTCCACAATATGGGCATGAGTTCTCTTCTTCAGGTACGTCTCTACCACATCTAATACATCTTTTTATAGGTTTATATGTAGGAATGAAGTGACCGTTAACAACCTTTACTCCGAATATGCCATAGTCTTTAACTAAGTCTAGGACATGCCCGCCGGTTGCTGTAATGATCATTAATCTATTCTCAGTTATCACTTCGTACGTTTGAAGGGAGCCTATAGTTTTCCTCGTTGGCTTTCCAAACATTCTCGAAATAGTTCTTGCCTTATTTGGTGATTCAACGATGAATAAGGTGGTCCTCATAAGCTCATGTTCTTTAGGACGATATTTACCTTCGATGGCTAATCTTACTTTTCTACGGTCATCATCTACTTCTTTAAGTATTTTCTTTAAATCTACTTCCTCTAGTTTATAGAACTGGACAGTTTCTAGAAGCCATTTAAGATTTTTTAGAAGGGAATTGAAAGCCTTTTCTTCGTCAATAACTACTATGCTTAAACCTTTGGTTAAACCGCCAACGTAGAGTCTACTTGTTCTCCCGCTTGCTTGAATATACGCGGTCGCATCAGGTATTATGAAAAAGTATTCTCCCTCTTTACCGCCAAAAGTTATTGTAGGGCTTTTTCTTAGTCTTTCAAGAACCATTTTATCATTTAAAACTGTTAAGAGAAAGTCTAATGTTTCCTTAGCTATTCTCCTAACGAATTCAGAATACCCTTTGAGCGACCTATTTTCTGCAAGAGCTTTCCTTACTTCCTCGAGAACATCTCGAGTTGCTGTTCTTACTTTAATAAGGCCTCCAAGGACTCTGTCAAACATTCTAGGGTATTTATCGTACACTACATCTTTTATTTCATTTAAAAGTATAAGCCACTTGCTTGGTTGAAACTCTTCAATGCTAATCCTTATTCTAAATTTAGGTACTCCGGCGAAAACAGCATACCTTACTCTTTCAGGTAAGTCTATACCTCTAGTTAGTGGGCTTCTATACGAGGCTATACCTACAAGAACATCTATATCTCCAGTAACATATTTTTCAAAAACCCTTTTTCTAGCTCCAAGATATGCTTCAGCATTTACTCCTTTCTCCTTCAAGTACTCTGTAAGTTTCTTTACATAATCTGCACCTTTATCCATAGGTACGAAAATTAACCCTCCACCGCCTAGTTCTGAAACCAACTTAACAACTTCCTCTTCTATGGAGGAAGCAGGCTTAACATACGTATCAACAATATTTCTTCCAACTTCGACTTTGCCGCCCACAGTAAAACCAAACAATGAACTAAGAAGTCTTACTCTCTTTGTTCTCCTAGCTGTTTGCGTTGCACCACTAACAATTATTTGACCTTTCACATTTTCTCTGACCTTCCTCTTTAACTCCGAAGCTCTTCTAAGAAGCTCTCTTGCTTCTTCAGGATTGTCCCTTGAAAGTTTTCTCGCTGTACCCTCCATTTTCTGTGCTTCTTCAATAAGTGCTATTTCCTCAGGGGAAATACCTAACATTCTAAGTACTACATCAACGCTTTTACTCCTTCTTAAGAAACTATCTACATCATCTATAAATGCAATGTTTATCTTCTGCTGTAGTTCCTCACGTTTCATTAAGCTTATTGGCGTTGTAATTATTATTGAAGCTTCATTCATCGTTGCTAATTCCATTTGCTTCTGTTTCTCACTTAATAGGCTATGGTACGCAGCGACTTTAACATTATCTAATCCTAGTTTGGAGCGTATTTCAATTACTTTATTCTGAACTTGATGTACAAGTAGGCTCGTAGGTAAGAGTATAAGAACTCTCCTTCCATAATTTGCTGAAGCATATAGCCCAAATATTATTTGTGCTGTTGTCTTACCGCTTCCTGTTGGGGCGACCATAGCGAAGCTTTCGCCGTTAAGGAACCTGCGAGCCCATAGTCTTTGTAAACCCCACATCTTAGAACCTATTGCTTTAATGAATAACTTATTGATTTCATTTACGTATTCTTCAACATCCCATATTCTCTCAAGAAAACCTTTAATTACAAGCTGTTTTAACTCCGGATTAGGTAAGCATTTTTCACAAGGTAAACATCTCTCCAATCTCTCTGAAACTATATCACCACCACAATTTGGACATAATCCTTTGAATATCGCTGGTATCATGTATTCACTCTCTAGTTCCCTTTTACTCAATAAGGTTAGCTTTTCTTTGGATCTTAAAAATGTTTATGCTGCTATGGAAGAGCGATTGCTGGTATTGAAAGCCTTCTTCTTATTTCTTTAGCTAAAATGTGTGCTGAACCCTCTCTTGAGGCATCAGTAACTACGACTTTAGGTTTAGATTCCTCAACATACTTTAGAAGTTGCTCGAAATCTGCATGGTCACTTAAAGCAACAATGTACGTTTTTCTGTTTAATCTTCTTAGAGGTTCTTTAAATTCCCATCCTGTCAAAATTATGCTTAAAGATGATACTCTATGATAATAGTTTCTCTTAGGGGAGTTTACATGTGCAAAATACACGTACCATTTGCTCCTCATTATTTCCTCCGCTTCCAACGTTTTATCGTAATATAAACCTTCAACGTTTAACCCGTGCTTAATCGCTGCAAGAGTTACATCATAGACTTTTCTTGGAGCTATGAATGGTGCATCTATACCTCCTGATCTAAGTATCTCCATGGCTTCCTGAAGTTTTCCATGGTATCCGAAAATATATACCGGACCATGGGGTAAGCTTGATTTTACTAAGTCTACAAATAAGCTTTCAACTTCGTACTTAAACGGTCTAACGTGTTCAGGATTACCATAGGTTGCCTCTATTACTAATAGGTCAGAATCAAGTATGGGTGTTGAGGGTAATTTGAAATCTCCTGTGTACACTAAACGTGTATCATCATTATCAATCGCAAGGACTTGTGCGGCACCTACAATATGTTTTGCTTTATGAAGAGAGAGCGTTAAATCACCTATCTTGAATTCCTGGTTATAGTTTAGTGTGAGCGTCTTCTCCTTAGGTATTTTATATCCTAATGCTGTAAGTATATCGTAGGTAGCTTTTGTCATGGCAATGAGTGAGTTCTTACGGATGCTATCTCGTAACCCATATAGGTGGTCTTTATGAGCGTGAGTGACAATACGTACAAGCGATTCACCATGGAAACCATCTATTGAAACCAGTTCTTTAAACACAATAGCATGTTCATGTGTTATCTTAACTCTGGACAGTAACTCATTTACAACTTTACTTAACGTTATAGTCAATAACATCCCTCATAGTATCATTTGTAACACTCTAACAAGGTGTTCTTTGAAGCAGAATTTATCTATTTTCTTTTAAAACAATAGTTGGAAGCTCTTAAGAGGAAGAGGAGAAGTAATAATGCTAATAAATCCTTAGCCTTAAAAGTTACAATTGAAGCTAGAATAGGCAAGGGTGTGTTTAGTGAAGCTAAAGGTAACTAATACGTTAACTGGCAAGAAAGAATATTTTGAACCATTAATTCCGGGTTTTGTAAGAATGTATATTTGCGGACCAACACCATACGATCATACCCATATAGGACATGCTAGAACATACGTAGTATTTGATCTTGTAAGGAGATATCTAGAGCACTTAGGGTATACAGTATTTCACGTTATGAACATCACAGATATTGACGATAAAATTATCAAAAGAGCTAAGGAGTTAGGTGTTGATTGGAGAGAAGTTCCCGAAAAATACACTAAAGAGTTCATTGATGTTCTAGTGAAGCTTAATATTAGAATGCCTCATGTGATGCCTAAGGTTACTGAGCACATAGATGACATTATAGAGTTTATTCAGGATTTAGTACGTAAGGGTTACGCTTACGAAAGCCACGGGAGCGTATATTTTGAGGTAGATAAGTTCCCGGAGTACGGTAAACTTTCTAAAAGAAGAGTTAGTGAAGAATGGAGGCAGGAAGAGGAGTTTCTTAAGGAGAAAAAGAAACCTTACGATTTCGCACTATGGAAGAGAACCAAACCAGGTGAACCTTGGTGGAATAGTCCTTGGGGTCCTGGGAGACCTGGATGGCATATTGAATGCTCCGTTATGAGCAGTAAATACTTAGGCCCGCAGTTCGACATTCACGGTGGAGGTCAGGATTTAATATTTCCACATCATGAAAACGAAATTGCCCAAAGCGAAGCAAGATTCGGAATTTCACCTTGGGTTAAGTATTGGCTCCATGTAGGGTATTTGACAATTAAAGGCGAAAAAATGAGTAAAAGCTTAGGGAACATAATTCCCGTATATGAGGTGTTGGGAAAATACAAACCCGAAGTTCTCAAACTATACCTTCTAAGTTCATACTATAGAAGCCCAATGGATTTCACATGGGAGGGTTTAGAACATACAAAAATGTTGTTTAATAGGTTAGTGAAAGTTGTTGAAGATTCTAAGAAAATACTGTTAGATGAAAAACCACCGCATAAATTAAGCTCCACCATTAGGGCTTATGTGAATAAAATCGTTGAACTTAAAAGAATGTTCTTTGAAAGTTTGAGTGATGATTTTAACATGGCGAAGGCTATGCCGTACCTTCACGAACTAATAAGCTTCAGTATAAAGAAGCTAGATAGTGAACCTTCATACACTTTAGCACTTACGATATACTCCACACTTAAGGAGTTAAATGAGGTTCTCGGGATTTTAGACAAATACTTCTATGGCGCAAAAGAGGTTGAAGAGAAGTTAAGAAGAATCGTTGAAGCAGTAGTTTCCGTAAGGCATGAATTTAGGATGAAGAAGCAATATGATGTCTCAGATAAGATTAGAGATGTGCTAGCTAAGGTAGGTGTTAAGCTTTATGATTTTAAAGATAGAACAACTTGGGTTATAGAGTACTAGAAACTAAACCTTAATATTCCGAATAAAATCTAGCAGTCCATGAGGATTATAAATATGGTTGTTTTTCTAAGTGGAGGTACAGGTACGCCAAAGCTTATCGAAGGATTTCGCCACATAGTAAGTGACGAAGAAATAACGGTAATAGTCAATACATCCGACGACATATACTGGAATGGTCTTTACGTATCACCGGATTTAGATACCATAGTTTATCTTTTCGCAGGATTTTTAGATACTGAGAAATATTGGGGCATAAGAAATGACACTTTTAACTTTCTCGAGCAAGCGAAAATTTATGGTTTAGAAAAAACATGGTTCAACATTGGCGATAGGGATCTTGCAATACATGTTTTAAGAACATACCTTATGAATAAAGGGTTAACATTAACTGAAGTTACTAAGTACATCAGTAGAAAATTAGGAATTAAAGCCCGTATTTATCCTATGTGTAATGAACATGTAGAAACATTCGTTGAACTACTCGATGGGAGAGTACTGAATATTCAGGAATATTTGGTTAAGTACAGATTTGAACCCGAAGTTAAAAGGGTTTTCTTCAGAGGTCTTGAGAGAGCTAAAGCTGAGAAAGAGACCTTAAAAGCTATTTTAGATTCTGAATTAATAATTATAGGTCCAAGTAATCCTATCAATAGCATAGGACCTATACTAAGTGTTAAAGGTGTTAAGGAGGCTCTTAAAGAAGCAAAAGCACCCATAATTGCTGTATCACCAATAATCTCGAATAGACCCATTTCCGGTCCCGCTGATAAATTCATGAAAGCTTATGGGCTTGATCCTTCACCTCTAGGAATAGCGAAATTTTATAAGGGATTAATTGATGGATTAGTAATAGATATCGCTGATGAAGCATTAAGGTTAATTATTGAGAAGAAATTTAAAATAAGAGTTCATGTGGCAAAAACAGTTATGGAATCATTAAGCGATAAAGTAGCGCTTGCCAGAGAAATCATGAAGTTTGCAAGGACATTAGGAGAAGAACGAAAATGAGAATTGCAGCAATAGTTCCTGTTAAGAACCCTACAACAGCTAAATTAAGGCTTTCAAAAATCCTTACGCAGAGTTCAAGAGAGAAACTTACTATTGAAATGCTTAAGGACATTATTGTTTCTATTACCTCTTGTAAGCTCATAAACTACATAGTTATTGTTACCTTTGGAGAAGAAAAAGTAAGTATAGTGAAAGAATACGGTAAGAACATTTTCCTAATAAGGGATGAAGGAAAGGGTCAAATAGATGCTGTAATGAAGGGAATATGCTTTGCTCAAGAAACTCTACAAGCCGATATAGTTGTTCTTTTAGTTGCTGATGCGCCATTAATAAGACCATGGGATCTTTATGAAATAATTAGGAAAGGGCAGATATGGGGTAGTGTTGTTCTAGCACCTTCTGATGATGGAGGAACAAATGTGATACTTCAAAATCCACCTAAAAACATACCTTTAAGATATGGTGAGAATAGTTTTCAAAAACACTTAGATGAATGTAAAATACGGAAGCTTAAATGTCTAATCTATTCCTCAGAAAGTACATCACTCGATATCGACATACCCAAAGATTTAGAAAGACTTAAACAATTAGGTAAAGGGACATATACGCACCTATTTGTATGTGAGGTGTTCAAAAATTAGTTTTAAAGGCGAATTTTTTATCGAAGGAGATTTTATTGAAGACATATATGGCATAATATTCGATGTTAAAGGATACGAACATCCTCCAGCAAGGGTTGTAGCATATCCTAGATACGTTCCTTCGTCTTCTGGAAGCAGATGCAGAAATGGAAAATGTTACGAAAAAATATACGATTTAAATGTTAGATACGAATTCTTAAGGAGTAGGCTTAAGGAATACCTTGTCTATGACGATGTTTTTGACACATATGTAAGTGAGGTTCCTCTAAAAAACATTACTAAACACTATATTCCAACAAAATACTTAAGGAATTTATTGAAACATAGCGATTCCCTTACGGGTTTGAAAAAGAGAGCCCTAGACCTTGCCTTAATGGTAGCTAGAGAATCAGACGTTAGTATTGAAAATTTGGGTATAAGTGGTTCATTACTTGTAAATCTACATAGAGAAGATAGTGATATTGACTTAATAATCTATGGTACTAAGGAATCTAAGAAGATAGCTGATACCCTTAATAAGCTTTTTTCTAAGGGTATTCTAAGAAAACATAGCATTGAAGAGTATAGGAAACTCTATGAGTTTAGAAAAGCATATAAGGTTATGGATTTCGAAACCTTCGTTAAACATGAAAGAAGAAAGATTTTCCAAGGATTTTTCCTAGATAGAGAGTTCTTCATAAGATTCGTTAAAAAACCCCATGAAGTTCCCAAATACGGCGAATTCAAATATAAAGATATGGGGGAAATAACCATTAAAGCTAAGGTCCTGGATGATTCGGGATCCATATTCACGCCTGTTAGCTATAAAATCGAGGTGATTAAAGTTATAGATTCAAGCAAGCTTAAGAGCAATATAGGTTTTAACGAAATACGAGAAGTAGTTTCATTTAGAGGAAGGTTTTGTCAACAAGTTTTCTCAAGGGAGATAGCTGTAGTTAGAGGTAAGTTGGAGAGCATATTTCATCGTGGTGAATTTAGTCATTATAGAATAGTTGTTGGAGGTTCACATAATGACTTCATCATATCGGAAAGCCTTCTTAGATAGAGATTTTGTTGAAGATAAGGATGGCTATCTTTACTGTGTTGTAGGGTATGTGCATCCGCCAGATAGAGTACTGGCGTATTTGAAATATGTGCCCACACAAAGTTTAGACACTATATGGTTTAGAGGTAAAGTAGGTTACAATAGAGTACTTAAATACTACAGTAGTGTTGCTGTATCCGAATCATTTAAGATTTTAAGGAAGATTAAGCCTCACTACATATATTATGATAATGTGTTTAACATTACGTTCATAGGTGTACCAGTTAGCGAGATAAGGAAACATTACATTCCCGAAGAAAGACTTAAAGAAATTATTGTGAATGGAGGAGAGGACGAGTTAGAAAGTGATCTCGCAGAACTCGTAAGATACCTTTCCGAGATAACTAACATTAAAACTCAATACTTCGGAATTTCAGGCTCTATTCTTACGAAAATACATAACCCTAAATATTCGGATATTGATTTAACAGTCTATGGTATTACTAACTCTTGGAAACTTATTAGAGCGTTAAGAGAAGTTGAATGGGAAAAGATAAGTTTACCTGAGGATAATGTTATTAAAGAATGGGCTTTAGAGGTTTCTAAATATCACCCATTAACTCCTAAAGAAGCCTACCTAATGTATGTTGAGAAGAAAATGAGATTAGTCTTTAAGGGCTATAGGATTTTTTCGGTTCATCCAATACTTATGCCTGAGGAGATTGATGAAAAATATGGCGATAAAACATATGTACCTAAGGATCTCATAAAAATAAGAGGCAAAGTTATTGGTAATAAACTATCTATTTTCCTACCTGGAAGATACATTGTTGATGATGTCGAGGTTCTTGAGGGTAAAGAAGAGTTCTCTGAAATAAAAGAGGTTGTAACTTTCGAAGGACTATATTCCGGAATATTGGATGTAGACGAGGAATTTATTGCGTACGGTAAAGTTGAAGAAGTATACGATAAAATTAGGGATAGCAGATATTTCAGATTAGTCGTAGGTTCAGCTGAAGCAAAAGGTAAAGATTACATTAAACCACTAAGATGGCTTAGGTGATGGAAGGTAATGGCGAAGGAAATAGTGCTCATAGGATTAGAAACATTACCGGAAATAAGGGAAGGAGATGATATAGGTAAGTTAATTGTTGAAGCATGTAGAAGGGAAGGTGTTGAAATAAGTGATGGAGATATAGTTGTTGTCACACATAAGATAATTTCGAAAGCTGAAGGTAGAATAGTTAATCTTAAAGACATAATTCCTTCGGAGAGAGCATATAAAATAGCATCAATTGTAGGGAAGGATCCAAGATTAGTTGAAATGGTTCTTAGAGAATCGAAACGAGTAATTAAGGCCACGAAGGATGGGCATTTAATTGTTGAAACACATCATGGAATAGTTTGTGCTAATGCTGGAATAGATGCTTCAAACATCGCCGGCACAGATGAAATAGTTGCTTTACTACCTAAAGATCCGGACGAATCAGCTAGAAAAATAAGAAGTAGGATAAAAGAGCTCACGGGAAAAGATGTCGCAGTAGTAATAACGGATACCTACGGTAGGCCGTTAAGAAATGGTATGATAAACATGGCTATAGGAATTTCAGGAATTAATCCTTTCAGAGACTATAGAGGAAAGGATGACTCCTTCGGATACAAGTTCAAGGTGACTGTTATTGCAGTGGCAGATGAAATAGCATGTGCTGCTGAACTTCTTACAGGTCAAGGTAAGGAAGGAATTCCCGTTGTTATAATAAAAGGATATAAGTACGAAAGAAGCGAGAAGGCAACCGCTAAGGAATTAAATATGCCTGAGGAAAAATGGCTTTTTAAATAAGTATCATACCCTATTTATTTCAAAATTAGCACTATCTCCTAGACATTTATTACTGCTTTAATAACTATTTTCAAGACATAGGAAACATGCAGAAAGCTCTCTTAGATACAATTACCTTTACATCTAAAACCTTTCTTAAATGCTTCTTTAGCGTTCTTTGATCTATCAATAATCAGATTGTCCTATGCTGAGAGATATGCCGTATTTGCCTTCTTTTCAATAATTTTCGCTAACACTAAGTAGTCAAAGACTACTTTGGGCTTAATTTCCAGGACTTAATGGGTATAATGTGGAGCATTTAGAGCTATGAGTTTATGTGAGATATTAAAACTCGTTCTCTGTAAACTACAGAAATATATAGGTGCTACGAATTAACTACATAAGGGTATTGAATTCCAAGGTAATAGGTGGAAACACTTTGTCTTCACGTAAGAAAAGAGAATTTGGTGAAATACGGAAAATTCAGGTAACTGGCGGTTCAACATATATTGTTTCGCTTCCGAAACACTGGGTATTAAATGCTGGCCTTAAACCCGGAGACTCTATTGTTGTTTATGCGCAAAATGACAACACATTACTATTAATGCCTCTTAAGGAAGCTTCTAGAAAGAAGGACGTTGTTTTAACCATTAAAAGCAAGGACTGGTCTATAGGTAGAGCTATTAGAATGCTTGTAGCAGCCTATGTTTCAGGGGGAGACATAATAAAGCTTGTTGTTAAAGACGGTGTTGCACCAATAGAGGATAAGAAGGTTCTAAGAGACTTCATTAGAAGATATCTTGTTGGTGCAGAAGTGGTAGAGGATTTACCTGAAGGACTTGTTATCCAGGTTATAGTGAATGTTGAGGAACTTAAGGTAATTCACATCCTACAGAGAATGCATAAGCTGGTATGGAGTATGCTTAAAGACACAATAGCGGCATTCATGAATTTAGATAAGGACTTAGCAAGAGATGTTATAATAAGGGATGACGAAATAGATAGGTTTTACTTCTTATTCATAAGACAATTAAATCTCTCACTCCAAGACAGAAGAATAATGCTTGATATTGGTTTAGAGCAATCGGCAGATGCAATAAACCTATCGATGATAGCTAGAAACATAGAAAAAATTGCCGATTATGCAACATATGTTGCCGATAAAACAATTAAGCTAGCCAAGAAACCTTATGAACCTTTAAAGTCGAAAATAGAGCAATTATCAAGGGCTATAATAGAGATATTTAATGAAGCGATGAACGCATTCTACAGCATGAACGATAACATGGCTTTAAACGCCATAGAGAGAGCAGTACAAACAGTAGAATTAGAAGAGGAATTAGAAAACGTAATGTTGAACTTAGACGTTTGCGATAGGGATACACCAACCTTAAGAATGATTGTTGAATGCTTAAAAAGCATGTTAAGTGAAACAGCAGATATTGCTGAACACACGATGGACATGATAGCTGTTAGGAAAAGCTGATCAATGATAAAAATTCATTATTTTAGATTCAAGAATCAGTTTATGGAATGAAAGTTTTTGGTTAAAAGGAACCATGTTTATTTAAGCTTGTAACCTATTTTCCTTAGAAACTCTCTTCTCTCCCTAATTTTCTCTTCATCCTCTATTCCAACAGGTTTGAAACCGTCAACAACTCCTAATAATCCCCTACCCTGTTCTGTTTCAATAACTATTGCTTGAATGGGATTTGCCGTTGCTGCAAAAATTCTTGTAACTTCCGGAACGTTTTTTATAGCATTTAGAATATTTATTGGCCAACCACCTCTAAGATAAATTACGAAAACATGTCCTGCACCTATTTTTAGACAAGTTTCAGCTGCTAATTTTCTAAGTTCTTCATCATTACCTTCATGTCTAACTAGCCTATCGCCGCTTGCTTCACAAAAGCCAAGACCGAATTTTATTGAAGGACAACTATTAACGATAGCTTCATAAATATCCTCCGTTGTTTTTATGAAATGACTTTGTCCTATGATGACGTTAGTTCCCTCAGGAACGGGGACTTGAATTATTTCTATCTTAAATTTCTCAGATAACATAGGGAACCCCAAGGTTATTTTAGTTATAGAAAATTCATAAATATAACTTACATTAAGAATAATAGTGCTTAACTAGAAACGTGATAGTGATATTAAAATGCAAGCGGGTATTGAGGTGTATGAGGCATTTGCAAATTCGGAGCAGTTGCAGTTGCTAATCAAGATTGTTCTTAGTTTCTTTGTTGGAGCTTTAATAGGTTTAGAGAGGGAAAAGGCTAGAAGTTCTCTGCTCAAGGAGGAAGGGGAATCGGGTATTCCTCCTGGAGCTCGCAGTTTCGGTTTCATAAGTATGCTTGGAAGTTTTGTTATAACTATACCGCCTATAGTTAGCATGTTGGGTCATGAAGAATTCATGATAGTTTCTATTTTGCTAGCTTTTTACGCTGTGACACTAATACTTCTTTACGAAACGTATAGGTTGTTCGTAATTAAAGATAGTGGTGTTACAACCCCTATTGCTTTAATGCTTAGCTTTACGCTAGGTTTACTTGTGGGTTTAGGTAGATTTATTGAAGCTATTGCTGCTTCAGTATTTATAACCTTTATGTTGGCAATAAAGCTTAGGATTGAAGCGCTAATAAAGTTTATAACTTATGAGGAATTCCTTTCAGCACTCGAAATAGGGATAATAGTTTTCCTTTTTGGACCTTTCTTCGTAAGAGACGTTTACGATCCAATATTTCATGTAATAAACTTTAAAACACTCTATGTGTTCTTTGTGGTAATTTTGATTTTCTCATTCATAGGATATTTTCTAGTAAAAATTAAGGGTCCTCAAGCTATTCAATACTTTTCATTCTTCGGAGGTCTCGTAAATAGTGAAGCAGCAGTTGTTAGCATCGTAAAATTGGTGAACTCAATGAATCTACATGAGAACATTGCTGTAGGAAACATTATAACAGCGACAGCGGCCATGGTTTTTAGAAATATCGTGTTAGCTTTAATTATGGTTCTAATAACTATAGGTGCTAATGCGACAAGCATGTATGTGTTCATGGTTTTTATAACGTCTTACATTGTTTCCGCATTAGCGGGTTATTTCCTAACGAAACTTTCGATAGTTTCTATAAGCATGGAGTCTAGGAAGTTTAAGCTTCCAGCGCTTGAGAAACCAATAAGCTATTCAGTTGCGCTCAAAGCCCTCCTAGTATTTGTAGCAATGCTCGTAGCGACAACGTATATAACGTTGAGTTTTGGCGAGTTAGGGGTTTTGTTTTCGTCTATTTTCGGGGGACTTGTTAGCGCAGAAGCATTGATTTTCACAGTTTTTTCACTAGTTTCCGTAGGTAAAATAACAATAAATATAGCTTTAGCTTCAGCGCTTCTTGCAACAGGCTCAGCTATATTGAATAAGCTGCTTTTCGCTCATGTAGCTGGAGCTAAAAAGATAATTCTCAAGAAAATAGTTTGGCAACTGCTACTCATAGCATTACCTGTTGAATTAGCTGGAGCCTATATAGCTGTAATGTAGTGGAGAAACTCTTAAATACTTATAGAAGAGAAGGGTAGAGCAAGAAAGCCAGCAAGAAATTCTTGCTGGCTAAAAAATGGTTAAAGAAGAGAGGAAAAATTTGTCTAAAAAAGAAGTTAAAATAAAAGATCTAAAACCCGGAATGGACAATATAGATCTTAAAGTACGGGTTTTAGAAGCATTTAAGCCAAAAATAATACAAACAAGAAAAGGTTCAAGAATTATTTCGGAAGCCATTGTTGGCGACGAAACTGGAAAAACAAAAATGACGTTGTGGGGTAAAAAGGCAGGGACTGTTGAGGAAGGGGACGCTTTAGAAATAAAGAACGCGTTCGTAACTGCTTTCAAAGGGCAAGCACAACTCAACGTGGGAAAACAGGGTGAAATAGTTAAGATAGAGGATAGTGAAGTTGTATCGAAGGATGAAGTCCCAGAAAGTATACCTAAGGTTGAAGGAGGCTATAGGAAACCATTTTCTCCTAAACGAAAAAGCTCCTATAGAACTAAACGTAGAGGTTATTAGAATGCAAAGTGGCGATATTGGGGAGGAAAAATTCGTAAGAAACGGTACTGCTATGGGAAAAAGTGAGGAAGGTTACATAGTATCGTTAAATGAGGAACATGTTTATTCGCTAAACCCAGCTGCTTTTTACGTATGGCTCCTATGTGATGGCGAATTAACTGTAAACGAAATCATAGATAAAATAGCGAAATCAACAGGTCTTGAACAAAGCGAACTAGAGGAACCAGTAAAACTAATAATTAACGAACTTGTTAAAGTAAGTTTACTAAAGAAGGCTTAGCTAGTTAAGTTCAACGCGATGAGTTTAGTAAGAAAAGCAACAGACATTTTTTATAATATTTAAATACTTTAGATTCCCTAGTTAAAGAAATAGTGAAGTGAAATATGCAAACTGAGACAGCTTTTAGACTAGGCATTCCTACATTAGATGAGCGCATAGGAACCATTAAGTTAGGATATTTGGTTCTCATAGAAGGAGATATTGAAACATACCCGTACCTTCTACTGCATAGGGTGGGTCTGACCATAGCAAGAGATTACGGATTAAAGATAACCTATATTGTAATGCTTGATGATTATGATGAATACTTAGAAGCTTCGGCTAATGTAGGTTTAGACATAGAATCCTTAATGTATAAAGGCCTATGGAAATATATTAGGGCTGATTCTTTCGAATCCATTGTAAAGCAAATAATGAACGAAAGCGAAAAGACTGTTCTGTTGGTAGATGCAACATCAGCTAGAATAAGGTTTAGTCCTAAAGAGTTAGCATTCATTAAGAATACTCTTAAAAACAACAATTTAGCATTGTTATTAGCTATAACACCTAACCTCTTAGATAAAGAGGGTTTAGCTGTAGCAGAGAAAGTAGCAAACATAGTAATTAAACTCAGCTTAGAAATAGTATCTGATGAGCCGAAATATGTTATGAAACTTGTAAAGCATAAAACAATGCCTAAAAACGCGATAGTACTAACATATAGTGTAGGGGCATTAGGCGTAAGAATAGAAAGACTTCAGAAAATACCCTCTTAGTTATTAAAGCCAATAAAATTTTAAGTATTCATTTGTGAAATATGTGAGTAGAATAGCAAATGGTAGGAGAATATATTGGGAATAATAGATAGAATATTTAGGAGAAATAACAATAATACTGTAGTAGCGAAAAGTAAGAAGGTAGTTACGACTTCAAATTTTGTTCATGAAAAAACAGTTATAGAGCGGAGAAAAGTTATTGTTAAAAATGTTTACTCGGTAAATCCTCCTTACGCGTATATTATGATATTTACCGATAAAAAAGGCATCTTAAGATATCATGTTCTCGAACCATTCTTAACGGCTAATGAGAAAACGGTTTTGAACGATCTTAAAGAACTTATACTTGAGGAAGTTAGAATACCTGTAGGCGTTCTTAGAAATTATGAAGAAGCGGTAAAGTCTCTCAGTAAATCTATAAACTCATTGGTTAGAAGTTATCGGATAAACCTTACTAAGCAATCACTTGATAAAATCAAGTATTATCTGATAAGAGATTTGATAGGTTACGGCAAAATAGATCCTATTTATAGGGACCCGTATGTTGAGGACATAGTTTGCGACGGCTACAATATACCAGTGTATGTATTTCATAGAGATTTCGAATGGATGCCTACAAACGTTATTTTCAAAGATCCAGATGAACTCGAAAGCTTCATTAGGAGACTGGCTTTTCGTGCAGGTCAAAGCATAACGTATGCTAGACCCATTGTTGAAGGCCCTCTTCCGCCTGAAGGATTTAGAGTTCATTTAACATTAAAAGAAGTTTCTAGAAGAGGGAGTACATTTACCATTAGGAAATATAGTGTAGAACCATACACTATAGTTGATTTACTTAAATTTAACACCTTAAGCGTAGATATGGCCGCATATCTGTGGTTACTTCTAGATAATGTCATGAGTCTAATGGTTCTCGGACAAATGGCCTCCGGAAAAACAACGCTTCTTAACGCTATAGCTATGATGATTAGGCCCGAAGCAAAAATAGTTACAATTGAAGAAACTCCTGAGATAAGGTTAGCGCATGAAAACTGGGTTCCAATGACGGTAAGACCAAGCTTCGAACCCGGTGTACAAGATATCACACTTTTTGAACTCTTGAAGAGTGCGTTAAGACAAAGACCTGAGTACATTATTGTAGGGGAAATTAGAGGAAGGGAAGCTTATACTTTCTTCCAAGCATTGGCTGTAGGTCATGGAGGGCTCACTACAATACACGGTGAAAGCGTTCAAGCGGTTATTTCAAGATTAGAAAACGAACCTATGAATATTCCTAGAATACTTATACCGCTCATTAAAACCTTCATTCACATGGGTAGAGTTAGGGTTAGAGGCGAAGAAGAACTTAAAAGAAGAGTTCTTAGAATTGTTGAAACTGTAGGTATTAACCCGTCAACTAAGGAAATAATGCTTAGTGAAGTTTATACTTGGGATCCATTAACTGACTCTTGGAAGTTCTCAGGAAGAATTTTTGCTTTCGAACATATAGCTGCGAATAGAGGAATACCATTAAGTGAAGTTTATAAAGACTTTGAACGTAGAAAGACAGTTTTAGAATGGATGAAAATAACTAATAAAACGACTTTTTCAGAGGTAGCTGAAGTTCTAAGAAGTTACTATAGAGACCCAGAGGAAGTCTATAGAGAAGCTGAATCCGTTGTTGAAAGAAGGGTGCTTTAGTCGTGGGAATATCCCACTTCGCATATGGACTCCTTAGAAACACCTTTGTCTTCAAAGGATTTTTAAAGTTTTTCTCTTGGCTTGGACCCTACCTTGTACATTCAGGTATTAAAATGTCGCTTAGAAGATATATAGCATTACTTTCGTTTACAACAATCATAGTGTTTATAGTAACTCTTCCTTTATTTGTTATAGTGCATTGGTTATTTTTAGAACTAGATATTACATTCTCTTTCATCGCATCTTTGGTACTGTCTTTTACATTTTCCGCAATTACGCTTTCATTAATGGTTTACTTCCCTGTTTTTAAGGCTAAAAGTAAGCTTGAAGCTTTAGAAACAAGATTACCATATATAATTTCGTATATGTCCATTCTTTCCTATGCTGGAAGAAACATCGAAAGCATACTTGCTAGATTAGCCGAGAAAGGAGAGCTTTTTGGAATTAAGGAGGACGCTACACGAATGCTAAGGAAAACATCTATTTTAGGCATGGATACAGCTAAAATGCTTCTTGAAGAAGCGAAAAATACTCCAACAACAATTTATTCGTCTCTCCTTACAAGCTTAGCCGGAATAGTCGAAACAGGCAAAGGTTTAAGTGAGTTTTTAGAGCAAGAACTAATTAATATTTTAAGAGCACGAGAGGCTAAGATGCGAGAAGTTCTTAATTCACTTTCAGTATTTATGGAACTCTTCATAAGCCTTGTCGTCGTTATGCCCCTAGTTTTAACAATAATGCTTTCAATAATGGCTTCGCTCGGCGAACATGTTTTACCAATAAGTCCCTTGCAACTACTATTTCTAATACATTTTATAATAACCCCATCGATAGCTATGATCATTGTGATAATGATTGACTCTTTGGTGTCGAAAATTTCAGCGTAGCGAGGTTACAGTGAAAATGTTTAGAAGAATAGAAAAGATAATTAAAGCAGAAAGAATATCGAAGGAATTTATAATCTTGCTTTCATCATCAATAGCTTCTTTAATGCTTTTAACGTTGGTGTTGTTTGTTTTCAATATTTTAAAGAACATAGAGACGCTGATAATACCTGGTCCTATACCTATAATTTTACCTTATGATGTTAATTTCATAAATCTCATAGTTATTTCCATATTGATTTTCATAACACCCTATGCTGTATATAAATTCATGGTTTTCAGAAGAAAGAAGCGTGTCGAAACATTAATGCCGATGTTACTATATGATTTAGCAGGGCTTGTTAGAGCGGGACATACAGTACCTAAAGCGTTAGAAATAGAGCTCGAAAAAGATTTAGGACCTCTAAATGAACTACTAGAGAAAGCTCTTGTTAGAATAACCTTAGGTGATGATGTTTCAAAAGCTTTAAGTGAAACATTTAAGGATCAAACAATAATAACACGTAGATTTATTGAAACAATATCTGAAGCTCATGAAAGCGGTGGTAGAGCTGCTCAGGTTTTAACGGAAGCGTCAATGCATGCATCAAGACTTCAAGCTTTTGAAGAGGAAAGGAAGCGTAACATGAAAGTTTATGTTTCAATAATTTACGCTGCAATACTGATATTTCTCGTTTCTTCAGCATTCCTTCTATTCTTCAATACTGCTCTTTACGAAACATCTCGCAGAGAAGCTGCAGAAGCATTCGCAACCTCGTTTCTTAGTCCTAACCAACTTAAAGGAGTACTTTACTATACAACAATATTTATAACTATACCATCAAGTATTGCTGTAGGGAAAATAAGATCAGGATATGCTGTCGAAGGGCTTATACATATGGCCGTATTATTAACAATAGTTATGCTCTTTTACACGTTTGTTGATAATATTGTCCAATTTATGCTTAGTATCACGGCGTTTTAGAGCTAATTTCAGATGTAATATTCTTTACGGTATTTAAAACATTACTTAGTATTTCCTCCATGTTTCCACCATAAACTAGATTTATACCTTGCCTAGAAGCTATTCTTACGGCATTCTCGGAAATTCTGTTTGAAACGTAAATGTACTGTATGCCTTGGAAGTCCATTTGTTTAGCTATGTGAGCTAATAAATCTGTAACCCCTGCTTCATCACATGATGAAGGCCTATAATCTATGCTTATTACCGGTGATCCATTCTTCTTAATTACAATGTCGAATCTATGGTTAACACCTGAAATTCCTTTAAGTTCTACGTTTGCTTCAGCTTCGTATCCTGCTTTCCTTAGAGACACGAATATGAGGGTTCTCATAAGGTCTCCGGATGAAATAAGTTTAACGCCTTTTCCAGTTATTTTAAACATGTGCACTGGTTTGTAGTTAGCAGTTAGAATGTCGAATGATGTATTACAATTTCTACATATGAACTCTATTTTAGGTCTGTCCACTCTACGTCCACAGTTTATGCATTCAAATATTTCTCCTAATATTTTGTAGTCTACATCGATTTCTCTTAATTTAATCTTACAATTAGGACAAATAAGAACTTCCTTACCTTTCTCAAGTCTCTTAAACCTTATTTCAGTGTCTACATAACCGCATGTTATATGTTGTATTATGTTGGTTCTAACTATGTTTATTGAATTACATGAAGGACACTTAAATCTAGTGCCTACGTGGATCTTGTTACAGTAGGGACATTCAATAACTCTATCAATTATTTTCCTTTCAACAAACTCTAGACTTATAAGTTTCTCTATTTTTTCAGACCATTCAGGAAAGTTGCTTAATTCGGGATATTCAATGCCTTTTTCAAGACGTATTAGTGGCTTTATTTCTTTCTTATTAGCCATGACCTCAAGCATTTTAAGTAATACTGGGTCTTCAAGAAGATTCTCGGCAAGAACAACTATATCTGTAGCTTCCCTGGCTTTGACAGCTTCTGACAATTGTTAGCACCTTTATCTTTTAACATGTAGGTTTCCCTGTAAATATCGTGTTTCTTTAGTATCTAAACTTTTTAATAAAATTGTTCCCAACGGGAACATAGTTTCATAAAGGATTTTAAAGCCTTTTTAGCTTATGTTCATATGTTTTATTGAAGTCTAGTATGTGCAATACAGTGTATCCTTTATGTGCAAGAGTATTAGATATAAATCTTCTATGGCATTTAAACCAAAACTTTTCAGCACACATTATTGCTACAAAGCCTTCACTAATCTTATTAATTATTTTTTCCAGTTCGCTTATTCCCTTCATGTACTCTTCTGTAGATGTATAACTTACGTATCCGCCTTTTCTGAAACCACCTAATTCGTTACCTAACCAAACATATGAGATGTTTTCTTTTTGAAGCGCTTGAGCTAGATTGTTTTTCTCAAAATGAGGATACTTCTTACTTGACGGGAACCTTCTAACATCAACTACGGTTTTTATGTTATAGTATTTGATAAGTCTTATGAATTCATCGATGCTCCTATTAGAATGTCCTATTGTGTAAACTATTTTACCCATATTCACCGTAATGTTTTATTATTTTCTGAGAGTATTAGAGATTTTTGAAAAATTGCTTCATAATTTCTGAGGAAGTATGAGAGATGGTGGAGAGAAAGTGTAAGTTTACTGTAAGGAAAGCAACAATTAATGATATAGAAAAGGTAATATACATTAATAGAGTTTCGCTTCCTGAGAACTATACGAAACATTTCTTCATAGAACATCTTAACAAGTGGCCTAATGCTTTCTACGTAGCGGAGGTTGATGGAGAAGTTGCAGGTTATGTAATGGCACGTGTAGAGCTTGGATGGGGTATTACTAAACTTGGACTTATAAAGAAAGGACATATCGTTTCATTAGCTGTTCTCGAGGAATATAGGCGTAGAGGTATAGGAACAGCTCTTATGCTAGCAGCTTTAGAGGGATTAAAAAGCTATGAAGCTAAAGAAGTATATCTTGAAGTTAGAGTTTCAAATATACCTGCAATAAAGCTTTATGAGAAACTGGGTTTTGTTAAGAAAAAAATAATACCTTCATACTATCTTGATGGCGAAGACGCTTACCTTATGGTTAAATCTCTTCAGTAATGCAAAGAACCCTAGGTTTTTTAAACAAAACTCGAAGAAATAGTCTGTTACGAAGAGGAGGCGCTACTATGTCTGAACCAAAATATGTCCTAGTGAGAATGAAGAGAGGCCTAACTCATGGATTAAGAGCGAAGTATTATGTTTTAGCGGCTGAAAAACCGATTGAAGAACAGTTTACAAAGGAAAATCTCAGATTAGAAAGAATAGATCCGCAAATAAATTTTGTATGGTGGGATAAGCCTGCTCCAGAAATTCCAGCCGACTTCTTCGGTGTAGAATGGGAAGGCTTTCTTAGAGTAACCCAGGGTGGACTTTACAGATTTTACCTTCTTACAGACGATGGTGCTAGACTGTGGCTCAATGATGAACTAATAATTGATGCTTGGAAAGATCAAGCACCTACGGTTTACCATAGTGACTTATTAGGATTAGGTGCTGGATACCACAAAATCTTCGTTAGGTTCTATAATAAATTTGCTTTCGGAGAAATAATTTTAGGATGGATAAGACCCGACGGTGTAGCAGAAGTTATTCCTCAAGAGAACTACGCTATTCCGTCAGATACTAAAATAGTTATTGAAGGAGTTCCCGAAGGTTACCGAGTTGAATTTTGGAGCGGAGGTAAAATACTTGAAGCAGTAGCTAATGAAAAGAATAAAGCAATCCTTGACGCAACTAAGCTTGTGAAACCACTGGATGGATACTTTAAAATACTTATGCCTGATGGAAAACACGTTTTCGAAAGCCCAGTAATAAGGGATGTATGGGGTGGCGATGTTTTTCAGCTTGGCGTAGGCTAACGTTAGCTTTAAATTAACTTAGCATCTGCTTTAGCATCCCTAAATTTTGCTAATGGGTGTTTGCAAAAGTGATGGAAAAAGATAATGTTGAGGTTCAGCAAACCTTAGGGATAGTTATTTCGGAATCCAAATTGACAGTTTTGGGTTTTAATATAAGTGAAGCTTTCGAATACGTGGAGAAATTATGGAATAAGCTGAAAGAAGAAATTCCCGAGATCATGTGGAGTAAAATTACGGTTGAAGTTTCGGGTATAAGTAACTTAGGGGATAAAATGTCATTTAAGTGGAGTGTAACTATAGATACAAATGGTGAAAACGAAATATTCGAAAATCTTCTTTTAATGCTTACTGAAAACAACTTCTTCATTAAAGGCAACGTAGAGATAATATGAGCGTAAAATTCACTGTTTGCTATGAACCTTACTGTAACATAAGGTTTAAGTTTAAAGCAAGATAGAGCTTTCTTTGAAGAGTATGCTGAGGTAATTTGGACCATGGTTATTATGGACGTGTCCAAGCTTAAGTGGGGTTTTATAAGAGATCCCATTTATAATTACATACCTTTCATTAAAGAAGTTGAAGGTAAAATTATCGACACCCCATATGTTCAGAGACTTAGGAGAATACATCAGCTGCAAATAGCTCATTACATATATCCAGGAGCGGATCATAAGAGATTCCAACATAGCTTAGGCGTAATGCATTTAGCAGGACTTTTTAGCGAACACCTTCTTTCAACAGCTGTAGCACTTGAAGGAGAAAGTGTTCTTGAAGGGTTTTCTATGCAGGAACTGGTTGAAGCATCCAGAATTGCGGGTCTACTCCATGACGTGGGGCATGGACCATATAGTCACTCTTTTGAAGACTCCGTGCTTTCAAGAAGTAGTGAGCTTAAGAAAGAAAACCTTAATGACCATGAAAAAGTTGGAGTGGCTTTAGTGAAGTATACTGATTTAGGGAATCTCATTGAAAAATTGGGTAAAGAATATGGTTTCGAAAACCTTTACGATTTAGTGTTAAAGCTTTTGGAACATTATAATCCAACATATCCTAGCGTAGTTAAGCTCCTACAGAAAGTAGTTAAAAACTGGATTTATCCTGCAGATATTATGGATTTCCTTATGAGAGATAGTTATTACGCTGGAACTAAGGAGTATGGTACTATAGACTATTATAGGCTAATATTTTACAGTTACCCATATAGGGACTTAATTGTTCTTGACGAGAAAAATATCAATACGCTAAGGAGTTTTCTACAGAGCAGACAGTATATGTTCGAGACTGTTTACTTACATCCTATTTGTAGGTCTTTTGAACATACAATACAGTTAATGTTAAGCCATGCTAAAGAGGCTTTGGATTTAGAGGGAAGAGTTTTAGAAATTAAGGAAGGTAAGCCTGAAAGATATTTAGAACTTGACGATTACTCAATACTGTACATGATAAACTCTTTAAATGAGAAATCGGAAGACATTGTAAAAGCAAAACAATACGCTCAAGACATAATTAACCGTAGGAAAAGATGGAAACCTGTTGGCAAACCTTATGAAATATCCTTACCCGCTCATAACGCTCCATTTTTCTATAAATTTGGTGATCCTACTATCGCAGCTAAGGAAATATTGAAGGTTTTAAAGGAGCATTTAATAGATAAAGGGTTTAAAGATTACGTTAATGATTTCTGGATAGATCATAACATGAAAAAAACATTACCTGCACTACCTTACCCCTTACACTTCATACATTTGGCGAGAAAGTTTGAAGGAACAATAAAAATTGTTGATGGTATTCCTCTCTCTAAAGTACTTGAAGATGCTGGGCTACAGCCTAAAATTACTTACACCGTTTACGGACCTATTAGCCTCTTAAAGGACATTGAAAAGAGAAAAGTTCTAGAAAAGATAATCCACAATGTCTTTATCGAAGTTTTTGGAACCACTCCAGGAGTAACAATGTAGGAGGGGTTAAACTACAATTCTAACCTTTTGCGACTTTGCTTTCCTTATTTTTTCTCTTTCTTCGCGTAGCAATTCCATGAGAGCTTTTCTTATAACTTCGCTACGAGTTTCCCCTCTAAGCTCAGCATATTGGTCTATAAGCTCCAATAGTTCCTCCTCTATCTTGAAAGTAACTACTCTCATCGAACCCCGCCTCCGTATTACTGATTGTATCGAGAGAATTTAATCCTTTTCCTTAAAGAGAATTCTCTCATTAGTAGTACTAAGAGAGCGAATAATTTATATTTCTCTTTTGAGAGAGTTCTTTTAGGGAGTGTACATATGCCAACTATACACTTATCCGTTCCCGAAGCAATGTATAGGGAACTAAGGGAGGTTGCTAACGAATTCGGATTACAAATAACTGACATGGTTAAGATATTTATTAAGGAAGGGCTTGAGAGGAGGCTTGAGAAAAAGAAGAAGCTTAGCTTAAGTGAGGAAAGAATAGAGATTCTTGAAGGTGAAATATTTAGACTTAAAGATACAGTTGATGAGCTCTTCAGGAAAATAGAGGAACTATCTGATAAATTAGAGGAAATGAAAACTCCTATAGAACCGGAGTTTGTTGAAACCACATAGGTAAAGCAAAGCCGATGACAACTTAAATTAATTTCAATAAATAGCTTAAGAACTAATAGCTCATATACGGGCTTCATTCCTCCTTTACTAGCTAACTTCTCCGAAGAGAGGCTAAGCTGTGTCATGTTCAAAATTTTAAAGTCCGAAATTATATATCGTGGAAAGAAATTCAATATCATAAGGGAAAACATAGTTTTACCTAATGGGAGAAAGGCTGTAAGAGAAATAGTTGATTTTCCAGGGGCTTCAGCTATTCTCCCAATAATAGGTGGGGATAAGGTGCTTTTAATAAAGCAGTTTAGAGCTACAGTTCATGATTGGATTTTAGAGGTTCCAGCAGGGACCTTGAAACCTGGTGAGGACCCATTATCTTGTGCTAAAAGGGAGCTTAAGGAGGAAACAGGTTATATAGCTCATAAGTGGACTAAGCTTGCCTCTATTCTTACGTCACCTGGATACTCTAACGAAGTTTTACATATCTTCCTTGCGGAAAATTTGGAAAAGGGTGAAAGAGAACCTGAAGAAACAGAGGTAATAGAGAACATTGTTATACCAATTGATGAAGCATTAAAGAAGGTTTTCGCAGGAGAAATCATAGATGGTAAAACTGTCGTTGCCCTGCTTATATATGGTTTTGAAAGAAAGCAATGGAGTTCTCTTTAATGCTTAATATTTCACAAGATTAAATTATAGCTTTCATCTAACCTCCTTTAGACGACTTTTCAAAAGCCTCATTAGCATTTGCTGATGTGTAAATAGATGCTCACGATGTTCTCTATCTTCACAATACAATGCTGGAACAGAGTTTCTAAAACATCATTAAACTTTCTAAGAAACCATAGGAACAAAGGTACCTTCAACTATTAAATAGTCTATCAAGAATGCTTGAGTTTCATAGGGAAGAATAATGGAAGATATAGTGTTTGAGGCCGGGAGTGACCCGCCCCAACGCTCATTAATCCCCGGGACTCGGGGGTGCCTATTAAGGGCTCGCGTGGGGACCGGGGCACTCGGTTAAAACTAAATTATAGGTGAAATATAAAGATTCTTTAGGAGTGTTTCATTGAAGTTTTGAATTGCTTCTTCCTCAAGGTTTTCTCTACGGCTTACCGAAGTACCCTGTAGAGGCAAGAAATAAGGTAGTTAAGATTGCCAAATTAGCTGAGGAATTAGGGTTCAATAGCATATGGGTTGTCGACCATTTCATACCCTACCCTTTCATAACATCAGATAATGTTTTCGAATCCTGGACTCTACTATCATACTTAGCTTCGGTAACAACAAATATAAGATTAGGCACGTTAGTTTCCTGCAATCTCTATCGCTACCCTACAGTTCTCGTAAAAATGGCTTCAACATTAGACATACTATCCAACGGCAGATTAGAGTTTGGAATAGGAGCATGCTGGTATACTGAAGAATTTAGCCGTTATGGAATAAGCTATTTCAAATTTAAACGAAGAGTTGAAATGCTTGATGAAGCACTACAAATAATTAAGCTAGCGTGGACTAAGGATGAAGTAACATTTAGAGGAAAATACTATAGTGTCGAAAACCTTATTTTAGAACCAAAACCTAAACAGAAACCCCATCCACCAATAACAATAGGTGGTTCCTCAAGAACCCTACTAAAGGTTGTTGCTAAACATGCTGATAAATGGAATTTCATGGGGAATTTAAACGATTTAAAAATAAATACAACATATTAGTTAGTGAGATAAAAAAGATTAAGAAAAAACATGGTATAGGTGTGAACTACCTCGTATGGGCCATTTTAGGAAATAAAACTACGCATTATATTCTGAGACTTATCAAGTACTTTCTTCACATTATGAGAAGGATTAGTTTTAAAGTAGCTTATGGGAACTTGGGTTTTGTAGGAACAAATAGTTTTACCTTAGGTACTTATGGTAAATTTGAGAAAATCGTTGATTATGCTTCAAGGAATGGTGTAGAAGAGATAATAGTGTATTTTCTTGTGTTAGATGAGCACATTCTTAACGAATTCGCTAAATATATTATCGAGAAGGTTTAGACAAGATCCTAACCATTATACGTTTTCTAATTTAACTTTTATATAGAGGTAAGATTAGATTTTAGCCCAAGAAGGTGTTTAATTATGTCCCGTTCCGGTATTCTCAATGAGTTTAGTAAAGAAGAACTTCTAAGCCTCTATAAAGACATGTTGAGAATAAGAGCTTTCGAGGATGAAACGTTAAAATACTATAAAGTTGCGAAAGTCTATGGAATGCTACATGTAGCTCATGGAAAGGAAGCATTAGCTGTTGGTTTCGGTAGAAACGTTCAACCACAAGATTTCGTCCTAACAAGCTATAGAGGACATGACCACGCTATAATGAAAGGCATTGACATGTATAGATTAGCAGCCGAACTTATGGGAAAAATAACCGGGATAAATAAGGGTAAAGCGGGTTCAATGCATATAATGGATGATA
>CAZGLL010000004.1:0-70256 GCA_964526225.1 uncultured Desulfurococcales archaeon | reverse complement strand
TTACAAATAGGCTAGTACAAGCATTACTTAACGGATTAAAAGCAGCAGTAATAGGGCTCATAACATTAGCACTCATATCAACAGCTAAAGAAACATTTACGACATTGTCCAAACCTCCACAAACGTTAGCTGTAGTAGCAATAATGGTTTTCGTAATAACATCCGTCTATGTGTTTAAAATACATCCGATAATAGCTTTAGCGATGTCGGCATTAGCAGGCGTGATTTTAGGCATACTGAAGCTATGGTGATTTCATAAAAGTATATATAAGGGCTATAAAGCATGTGGTGTTTTTGCCTAAGACATTCTCTTTAATACTATATGCGACATATCTTATTCGATAATAGTGGGGCATTAAGATAAAGATTTAAAGGGCATGCTAAATCTATACTTTAGAGGTGATGATGTTTTAGAGAACCATGATGAATGCGTAATAGTTGTCGAGGAGCTCACTAAAAAATATGGTGATCTAGTGGCTGTTAAGGGAATAAACTTTTGCGTTAGGCGAGGCGAAATTTTCGGCTTCCTTGGACCGAATGGTGCTGGGAAAACATCTACTGTTAGGATGCTCTGTGGTTTAACCAAAATCACTAGTGGCAAGGCTAAAATATATGGTTACGATGTTGCTCGAAATCATAAGAATGTTAAGAGAATTATAGGTGTTGTTCCCGAGAGCTCAAACCTTTACTGGGACCTTACATGCCTAGATAATTTACTGTTCTGCGGGGAAATGTTCAGTGTTCCTCGAGAGGAAAGACTTAGCCGCGCCATAAAGCTGCTTAAGTTATTTGGGTTATGGGGTAAGAGAAATGTTAAGTTTAAGAATCTATCCAAAGGGCTTAAGAGAAGGCTAACTATAGCTGCAGCATTAATCCATAATCCAAAAATTCTTTTTATGGATGAACCAACTGCAGGACTTGATGTTTTTAGTAAGAGAATGTTATGGAACAGAATATTAGGATTAAAAGAGAAGGGAGTGACGATATTTCTAACAACACATAATGTTCGTGAAGCTTTTGAAGTATGCGATAGAATAGCAATAATCAATAAGGGTAGAATAGTCGCATTGGGAAGACCGTGGGAGCTTAGGGAGGCTTTTAGCGCTAAAGGAATTATTGAGATCGTTTTCCATCCCAATAATCCTAGAGTTGAGGAGGTTAGTAGCTTACATGGGGTTATTAAGGTTGAAAGGAAGCATGAACTGCTTAAGATAGTCACTTATGATACCGTGAGGGTTCTTAAGGAAATAGCTAAGCTTGCCAGATCTAAGGGCCTTGACATATACTTGTTAAATGTAAGGGGAATAGATGCTGAAGAGCTCTTCATAAAAATTGTAGGTGATTCCTAATGTTCGACGATGTTAAGAAGGCATTTTACATAGCTAAGAAGGATCTTAAAGAATACTATATGAAACCTGGAACTATAAGTTGGGGTTTAATGTTCCCCTTTGTCTTTTCCTTAGCGTTCATGATTAGGAGAGGGGGATTGACAACATGGTTAGCTCCCGGAATGATATCTTTGGCATTATTTTTCGGTTCAACTTCGATGTCGGCTATGGCTATAGTGTTTGAGAGAAGAATAGATTCCTTCGAAAGGCTTCTTCTGTTTCCAGTGAGCTACGTATGTATAGCTTTAGGTAAGTCTTTAAGCAGCTTTGTTCTTGGAATTATTGCTTCAGTTCCCGTCTTAATTCTTGCTGAAATATTTGTTTCTGCGCCTCATATTCATCCCTTATTATTAGCATTATGTATATTACTTGCTACATTTACTTCTTCAACCTTTGGTGTCCTACTATCATTCCTAATTAAGGATCCATCTCAAACAATGACCATATTTAACATAGTTAGGTTTCCTATGATGTTCCTATCTGATGTAATAATACCTGTTAGCACGTTTCCTCTCGTCCTTAAAGTTATTTCCTTCCTTCTACCCCTAACATACATTACCGAGGCTATAAGATACTCATATAGTGGCACCTACGATATAGTTCCTCCTCACATATCATTTACAGTTACAGTTATTCTTGGAGTAATGTTTCTATATTTATCATCGCTGGTTATAAGAAAGAATATACCGTAGCTTTTGAGAAGTTTATGTGAGAATGCGATGATCATTAGAGCCTGTTAAAACTTCATTACGTATATTGTAAATAAATGTTTTAAATGATAACTTTCGATATCTACAATAATTAATAAAATCTTGATAAAATTAAGGCCATTTACTGTTCATGTAAAGAGTCATGTGATGACCAGTTATGAATAAGCTTCGTGTATTACTCTTTGAAACGCCTAGGAATTATTACTACAATCTTGCATTTAAAGAAGCCTTCTATAGCATTTATGATAAAATCGGTGGTGATCCTACGTTAAGAATTTGGCGCAGAAGTAACGCTGTAGTTATAGGGTATTTTCAGATTGTTGATGAGGAAGTTAGTGAGAAGTTCGCTAGGAAATTCAGTAGTTAGGAGGTTTACAGACGGTGGAGCAGTATATCATGACCTCGGAAATAATAAATTACGCCATTGTAATTAAAAGGAAGATAGATACTGTAAAGGAAATATACGAGTACTTAATTAAGGAAGTACTCAATGCACTTAAGCAGTTAGGTTTAAGCCCATGGTTAGAAAACATAAACGTCATAGTTGTCAATAATAGGAAGGTTTCTGGAAGAGTTGCAACATTCCATAACGGCACCATTTTTAAGAGTAACCTTAAAACTTTAGGACTTTATGTAAATATATTCTCTTCATTAAGGTTTATGATGACAGAACCACACTGTTTATAATAGGGTTCAAGAGGTATTTGTAACTTTGCTGAAGAGTTAGATACCTAATGTCTCTTTAATAATTTTGTAAGAGAAATCTTTATCTGCTTTCTTGAAGTTTTTAAAGGAAGAAGTTCCGCGGGATCTAGGTCATGAAGCTAGATGTTGACAAGTGCGAAGAAGTTGAAGTTGGTTTTAATAATGAAATGTTTTATGTTAAAGTATGCGGTAAAAGAGCTGTTAGACTTTTATATAGGATTGAAGATGATGTTTTCCATCTAGTTTCAACGTACACACTTAGGGCTTTTAGAGGTAGGGGTTTAGCTTCTATTGCTGTTAGGGAGGCCTTGAACTACGCTTTAAGCAAAGGTTTTAGGAAGCTTAAGGTTTCATGTAGTTTCGTTAAGAGATAGCTTTGGAAGCATCCTGAGTTTAAGGAGAAATTTGAAGAAGTAATTTTCGTATAGCCATAGACTGCTTTGAGAAAATCACTTAATAACCATAACCATTATTGTAGTAAGATAGGGTGGTATTGTTTTGGATTTGAAGAAGACAGTTAAGATTTTTGAGAAGGAGTTTTCGTCGAAAAGTGCTTTGGAACATGTCTACGAAATTTCTAGGTATCATAGGATTCAGGGTTCGCAGGGGCTTATTGATGCTGGAAACTACATTTTCAAACAAGTTAAAGGTTACGGTTTAAGCGTTAAGAAGGTAACATTCATGTTTAATGGTGTTTCCGAATTCTTCGGTTTCACGGTGCCTTTAGGATGGGACATTAGGGATGCTTGGTTGAAAGTAGTTAAGCCTCATGAAAAACTCATTTCGACGTTTAAGGAAGTTCCAACGATGGTGGTTGCTCATTCCCCGGGAACTCGTGGGGAAGTTTTCGAAGGAGAAGTAGTATACGTTGGCTCTTGGAAATCGGGGATTTTTAGGAAGGTGAATGTTGAAGGGAAATTTGTTCTCGTATCTGAAAGACCCTACAATGTTTTCGTAGAAGCAGCTAAAGCTGGAGCTAAAGGTATAATTGTTTTTAAGAGGAATTCTCCTGAACCAAATGCTGTACCCTATTTTGGACTATTTCTTACTAGGAAGGAGACTAGAAAGTTCTCGAAAACCATTGCATTATCTGTTTCTGAAAGAGTAGCTAACGAAATGATTTCAGCTATCGAACGTGGTAGGAATGTTGTTGTTCAAGCCTTTGTAGATGCTGAACATAGGGTTAAACAGGGATTCTCAATAGTAGCTGATGTTGAAGGTGAAAGAGAAGAATATGTCGGTTTCATAGCTCACTATTGTCATCCATCACCGGGAGCTAATGATAATGCTTCTGGCTCAGCAACATTGATCGAAATGGCTAGAACAATAAAGACAATCTATGATAGGGGAGAACTTAATCGAGGAGAATTAGGCTTTAGATTCATTTGGGTTCCAGAGTATACGGGTACGTTAGCTATTCTAGCTAAAGAACCATCAGTAGTTAGTGAAGTAAGTTTCCTAATAAATTTGGACATGGTCGGCGAATCCCAATGGAAAGTAGGTTCGGTATTTAACATAATAAAGTCCCCCTTAGTTCTACCTTACTTTGGAAATGAATTAGCTGAGTATATAGCAGATATTGTGTTTAGAAGAGAGCAGACATTTAGTAGCTCAACAAGAACCCCTAAGGTAAGATATGCTTCAACAGAGTATTCCGTAGGAAGCGATCATGACGTTTTCTGTTTTGCAAGAAAACCCTCAATAATGCTTAATCAGTGGCCGGATAGGTACTATCATACACATATGGACACCCCTGATAAAGTAGATCCTGAAATGCTTAAAATGTCAGGTATTATGGCTTTAACACTAGGCTATACTGTTTCGCTTAAAACCCCTCCACAAACAATAGTTGAAATAATACACTCATACTTAATGAGAGATTACTATGAAAAATTAGCAACAATATTAAGTCATAAAGAAGCCAATGTTTTAAGGAACATTTTTTCGAAATACTACCTAAACTACGCTTTATCTAGCTTAGAAAGCATATGTAAGAGATGGAGCAGTTTTTGCGGCAAGGTCAAGAAAATAAAGAAAGATATTTCAAGAAAAATAAAATATAGGGACGTTAAGGTTAAGGTCTCTAGAAAACTAGAAGATAAAACATTAAAGCTTAAGGTAAAGCAAATGTTCAGCATGAGAAAAGCATTATCTAAGCAACCAAAGCTCGCTATGAAACTAGCTAAGTTAATGGAGAAGAATAGAGCATTGTTCTCAATAACATACAGCACCATAGTTGCATTAAACACTAAGCCATGGACATATCGTGAACTTTACGAACTAATGGTTTCAGAATATGGATGGTTCGAAGAGAAGGACTTTGCGAGAACTATTCAAGCATTAGCAAAGCTAGGTTTAATCGAAATATCATAGGATATTTACGGGAAAACTAATATGAAGACGTTGAAAAACATTGACATATTAAGTAAAAACTGTGAGGAACTTGAGGAAAGATATGTTACAATGGTTTCTCAAGCATCATCGGATTCGAAGTCTTCTCATACGTTACTGAAACAGCTAAAATACGCGGATTTTTAGGTTAAAACCTATTGTTAACAACATTTTTACATAACTAAAAACATCTATTATTTTGAGGCAGAATATATTGTCCAAGAAAGCAAGTAAATATAGTGGTTTTATTCTTTTAGCAATAGGTTTGGTTTTACTGCTTACAGTGTTTATTTTCGCATATATAGAATACAAAAGCGTAGCAATACCTGAAGCAAGCTCTACAGAAAACATTATTTCATGGATGCTTAGTTGGGGAATATACTTAGTAATGAAAATAGCTTTCTTAGGAATAATGGGATGGATTAGTTCAATAATTACACTAAGAGGAGTATCGTTACTAACAGCTAGTGAAGAAGAACATTACTAATAGTGGCATTAGTGCTTCGGTGCTAAACTTTGAAGGGAATTAGCAGTTTAATTAAACTGCTAGGTTACGCATTAGCATTACTCATATTTTTAGTGTTACTTATCGAAATATTCTCATTAACTTCCGATTTAGGTCAGGGAAATTTCAAAGCAAAAATAGCTAACATTGAATGCATACCCGAAAATGATGGCTTAAAGTTTAACATTGAAGTTAGCTATAATGGACAACGTGTGTTAAAAAACTTCAAAGCGTTTTTGAAAATAAAAAATATTACTTTAAAAAGTCACTCCATAAATTTAGGGCATAACGAAACAGCTAATTTAACAATCAAAGTTCCTTTAGAATACTTAGGAAACGTAATTTATGGGAACAGTTCTTTGTTATTAGGCTTCGAATTCAATTACGACGGCATTATACCGCTGAAGATAGCTTTTAGAGATTTCAAAGATGCTTACGGAATCAAAATAGAGCCTCTTAAAGTAGGCTACACCGCTTATAATTCAGAATGTAGTGTAACTATGAACGCTACTATAATTAACTATTTACCATTAGAAATTCATGGTAAGGTCGTTTTTACAGCACTAAATTATTCTAAAACATCAAATATCACATTAATGCCATGTAATACCACTGTTTTAAACCTACCCCTAGTTAATGTTCCAAAGGAAGATTTAGAGAAGGGGGTTGCTTTCTCCATAAACCTACTGGTAAAGGGGAAAGTTGTTTCCTCGAGAACAATAATCATTAAAATTTAGTGGTGATGTAAGTTGTGGAAAAGCATTATTAAGGGAGTTCTGAAGGGTTTGGGAACATCAATTGTAACCATAATTATTCCCTTATGGCTTATTAGTAGTATTGGAGGTTATTTTGAAAAATCATTATATGAGAGTTTTAAGACTGAGTACGTATTTACTGTTGAATATAATGTTGAAGCTTATTTCGCAACAATAATTTTTCTATCGATAATCATAGGGGTTCTTGAAGAAAGCAGAGTATGGAAGGTTTTAGGTAAATCGCTTCGTTTAGCTTTATTCATAATAAGCTTCCTACTAATCTACACCTTATTGGAAAGCGGAATTTTCAGTAGAACCGTTATTGTAGATAATGTCGCTGTTGAAGTAACCATAGATTTAAGACTTATACTTTACGCTTACGGCTTCTTAATAGTTTTACCTACGGTTATAGCCACCCTAATGGAGATTTTTCCGCTAAGTTCTTTAAAGAAGTAATGCTAGAAGCGCTTTTTGCGTATGCATTCTATTTTCAGCTTGATCCCATACGACAGACCATGGACCATCTATTACATCATCAGTTACTTCTTGACCTCTATGTGCTGGTAAGCAATGCATGAATATAGCGTCTTTCTTAGCGTGCTTCATAAGTTTAGTGTTAACTTGGTACTTACTTAATTCCTTAATCCTTGTTTCTCTCTCTTTCTCTTGGCCCATACTAACCCATACGTCAGTGTATATTACATCCGCGTCTTCTACTGCTTCATACGGGTCTTCAATGAAGTCTATTTGTGAACCGCTATGTTTAGCTGCTTCTTCAGCTACCTCTAAAACCTCTTTTGAGGGCCTATATTTTGGCGGTGAAGATACCGTAATGTTTACTCCTAGTTTTGCTGAAGCTACGAGTAGGCTTTGAGCAACATTGTTTCCTCCATCACCTAGGAACACCAGCTTTATTCCTTTAAGCCTACCTTTCTTCTCAAATATAGTGAACATGTCTGATAAAGCCTGTACTGGATGAAATGAGTCGCTTAACCCGTTAATTACAGGTACTGTAGAGTACTTTGCTAATTCAACGAGGTCATTGTGTGAATATACTCTCGCCATAATTCCATCAACATATCTGCTCATAACCCTTGCAGTATCCGCTATTGTCTCTCCTCTGCCAAGCTGTAGTTCATTCCAATTTAGGGTTATTGTGAATCCTCCAAGCTGCTTCATAGCTACTTCGAAACTTACCCTAGTTCTTGTACTTGGCTTTTGAAATATTAAAGCCAATGTTTTACCTTTAAGCACAGGAACTATTCTTTCTCCAGCATAGTATCTCTCCTTAAGTTGAGCAGTCACTTTAAGTATAAACTCTAGTTCTTCTTTACTATAATCTCCTAGCCAAAGGAAATCTCTACCTTTAAGATTCATCACTCATGCACCTACCTTTTAACTTTGGAAACAACATATTCAACTATTTTTTCTGGAACATTTATTCCGGTTGCTTTCATGAAACCTTTAAATTCAGGAACACCATTTACTTCATTAACTAAATATCCTTTTTCAGGATGAACCAAAATATCTACCGATAATACTTCAGCTCTTACTGCCTTAGCCGCTTTAAGTGAGAGCTCCATTAGCTCCTCATTTAGTTTCAGTGCTTCTACTTTACCTCCTCTTGCAACATTGCTTCTCCAATCCCCTGACGTAGCTTTTCTCTTAATACACCCTAGAACTTGGTCCCCTACAACTAAACATCTAATGTCCATGTTTGATGTCGGAACATATTCTTGAACAACATGAATTTTTAGCTGTGTTGAAGGTAGGTTTTCTCTATGTTCAGCAACTAAAATGCCTTCCTTACTGCTTTCGATAAGCGATACGAGCCTACCCCAACTTCCGATAGGTGGTTTGTCTATTACGGGGAAGCCTATTATGTTGTACGCTTGCAATGCTGAATCCGTTGTGAAAGCAACAACTGTTTCAGGTATTGGTAACTTGTTTTCGAGAAGTTTTTTGTACGCTAGAATTTTGTCTCCACATGTTAGAATTGTTTCGCTATTGTTTATCGTGTGTACACCGTTCGTTTCTAAAACAACTGCTGTATAGAAGGCGCGATACATACTTATAGGTCTTATTAAAGCTATGTTTGCTTTTCTTAGAAAACCGTTACTGAAGTGTAGAGGATAAGCTGTAACGTTAAGTAATTTCGGTTCAATACCTCTTTTCCTAAATTCTTCAACTATAAGTTTCTCTTCAAGTCTGATGATATCATACGCTAAAATTATCGTTGCAGAATCACTAAGAACGATATCGAAATGACTTCTAAGAGATTTAGTGTCTTTACTAGTGGCATTTGTAGGGGAGATTACAGTAGAGCTTTTCTCCTTAGAAATCGTTGTTTCAACGACTTGGAAGATACATCTCCAAGCACCGCACATCAAATATGTTACACTGTATATTTAAGCATTTCCTCCACATCACTTCATCGGAAAAAATTTATTAAATATGTCGTAGCATCATTAAAAATATTTAAAATCAATTGCTTTCCCTTCCAGAAGATTTTGCAATAAGCTCTTGTTCCCTTCTAAAGGCTTCATTTAACGCAACATCTAAATACTTAGTTAAATACGCCATCTCTTTGGTACTCAGCTTTATTAGAAGAACTTTGTTATCGCCTTTCCTGAGACCCAGAAAACAGCTGGCCCAATATAGTTTTGCTTATTTATTGATGAAAGTATTATGGTTTATTTGTAGAATTGTTGTTTCTTCTTCCTTCATTCTATGTATAATGCTTAAGACTCTGATCATTAAATTCTACTTTGATCCACTCATTTGCTGTTAGGGTTTAAATTTTTAAATGAAATCCTGAAATTTATAAGCGAAGGTGCCATTCGGTATGGGTAAGAAGCTTATATTTACAGCTATGTCTAAGAGAAGATATTATCTTAAGGGGCATGTTGCTAAGTTCGTATTTGATCAAGGAAATGTTCCGCTAAACCCATTTCTATGTTACGATTATTTTCTACTTGATACCGTTGAAAGAGATAAGGTTAGGGAAGCTAATTTTGAACTTATAATTAGATGTGATGAACTATGGGTTTTCGGCGAAGTAAGTGATGGTGTTTTAAAGGAGATATTGTTCGCTAAGGATAAGGGAATTCCTGTAAGGTACTTTAGAATAGTTGAGGAACCACTTAAATTTATAGAGATAGGTGAGGAACAAGTAGAGTATGAAAAAGAAGCGTTAGAGATGCTTAGAAGACTGAGAAAATGATTGTTAGCAAAAAACGTAGTCTAGTTAAAGCAAGGTTATATTTTAAAGTTAGTAGGAACTATGTTTTATGTAACGTTTGTGAAAGAAGATGCCTTATAGGAACAGGCGAGAGGGGATATTGCGGAAATAGAATGAACATTGATGGCGAACTTTACAATATAGGATATGGTGTACTAAGTGCTGTAGAAAGTAGGCCTATAGAGATTAAACCGCTTTTCCACTTCTGGCCTAATAGTACTGCTCTTACTTTTTCAGGTTGGAGTTGCAATTTCCATTGTCCTTGGTGCCAGAATTTTTCACTAAGCTTTAATACTCTATCAGTAAACGAACAGTACTATGTTCCTCCGGAAAAACTTGTTAAAAAAGCCGTTAGAAACGGTGATGAAGGATTATGTGCTAGCTTCAATGAACCGACAATACATTTAGAATATCTTGTAGATGCATTTAGAGAAGCCAAGAAGCATGGTTTATACAATACTATTGTAAGCAATGGATACATGACATTAGAAGCTTTAAAGGAACTTAAAGAAGCAGGGCTTGATGGATTAAATTTCGATATTAAAGGATGCAGAGAAACGTACAAGAAATTTATTGGTGCATTAGATCCGATGGTGATTTTTAGAAACGCTAAAGTAGCTTTAGATTTAGGCATACATGTTGAAATGGTATTTCTAGTTGTTACCGGCGCCAATGATTATAATGAATGCTATGAGTGGGTTTTAGAGAAACATGTTGAAATTTTAGGTTACGATGTTCCCTTACATATTAACAGATATTATCCATCATGGAAATATCATGAGCCTCCAACTTCTTTAAAGACCCTCTTTGAAATATATGAGAAGGCTAAGAAGTACGGTATAAAGTATGTTTATGTGGGGAATATAGGTGATCCAAGGTATGAAACAACCTATTGTCCGAAGTGCGGTAAACCGCTAATTGCTAGGTCAGGTTATAGGGTAATTTATTACAAGCTTACTAAGGACAATAAGTGCCCCTATTGTGGATTTAAAATAAATATTGTGGGCAAGTATGTTCCAAACAAGGGTTTAGGTTTCATCATCTAGCTTCTTTTAAAATGCTTAGAACACAAGCTGTAATAATGGATATTTTCGTCGGCTTAGCCCAGTGCATCCATACCTTAGACCATTTCATCGAGGGTGTTAGATTAACATGTTTTATCCAGAATAAACTAGCGTTAGGCTCTCCTAAACAAGTCTTCATGTATAGTCTTACGAGCTTAGGTGAGGGCCAGTATTTACTGTAAACATAAATTTCGCATTCGGTAAGTTCCTTTTTAACCCGTTTTATTGGAACAATGTAGAATGTTGCAAGAACACTTTCATCTCTTGTATTGAAGCTTTTGGCAACGATACTTCTTAATTCATCACCATTCTTTACAGTGTCCTTCATTAAAACATGCATCCATTCCTTTACCTTAAATTCACCATTAATTTTTGTCAGCCTGAATTCTCCTAAGTCATTTTTCTCCATAAAGAACAATTCCCATTTTCTTACGAAATCGTATTTGCCATTTATTGCATAGTACCCTACACTATAAACCCCTACGGGATCATAATGTATTGTAAGCCATTCACTTAAATTAGGCGTGAAACCTATTGTGAAACCTATAGGGCAAAGTTCAGGGTAAAGTGGAATGTCATGTTCTGGAGGCTCATATGTAGGCTTTTCTACATTACGTTTACCATTAACTGAGGTTACAACTAAAGTACCATATTTACTATGTTTCCGACTTAACTCTTCTAAGAGTGTTTCAGGTATTTTCTCTATGAAAGCTACCTTCCTAAATTCTCCATTTATAGCTTTCATAATTGATGAAAGATATTCGTGGTTAAGTACGCCAATAGTTAACTCTTTAGGTTTCTTAAGTTCACCTATTGACTCTAAGACTACTGGATACATTCCACTAGCTGAGATGGCTTTTAGGATCTTCTCTAGAAAGGCAAGAAAGAGTGAAGGGTCCGTTGACGTTAAGTAAGCAAGGCTTTCCTCGGAAGTACCGAAGTATAGTTCACCTACCTTCTCGTTTTTCTTATAGAAAAAGAATCTACGTTTCTCTTTATCTGCTGGTCTTATGGAAACTAGCTGTCCACTTATAGTTGATGCTCTTTTAGCTGCATCTGAAGCATCCATTACTCTTCCATCTTCAAATTTAGCCCATAACGAATGTTCTTCATTATAAAATTTCTTATCAAAAACAACTCTAAACTCGTTGTCTATAGTTAGAACCATTATCTCTCACTACCTAGCCTTCTTCAGCAGCTTCAGCAACAGATTCCCCATACTTAACTGATTTTTCCTTTTTGAAAATGTCTATTACAAGTTTAACGTTTTTAACTTCGATAGCGAATTCTTCACCTTCCTCTTTAACATCAAATGATACTTCTCCTCTAATTTTGAGTAGGTAGTCTTCGGGTAATGGTAGTTCATAACCGTTTTTAATTAAAGCGGTAGCTACCTTGTATGAAAGTAGTTTTGTAAGCTTTCTACCGATCTTGTTTATTTTGGATTTATCTAGCCCGGCAAATGCGTCTTTGAGAGGTCTTGAAATACCTACTGTTATAATGTATGCGGGATCGTTTGCTGCTCTCGTAGAAAACTTTATTGTGACCATTGTTTCTAACCCCAACTTTTCTATAGTATGCTTTAAAATTTAAACTTGAACCTAAGATTCTTCATAAGTAAAACTATAGGCTGCTATAGCTACTTGCCCTAAAGCTATTCCTCCATCTCCGGGAGGAACTTTTCTATTGACATAAACTTCTACATCATTTTCTTTAGCAACATTTGTTATTGCCTTAAGTATTATATCATTTACTGCTGCTCCACCGCTCACTAATATTAATGGCTTCACATCATACGCTCTTATCGCTTCTACAGCGACTTTACCTAGTGCTTTACCTAATGCGTACTGTGCTTGATAAGCCAATGTTTTTCTTTCAACACCATCCTCTAATTTCTCTATTACTTTTAACATTAAATCTGAAGTGTCAATAACGTACTCACCTTTCTCATACACAACTTTAGCCTCTAATTCACCATTTCCTTCAGGCTTCTTAGCATAAGCCTCTAGCTTCATTGCAGGTTCTCCTTCATATGTCCTTTCAAAACATATTCCTAAAAGAGCAGCTACTGCATCTAAAAACCTACCTGTACTTGACGTTTCAGGAGCTGTTCTGGACTTTAACTGATACATTATTGCTCTCAGTTCTCTTGCACCATACTTTAATTTATCGATTAAGTTTGTTTTGTTAAGGAATCTAAGTATTTCTTCTTCATCAAATATGGAGTAAAGTATTCCGATAAGCATTCTTAGAGGGTATTTTGTAGCTAAATCCCCACCTGGCATGAGCTGATATTTTAAGTGTCCAAACCTTCTGAATCCCCTATATGATGCAATAATGATCTCTCCACCCCATATTTTACCATCTATTCCGTAACCTACACCATCAATGGCTATACCGACTACTTCCTCATCAGGTTTCATGTAGTTTTCAGCCATTACTGAGACTATATGTGCATGGTGATGCTGTACTCTTAAATGTACTGAATTGTACTTGTCAGCATATTCTTCAGCAAGTCTTGTTGTAGCATAGTATGGGTGGAGATCGGAAACGTAAACCGCTTCGCTAAGGTTAATTCTATAGGTTCTACATAGGAACTTCAACGCTTCATCCATGAACTCTAATGTTTCGTAATCGTCGACATCGCCTATGTATTGGGTCAGTATAGCCCTGTTTTTAATGAAAATGGCTCCTGCAGTTGCTAATTCTGCTCCAAAGGCAACTATGGGGTTTTTGGCTTCAATAGGTAATGTGAACCATTTAGGAGCATAACCTCTACTTCTTCTTAGAAACATGGGTTTACCTAGTGTTAATCTCACAACACTATCGTCAACTCTGTTAATTATTCTCCTATTATGTAGTAGAATGTAGTCAACATATTTTGAAAGCCTATTTAGAGCGCACTTATTAGTTATGCACATAGGTTTTCCTTTAGGATTACCGCTTGTCATTATTAAGTACTTGTCTTTAGTGTTCATTAGTAGAATGTAGTGTAAGCCAGTATATGGTAGCATAACACCTACTGTACTTAGTCCTGGAGCTACATATTTGGAAACCGGAGTGTATTCCTTCTTAGGTAAGAGAACTATTGGTTTTTGAGGAGAAAGTAGCAGCTCCTCTGCTTCCCTAGGTACATAAGCTATTTTCCTAATAACGTCAATATTTAACGCCATGAGAGCGAACGGTTTCTGTGGTCTCCTTTTTCTCTCACGTAATGTAAGAACTACTTCATCATCTGTAGCTAGAGCAGCTATGTGAAATCCTCCTAAACCCTTTATTGCTACAATGTATCCCTCATCTACGAGTTTAGCAGCGGTTCTTATAGGATCCTCTGTTTCAACAAGTTCTCCTGAATTATCAACTAACCAAACCTTTGGTCCACATTTGGGACAGCTTATTCCCTGCGCATGGAATCTTCTAATGTTCCCCGGGTCTCTGTATTCATTTAAGCACTCTTCGCATAGTGGGAAATCTCTCATTGAAGTGTTTTCTCTATCGTAAGGTATACTCTCTAACATTGAGAATCTTGGGCCGCACCAAGCACAACTATTAAATGGATACATGTACCATCTAGAATTTTTATCTAGAATTTCACTTAAGCAGTCATCACATATGCCTATATCTGGAGGTATCATCGAGAACATTTTAGGATTTTTACCGCTTTTCAAAATAGAGAATTCTTTGAAAACTTTGGGTTTAGACTCTTCTATCTCGAGCATTTCTATTTCGGCTGGAGGAGGCTTCTTTACAGTAAGATCTCTTATAAAGTTCAATATGTTTAACAAGGAACCTTCAACATGAATTTCTACTTCACTACCTCCTAGGTTTTTAACGTACCCTTTAATTCCGTTTTTAACTGCTATCCTATATACGAATGGCCTAAACCCTACTCCCTGAACTACTCCTGAAACTCTAAGTTTTAAAGCAACAACTTCTCCCATAAGCACTCCACTTGTCTGACACTGAAGTAAGCTAATATAAGTTGGTAGTTGCATATGCTCTATAGAGCACTACGTAGATAACCTAAATATTTTATTCGAGAAAGGATTGAGAAGAAGTGTTGAAAATGTGCTTAGGAATACCTGGTGTCGTTATTGAAGTAAAAGATATGACTGCAATAGTAGACTTTGGAGGAGTTAAAAGAGAAGTTGATAGACTCCTTGTACCGGATGTTAAGCCCGGAGATTACGTTATAGTTCATGCTGGAGCAATAATTTCTAAACTGAGTCGTGAAGAAGCCGAAAAAACTATTGAAGCTTGGAAAGAAGTTTTAGAGGCACTTAAGGTTTAAAGCTTTTCCTGAAGAGAACAAGAAGAATCATTAGCAACCCTATTGCTATAACTAATCCTCTCAAAACACTTCTCAAAACAAGCTTTACTTCCGGGAAAACAAGTACTCCCACCAGTATCAGCATTAACCCTAGAATTATTAATCCTTGTTCACGTTGCGTTGTTTTCTTAGTTATAGGTCTTGCTTCACCAGCTTGCTCAGTAGGTTTCTTGGGTATAATGGCGCAAGCTAAAATGTAGAAAAGCACTGCCGCAACCGGATTTATTATGAAGAAGAGTACAAAAACTATTCTTATAATTGTCGGGTCAATGTTAAAGTACTCTCCTAAGCCACCGCATAAGCCGCAGATTATTTCGTCTTCTGATGACCTATAAAGTCTTTTTTCTTTAGACATAATGTTTAACCCTAACATATTCTTGGAACTATTTCTCCAATGGGAGTTTCGATTATTCTTAACCCTCCAGTTATCGTTTCTAAGAGCACATATCCTTCTCTACCCTTCTTAGCTTCACCTATTACTGCGGCATCCTTATATCCCTTACTTCTTAGCGTATCCACTAATTCCTCTGCTTTCTCCGGTGAAACAGCAATTAACGCCCTGCCTTCAGATGCAAGTGTAAGTGGATCAACACCTAGCATTTCGCAGTAAGCTTTAACGCTTTCTCTTAACGGTATGTTTTCCTCTTTAACAACGATTGTTAGCTTAGATTTTTTAGCCCATTCATTAAGGGCCATAGCTAATCCTCCTCTCGTAGGATCTTTTGCTGCACGTATACCTCCTATTTTAAATGCTATTTCCATAGCCTCAATTATTGGAGTGCAATCGCTAAAAAGGCTTGAATCTTCAACACCTATTCCTGTTTGTGCGGCTAAAATTGCTGCTCCATGTTCCCCTATAGTTCCTGTTATTACTATTTTGTCGCCTGGTTTGATATTGTAGTCTGAAATTAACCTGTTCTTAGGTATTATTCCTATACCTGTCATTGTTATTACTATTTTGTCAAGCTGTCCTTTAGGCATTACCTTAAAGTCTCCGCCTATTAACGCAACATTGTATTTTTCAAGAACATCACGTATTGAAGTCACTATTTCCTCTAGAAGCTCCATTTCAAATCCTTCTTCAACAACTATGCTGTCCATTGTTGCTATGGGTTCAGCGCCCATAACAGCTAGGTCGTTTAGGGTCCCCGTTGCAGCTAATTTGCCTATATTCCCTCCAGGGAAGAATATTGGGCTGACAGTATAGCTATCAACAGTTACCGCTAAATAGTTCCCGTCGGGAAGGGGGATTGTTGATGAATCTTCTAATTCATCTAAACCGAATCCTGAAGAAACTTTTTTAATATTGAATTTCTTTATGAAAAACTTCTCTATTATTTCGGATGTTTCCCTACCGCCAGCACCATGAGCTAGGGTTACTTTTGAAACCCTAACCATTTAGTAAGCCTCCTTCCCCTTTAAACACCACGTACTGGGAGCACGTTTTATGTAAATCCTAAGTCAGCACATATAGTATATTGTTAGTTGGAAATATATTTTACAGAAACTCAAATCTCTAAGCTATAAGGAAATTATGGTATGAGGGAATAATTTGAATGAATACTCGTGATCTACATGAGGGTCTTAAGGAAATAGTTAGGATGTTTAGAGAATCAGAGCTTCTTAGAGAGGCAGTTAGGAAAATACATAAGCTAGCTCCTTTAGCACTAAGGAAGACTGGTGAAGATAAGATAAAGATAATGCATGTTTGCGGAACACATGAACATACAATTACGTATTACGGCTTAAGAAGCCTTATGCCGGAAAAATTAGAACTCATTGCGGGACCCGGATGCCCGGTATGTATAGCTCCAACGAAGGTTATTGACGAATCTATAGAGTTAGCGTTAAACTATGAAGTCACATTGCTAACTTATGGAGACATGTATAAGGTTCCTGGAACAAGTATGAGCCTAGCTGAAGCTAGAAGTTTAGGAGGAGACATTAGAATAGTTTACGGTTTCCTTGACGCGTTAAAAATTGCTAAAAAGAACCCTAGTAGAACACATGTTTTCTTAGCAGTAGGTTTCGAAACAACCCAACCAACAGTTGCTAGCCATGTAGTATTAGGAACTATACCTAGCAATCTAAAACTACTTATCGCCTATAGATTAACTGTACCAGCAGTACATTACGTTCTAAATCAGCCAGATATTCCACTAAACGGAATAATTGCTCCAGGACATGTTACCGCAATTACTGGCGCGAAGGCATGGAAATTCTTACCTGAAGAGTACGGATTACCTGCTGTTGTAGCAGGCTTTGAACCATTAGATGTAGTCTTAGCTGTTCTTGAAATACTTAAGCAAATTGTTGAGGGAAAACCTAGAATATTCAATGAGTACTCGAGGGTTGATAGTTGGGAAGGTAACATTGTTGCTCAAAAGTATGTTGAAAAAGCATTTAACATCGTTGATGCTCACTGGAGAGGTATAGGTGTTATTCCTAAAAGCGGTTTAGAACTAAGAAATCCCTACAAAAGCATTGATGTCCATTCAGAATATGATGTTAAAGTATCTAAATCCATGGATTTACCTCCGGGATGTATGTGCGGAGATGTAACGTTGGGTAAGGCTGTTCCTACAGATTGTCCGTTCTTCATGAAAACTTGTACTCCAAATACACCCTACGGTCCATGTATGGTCTCGTCTGAGGGAACATGTGCTGTTTGGGCCAAGTTTGGAGGCGGAGGAAAAGTTAAGGAATTAGCTAGAATTCTAGGTTTAAAACCCTAGGTGGGCTCTGCTGTTCTTTTCTCTAGTTTCTCTATAGCTTTAACTACTCCGAGAATTATTGCCTCAGGTTTAGGAGGACATCCGGGAACGTAAACGTCGACAGGAATTATTTGATCCACCGTTCCGGCTACGGGATAGTTTTCTGTTGTAAATACATTACCTGAAATAGCGCATGAACCTATAGCTACTACAGCTTTAGGTTCAGGAACTTGCTGATACACCCTTAGAAGTCTTTCCTTAGAGTGCTTTGTCATTTGACCAGCAACTAGTATTACGTCGGCATGTCGAGGGCTTGGAGCTAAAAGTATACCGAACCTTTCAACATCATATCTAGGCGTTATTGCAGCAGCTATTTCAATATCGCAGCCGTTGCAGAGACCTCCCGCTGGTGCGTGATATAGCCATACGGATTTTCTACGTGCCCATTTAGCTAGGGAACATAGGAAACATTTTTTCGAACTCATACTTTTCCACCTTTAATAGCCGCTCTAATGAGGAGTTTTCTAAATTCCGGAATGTTCTCTACTTTATGTCTACAGTCTTCACATACTGTTAGGAAGAAGTCTATTTCCTCAGACCCTACAACATCACCCATTTTCTCAAGTAGGTTCTTCTTTATCCATTCAGCATGTCTAATAGTTATAAATGGTTTACCGCATAACTTACACTTAACCATGTCGTGGGTAACTGTTGATTTGAAAGCAAGTTTGTCTTCAGATGGGACACCAAATTCTTCCATTAAGTGTATCGCATCTGCAGGGCATGATTCTTCACATCTCGCACAGAAAGTGCATTTACCATACCATACCTCAAGAGTTCTTTTACCATCCTTTTCAATCACTGTTATAGCGTCGGCGGGGCAAACATGGGCGCATGCAGTACAGCCCATACATTTATCTTGATCATAAACTGGTGGTCCACGATATTTCTTCGGAAAATATGGTTTAGCAGCTGGAAAAGCCTCAGTAACGGGGTTTACGAAATACTTTAGAGCTTCCTTAACTATACTTGATTTCATTTCAAATCACCAACCCCATACAGACTCTTATAGTATCTATTAGTGCAAGTGCTGCAGCAATCTTCCAAAGAGGCCACCCTGCTTGTTCAATACGTAATCTAGGATTAATTATGTCAATAAATGCGAATATGAGCGCGAAAAATACTATTTTAACTATGAATATTAGTGCATCCGCTACAGGATTACCTATCACAGGCCATCCTAGAAATAGAGTTGCAGTTAAAGCTGAAACCGCTAACCACTTAAACACTTCGCATAGCTCGAATAGAGCCCTTAATGAACCAGAATATTCTGTGTAGGGTCCTGCTACAATTTCTGTTTCAGCATGCGGTATATCGAAAGGTCTTTTAGCTAACTTTGCTTGAGCTGCTATTAGGAAAGCTATGAAAGCTAAAGGTAGTCTTATGGCGAATGGCCCATGAAGAGCTTGTTCTTCAATTATTCCGCTTATGGAAATAGAGTTTGCAAGAGCGAAAACTGTTGCCGCTGAAAGCCATAGTGGCAACTCATACCATACAAGTAGTGAAGTCTCCCTCCCCGAACCAACAATACCATATGGGCTACCTGAAGCCATACCTCCAAATGCTATTGCAAAAGTAGGTATTGTCAGCAAGTATAGTAAAACTATTGCATCACCTAGGAACCCTAGCGCTGATTCTTTGCCGAAGAATGGAAGTAAAAGTACTGCTACAAAGAGAGCAGCTAATGAAATCATTGGTGCAGCAATGAACCCAACCTTCCATGCTCTCAATGGAATTATTGTTTCCTTAATTAGGAGCTTAAATACGTCAGCATATGTCTGATACCATGGAGGACCCCTCCTTCCTTGAAGTCTAGCTCTAACTTTTCTATATAACCAAACAATTATTCCTCCAAATAGTATTGAAAATATTAATCCCGGATATATTATTATTTCAGCTAAGGCAATAAGTAACGGAACAATATACATTACAGTTTCACCCTCCCTCTAATGAAGTCTTGTAGAAGAACTGTTTTTTCACGACCACTTCTCAAATCTACGATAACAAGCCTGTCATTACATGATAAACACGGGTCAATACTTGCAAGTATTTGTGGTGCATCTGCAAGCTTATTTCCGATGAGCATAGGCTTAACCGCTGGGAGGTTAACGAAAGTAGGTGTTCTCACTTTAACTCTTTCCGGGATGTTCGTATAATTCGATTTAACATAATATATTAGTTCTCCTCTAGGGGCTTCAACTCTTCCAACGTCTTCACTCGGGAAAGGATACGGTAAATCAGCTATTAATTTGCCTTCAGGTAGGTTCTTAAGGGCCTGCCTTACTATCTTAATAGATTCTAATGTTTCTCTTAGCCTAACCATAATTCTCCCGTATACGTCGCATGCGTCCTCTACGCAAACTTCGAATTCGAAATCTTCAAAGTTAATATATGGGTCGTCTTTCCTAATATCTTCATCTATTCCTGATGCTCTAGCTGTAGGACCTACTACGCAATATTTCCTTGCTTCCTCCTTCGTTAAAATACCTACTTCAGATGTTCTAGCCTTTATTGTTTTGTCTTCTTTAACAGCTTTCATTAAGTAAAGTGTTCCTTTCTCGACGATTTTAAGCTTCTCTTCAACATATTTTGCTAGCTCAGGTGTAATGTCTCTTCTAACGCCTCCAATAGTGTTTACTGAATAGTTTACTCTATTCCCGGTGAGAGTTTCTACAACATCCATTATTGCTTCTCTAATAGCCCATGAGTGCATGAATAATGTGTCGAAACCTATAATATGCATTGCAATACCAAACCATAATAGGTGGCTATGGATTCTATTTGCTTCATGCTCTATTACTCTAATATACTGTGCTCTCTTAGGTACATTTATCTTTAAGCAATTCTCAACTGCAACACAGTAAGCTGTTGTATGAGCGTCAGAACATATTCCACATACTCTTTCGAAAAGCTGAACATTTCTACGGTAACTTCTCTGCATAGCTAATTTCTCAATACCCCTATGGTTAAAACCAGGTTTAATAAGAGCATCAACTATTCTCTCTCCTTCAACATAAACCTTGTAGAAAGCTATTTCCTCCAAAGCTGGATGGTATGGCCCTATAGGTATGGAACATATTTTACCTTCAACTTTCTCCAAAACTATCCTCCCTCCTTCACTAGCTTTTCGAAAACAGGTTTAACAGGGGATCTATGTAGTCTATCAAATTTCATCTTTAATGGGTCAAGTCCGAAAGCTATCGCTATAAGTTCCGCTAAATGAACCACCGGCAAATCGTATCTTACATTCTTCAACGACCTAAGCTTTATTTGACTGTACTCAAATCTTATAAGGCATTGTGGACATGGAGTTACAAGACAATCTACATCTAATGACTTAACGCTTCTTAACCTAATTTCGGATCTTTCGAGAACAGCTTTCGTATCATCGATCGTTGACATAACGAAGCCGCAGCATATTCTCTCTAAACCGTCTCTAACTATCTCAGCTCCGAGAGTCCTTAGGATTTCATCCATCATTCTCGGTTTTTCCCAAATATCTCCTCCAGGTGATGTTACGAAAAGGTGGCATCCATAATGTACAGCGACTCTAAGCCCCTTAAGTGGTTTAACTATTTCTTCGGACAACCTATTCAGTCCAACATCCTTATACACTACTTCTACGAAGTGTTTAACGTTGCTTTCTATTTTTGTTGGTAAACCTAGCTTCTTCAAGATGTCTAATGGGTCTTTCGCTAAGTCCGGTCTATGTTCTATGAAGTGTTTGGCTTCAAAATATGATTCGAAACATCCATTACATGGAGTAAGTAAGTCTAACCCATGTTTACTCGCTAATGCAAGGTTTCTAGCCGAAATAGTTAGCCATGCTTTAAAGTCTCCTACACTAGTAATTTTAGGTGGACAACATGAAAGATCGGGTATTTCCTGTAGTTCAACATTTAATTTGTTTAAGACGTATCTAATACTGTATTCTACATGTGGTAGCATTGCGGGTATGAAGCATCCCGGATAGAATATGTATTTTAGCGCCATATCGGTCACTTCCCTCCTATGGGAACTTTTCTATCAATTTTTAGCTCCTTCGAAATCTTCTTTACTTCATCAATTACATCTTTAGATTCATGAACTGGCGTTACAACTTCAGGTAATCCCATTTGTTTCCTTCTTCTCTTAGCTAAGCCGCTTAAGGATGCAAGCGCTGCCTTAGTTGCTAGCGACATAAAGTAGTTAGCGTAAGTTTCTGGCAACTCTGGAGCAACAGGTTTTCTAAGCGGTGGCTCATCCTTCCAATCAGGAGGTAAAACAACCCTTCTAGGTTCAGGATGATCTACAAACTCTATTCCGAAGAGATCTCTAACTTCTCTCTCTAACCAGTTAGCTCCCGGAATGATAGGTGTTATTGAAGGTACTTTACTTTCACCTTTCGGAACAAGTATTTTAATTGATGCAATAACGTTCTTTTTAACGAAGTGGTAAAGTAGTTCAAAGTAGAAGCCACGGTCTAAAGTTGTTATTGTAGATATTCTGAAGCCTTCATCAAAAAGTATTTTCGCAGCCTCACGTATTTTATCGTAACTGCTAAGCGTTAGAATGTATCTTTTAGGTCCTGTCGAATAAACTTCAACCACCATTTCTCCTAATTTTTCAGGTACGTCCTTTGGCACCATAAGCTTTACACCCTACATAGCTGTTGCGAGGAAAAGCATTATTACGAAGAATAATATGTAAACGAGAACGTATGAGCTAACTTTAACATATCTTATAATGTCTAATTCTCTTACTTTACTTAGAAACTCATGGAACATGTACGAAATAACCCCTTCAATACCTCCTTCTTTAGAGAAACTGTATAGTGAAGAAAATGATTCCTTAAGAGCAAAGTTGAACTCTTCAGGTGTAATCTTCAATTCTTCAAGAGGCAAAAGTTCGCCTCCATATTCTCCACCTGTAAATACCTCGTATTTGAACTCATGTAACTCTCTTACAACAGGTGGCGTTATGGTAACTTTTTCATATAGTTTCTTTCCTGAAACGTATATTGCATACGATATACTGGCTGTTACTAGTAAAACTATTGTTAATAATGTTGCTGTGTAGAAGCCTACGTTAGTGCTGTAGCCAAAATATGAAATACTTAAGGGTAAACCAGCCTTCGGAAACATGTATGCTAAAGCAGGGTTCACTATGAAACCTACAGGAATTTGCGGGAATATTCCAAATATTATAGAAATCACCATTAACAATATTAGTGATGTCTTCATAGCAACAGGCGGGTCCTTCGCTTTTTCAGCGAGTTTAGAGGGCATACCGAGAAATACAGAATAGAAGAGCCTCATAAAGTAGAGAAGCGTTACTGCGCCGATGAAAATCGCGATTACCGTGTAAAGTAGGTAAAGCCTACCTATAAATGTTGGGTCGTGAAATGCTCTTTCAAATCCAGCTTCGTAAATTAAGAGCTTACTTGCGAAACCGTTTAAGGGAGGTAGTCCAGCTACTGAAAGACCTCCTATCAGAATAGCCGTAGCAGTAACTGGCATTTTATATGCTAGGCCGCCAAGTTCTCTAATATTTCTTGTTCCGGTAGCGTAGATCACAGCTCCAGCCGCTAAGAATAGCATTGACTTTAATAATGCATGGTTTATTACGTGGAATAAAGCGCCGGCAACGCCTAAAACTGTTCCTATGCCTATACTATAAACAATGTAACCCATTTGGCTAACCGTTGAATAGGCAATTATTCTTTTAATATCGTCCTCTACTAAAGCTAAGAATGCGGGAATAGCTAAAGTTATTATTCCAAGTGTTGCAACTACTTCGAAAAACATAGCGTTTCACCTGTATTTCTCAGTTAAGAATGAGTATGCTTCTTCTCTGGGAACATATCTTAAAGCTTGAGTAGGACATTGTTTAACACATTCCGGATCTCCTTCGCATAAATCACACTTTACAGCAACATGCATTTGAGGATCTCTCCTTGGAACACCTAAAGGACAAGCATAGTTGCATGAACCACAACCTACACAAATAAGCGGATTTATTCTAACAATACCTGTAACTTCGTCTTTCGAAATAGCATCTGCAGGACATATATTCATACAGAAAGGATTATCGCAGTGATGACAATATACTGCTTCGAAAGCTTGAAGTTTCTCGTTAAATACTATCTTTATAAATGACTTTTTAAGATCGGCTATACCAAAATGCCTCATAGCACAAGCTATCATACAGGTGCAGCAAGCAGTACATTTAGAACTATCATGTACTAATACTCTTTGAACCTTAGGTGCTGTTGGTAGATGAGCAGAAGCTACTGTTAGCTTCATAAGGTAATCCCTTAGAGTTTAAGGATTTGAAATAATTAAATAATGCTTTCCAAAATAGAGAAATATAGTGGTTAATGCGAAAAACTTATATTAAACTAAATTGAGTCCGAAAACTACTCAGCCAATATCAATGATTCCGCTTTTCCCCCTAAAATTTCTAAGACCTTTTTAACGTCCACGTTTTTAATAGGCCTTATAGTCCTTATTTTTGGTGGTTCCTCATTTTCCTTCAGAATACCTCTAATTCTGAGTTCATTAAGTATTTGTTTTTTAAGTTCCTTACCACATAGTTTGCTATGATATATTGTTGAAAGGGATTTAAGAAGCATTTCATTAATATGTTCTGTTCCTCTTTCCTCATGTACATGTGGATTTCTAGGTTCTATTTGAAAAATTTCAATACCTTTAGAAGCTACTTCCTTATTAGCTATTTTCTTAATGAAACCTCCGAATTCCTCAAATATGAACATGAGCTCATACGGTTCTATAGCGAATCCTTCTGCAAAAGCAAGTTCCTCAGCTAACTTAATACTCATTGCGTGATCTCCTGAATTTGCTGTTTTAACAATGTCTGTTTCGAAATGTGTTAGCCTCCCTATTAGGAGATTCATGTATCTATTCGTTATCTCAGAGACTCTGCCTCTTCTTCTAAAGTAGAATCCCCTACCGCTAAACTTTGTTTTATAAGGCCACCTTATTCTTACCATTACGTAGTCTGTTCTCGAAGATAGAAAAGCTGCCCCGTAGATTTTGACGTACTCATATACTGCTCCTGGAATGTAGTTATCTGAATCTACGAAACCTACATACTTTCTACCTAATGCTTTTGCTAAAATTAGCCCTTGAATCATACCTTCTCCCTTACCGTCTCTAACCGCTTCGCTGCTACTATCTAAAATGTCATAATAACCTACTTTCCTTAGCGCTTCGGCCCATGCTGGATCTTTCTGATGGACAATAACCATGGGTCTTCTGGAGAACCTATAATGGTTTAAGAGCGTATCTAACTCTATTTGGTACCTATCTATGGGTTCTCTTGTAGAATTAGAAACGACAATGACAAGTACGTCATGAGGGATTCCGCTTATTACTCCCTCAAGAACTTTAGGATTCTCATTTTTAACAGGAACAACTATTGCCATGTTAGATTCTACTTCTCCAAGTTCGGCATTAGTGAATCTTAAAACAAAAACCTCACTATGTTCCTTAGATGCTCCACCATCAATCTCTATCACTCTTTGCACGTCGTATATTTTAACCGCACCAAACCTTTCAAGATACCTAGGAATTTCCAGTCTCAAACCTGACCATCCCTAAAAGCTTATAATCAAAAAATTGGTAATGCTTCTGCTCTAACTATATCTAGAAAGGAAGTAGATAAGTATGTGGTTGCCCGTGCTTTATCTTTTGTGTATTTTCGATGCTTTGAATGCTTGCACGGGCTTCCCCTTCATCAGGTTCGGAGTTTCATTTCCATCGGGGGCTTTCAGGACCTCTACTGAACCACGGAGCCCCACATCTCGGATCCTAACTCTTACTTTTAAAGTACTTCTTTTAGACAGTAAAGTATTTAAATGCTACCATAGCTTCCAAAACTCAAGTACCCAAATAAGCGAATAGTCTCGATCCTAAGAGGAACGGAACAATGTCTGATAAAGTTAAAGTTACAATTATCGGTATGGAGAATAGCTACTATGTAAAAACATTAAAGGATTGGTTTATGGAGATAAGAGATATTCTTGAGGAAAATTTAGGTAAACAAGTAGAATTTGAAGTGAAAGATTCGGATACCGAAATACCCATTATGTTAGTCAATGGGAAAGAAGTGTTTGAAGGATTACCTGACAATGAAGGTACACTCATAGAAATAATTCTTTCCAACGCCAACAGAGACCCTTAAAGCTTACGAGAGATATTAGGTCAAAATATTTATATTGAAGACCATGTTTAATGCTGTAGAAAACGGGGAAAATAGGTGATAGTTCGAAATGAGCAAACATTCCACATTAAAGACTTTATCTGAGAAGCTTAGTAAACTGAAAGATGACTCTCGAAGCGACAATGGGTCAAAGAACAAAGCTATTAAGGATATAGAGGATTTAGTTAGAGAAACCTTAGGAAATGACCCTGTTCATGGATTTCCACATGTTGAAAGAGTTATGAAGTTAGCTTTCAAATTAGCTGAGGAATATAAGGGAAAATATGATTCCGCCGCATTAAAGTTGGCTGTTCTCCTACATGATGTTGGAAGAATAGAGGAACAAGATTTACATAAGCATCATGCCATTTTAAGCGCTGAAATGGCTCAGAGAATTCTTGAGCAATACGGTTTTCCAAGGGAATTCATTGAGAAAGTAAAGGACGCTATTTTATCCCATAGTTTCACCCTGGGACATAAGCCCAAAACAGTTGAGGGAATGATTCTTAGCGATGCAGATAAGCTTGACGCTTTAGGTGCTGTGGGGATAATGAGGGTCTTTATGGAGTCCGCTTATAAGAGGAGAACTTTGGATGAAGCAATAGACCATTTCTATGAGAAACTGTTCAAATTAAAAGACCTTATGTGGACACGTAAGGGAAAAAAATTAGCTATTAAAAGATATGAGTACATGATAAACTTCCTTGACAAGCTTGAAAGAGAAATAGAAGGTTTAGAGTAACTTGGATCCCTTAATTAACCTTATAATTACTATTCAGGTTTTAACAGCTACCGGAGCTTTAGCTCCAGGACCATTATTCGTTACAAACCTCATCTTCGGATCAAGAGAAGGGTGGAAAGCCGGTTTAAAAATGTCCATCGGCCATACTATTGTTGAATTTCCGCTTTTCTTAATGATTGCTTTCGGAATATTCTCGGTCATAATGATTGGTGAAGTAGCTTTACTACTAGGTGTTTTAGGGGGATTAACAATGATTATTTTTGGAATTTTGGAATTAGTTGATGCTTTAAAGAGTAAAGGTGCTAGTTTAAATAGTTCGTTTCTTAACAAATTCGGAAGTAAGGGACCTCTATTCATGGGTATTGCTCTTTCAGCTTTCAATCCGTTCTTCATCTTGTGGTGGCTATTTATAGGTTCAACATTTATTTATGCAACTTTAAGGATTCTTCCCTATATTTTCTTGCCACTAATATACATAGCTCACGTATGGATGGATTATGTATGGCTTATGGTGACAGCTCATATGTCTTTTATAGGTAGGAATGTTTTAAAAGAGAAAAGATATAGGTATTTTATTGCAGCTTTAGGCTTATTACTTATAGTTTTTGGATTACACTTTATCACTAAATCTGTTTTCAACTACCCTCTTCTTCCTCTTTAAATTGTTCAATTTTCTTTACAAGCTTCATTTTTGAGAGCGCTTTAAGCTTAGGTATGTGTTTAGGAAGCACTACTTTGTCTACGAAAACTATTGACGCGATTTTCTTATCGAAAAGTTCCCATGTTACACTGTTGTCCACTACAAGTTTCTTAATGTTCCTGAACCTTACTCTTCCTTCAATTTCCTCTAAATCCTTACTCGTTATTGTTAATTCTTCTAGGTCGCTTACAGTGGTCGTTTTCATTGTTGCTTCGACGCCCTCCTTTACTTTCTGAGCAAACCCTATTGATCCTTCAGCTATCGCTAGGAACGCTCTAAGGGCTTCATTGATTATTTCTCCTACAGATTCTCCTATGCTCTTTGCGAGAGCCGATGCTTTAGCGTAGAGTTCTTCATCAATATTCCTAATCGTAACAGTTTTCTTCTTACCCTTATCCTCTTCTTCAGGCTTTCCCTTATTTTCAGACACCTCTGTCACCTCTGTAATACATGTAACACATATAATATAAGCTTAACTTATTTAGATTTTAAAGAAACCCTTAAAACCCCTATACACATAGTTATTTTCTGACTAAAAAGAAGCCGGGTCGTCTAGCGGTCAAGGATGCGGGGCTCTGGCCCGCGCCGGACCGCCTAACCCCTCCTCTTTTTCTTCTGCAACTTTACCATTAAGTAAATGTTTTATATGCCGTTCCTATTATTTAGAATAAATCTTAAGACCTTGACGCAAGGCATAATATAAGGTAGCTTTCTAAGTTTTATGAATATAAGAAACCTTCTCTTGTTCATAGATGAAAAATACTCAATCTTGAGTTTATTAACTATGTTCTTAACAAGGACAAATAGCCTTTTATTAGTAGTAGTGATTCTGATTAAAGGTTCATAATAGTACATGAGTTCGATATTGCCATCAGAATCAATTAGACCACATAGTATGCCGTAGCACTTTTTATATGATCGTATATGTTTTTTAGTTGCGTTATATTTATATTATTGATTGAGAGAACGTTATGTGTAGATGTGCCGTCGCCTGGGGTCGGCGGTGAACGCCCCCGCAATGACCGGTGAAGCCCGAGCGACCGTGGGGGAAAGGATGAACCGATGACAAATCATATAAAAACATATAAAGAGGGGAACCCTATCAACATAGAGGTACTTAAACAATCTATGCTTAACATACCATTTAATAACTTTGTTTTAAGACCCTGCATTATTATAATCAAGTGCTTAGAACGAAAAGATATTGTTCTCTTATGTGAATTCCGTTCTATGTAGTCATTTACCTTAGCATTCCTTTTTAGTAACTTAATTAAGGACTTAATAAACAATGCTATGTCATCTTCTCCTACAGGATTAATAAACCATCTTACTCTGTAATCATATCTCTTTAAGTCGATAGTTATAGTTCCATCACCAAGTGTAAACCCTAGTAAATAACCTAGTGCGTAATCTTTTACAGACAACTGCTTTACCATCTCTATACCATGTTTTAATTGCAAGGCAACTATTAAAATAAAGCTTTAAATACTTAGTAAAACCTTTTCCTAAATGGGGTTAGGCGGTCCGGTGGGGGAGAACCCCCGTGACCGGGGTTCGAATCCCCGCCCGGCTACCAAAACCTCAACTTCTACTTTAAGGCTTAATAGTGAAGGTTAAAAATGGGTTAAGGAGTTTTCTATTAAGGACTTTAGATTTTTGGTAGGTATGATAAGTCTATCTTTTCGGGTTCGTAGTTTGGCAATTTTCCTTCGAGGAACTCCTGGTATCCTGAAAGATCTAGTAGTCCATGGCCGCTTAAGTTAAATAGAATTGTTGCTTTTTCATTTTTCTTCTTTAACTCTCTCGCTAAGTCTATTGCCGCTTTAACGGCATGTGCTGATTCCGGTGCTGGAACTATTCCCTCATGTTTTGCGAAGTAAATTGCTGCTTCGAAAACTTCTCTTTGATAATATGCTATGGGCTTTACTATTCCATGATTCACTAAGATGCTTAGTGTTGGTGCTACACCATGATATCTTAGTCCTCCGGCATGTATCGGAGGGACCCTGTATCTATGCCCTACAGTATGCATTTTAAGTAAGGGTGTTAACTCTCCTGTATCGGCGTAGTCGTATCTGTATTCTCCACGCGTTATTGTAGGTGATGCTTTTGGTTCGACAGCTATGAACTCTGTTGAAGACTTACCTTTTAACCTATCTCTTATAAACGGGTAAGAAAGTCCTGCAAAATTACTCCCTCCGCCAACGCATCCAATAACGTAGTCTGGATATTCTCCAAGCTCCTCTATTTGCAATTTAGCTTCTAAACCTATTACTGTTTGGTGAAGTAGTACGTGGTTTAGTACGCTACCTAAGCAATACCTACTTTTCTCATCCCTTAGAACATCCTCTATTGCTTCGCTTATCGCTATCCCTAAGCTACCGGGATTTTTCGGATCTTCCTCAAGAATCCTCCTTCCAACCTCAGTATTCGTACTTGGACTAGGAAAGACTTCTGCTCCATAAATTTCCATTAGTATTCTACGGTATGGTTTTTGATCGTAACTACTACGTACCATATAAACTCTTACCTTAACCTCGAAAACAGCCCCAGCAAGCGATAACGCGCTACCCCATTGTCCAGCTCCTGTTTCAGTAATGACTCTCTCTGTCCCCTCAAGTTTATTGTAATACACTTGGGCTAATGCTGTATTTACCTTGTGAGATCCTGTTGGCGTAACCCCTTCATACTTGAAAAATATTTTCGCTGGTGTATTCAGTGCCTCTTCAAGCCTTCTGGCTCTTATTAGAGGTGTTGGTCTACCTATTTCAGCATATACTACCCTAACTTCTTCAGGTATTTTAACATAGGTTTCTTGGGAAATCTCTTGCTTAACAAGTTCCTTCGCGAAAAGACGCTCAAGTTTAGCCGGATTAATAGGTTTTAGTGTTTGCGGATCCAAAGGTGGCGGTGGTTGCTCCGGTAAATCTGGGAGAATATTATACCATTTTTCAGGTATAAGTTCGGGTTTTAAGAGAGATTTTATTTCATTTAAGCCCATTGGCGCAAAATTTTCACCTAACCGCATACATGCACTTAAACGATATTTAAATAATTCGATAAATAACCATTTAAACAGTCCATTAACCTTTAACAACAAAGATATTTTAAAACTTAGCAATGCTGTTATAACGGAATTAATCTTTAAACAAAACCAGAGGGAAATAACATGGTATATGTTGATTCTCATTGTCACCTTTACGAATTCAGTGATGAGGAAATTACGGGATTCATTAAAGACATTATTATTGTTGCGGTATCTGATGATGTAGAGTCCTCAAGGAAGACTACTGAGTTCTCCAAGAAGTATAAGGGTGTCGTTCCATGCATTGGCATACATCCTTGGGAAGTAGGTACAGCATCGTTAACTGAAATTTCCGCAATAGAACAACTCATAGTGAACCATGGTGTAAGGTGCTTAGGAGAAGTAGGGCTGGATAGAAAATTTACACCTGAAACAATAGATAAGCAAAGAATGTTCTTTGCGGAGTTTCTGAGCTTAGCTAAAGAATATGGATTAGCAATGAACATTCATTCGGTTAATACATGGAGGGAAGTTTACGAATTACTGCTAAAATACGATATTGAGAAAGCCGTGTTCCACTGGTACACTGGACCTTTAGACTTAATAGATGAAATAGTGTCTTCAGGATACTTTATCTCAATAAATCCCGCATATCGTATTCAGGAAAAACATAGGAAAGTAATTGAATATTTAGATTTGGAGTTTATGGTTACGGAAAGCGATGGTCCGTATGAATATAGAGGGTTAAAGCTAAATCCCCTAATGGTAAAAGATACCGTGAGCTACATAGCCCAAGCTAAAGGAGTTAATGAAGAAACCGTAAGAAATGTTATTTTGAGAAATTTCGAAAAAACATTCCTATACTAAAGACCTCAATGGCTGGGTGAAAACTTTGTCTTCGAAAATTAAAATACTAGGTTTAAACGGTTCGCCCAGACCTTATGGGGCAACATTTAAGCTACTAAGAGTAGCTTTAGAAACAGCTAAGAAGCTTGGAGCAGAAGTTGAAGAGCTCAATCTATACGAATACAGAATAGAGGACTGTTTAGGTTGCGTTTCTGATGAGCAACTTGCTTGCAGATATCCTTGTGTTATAGATGACGATATGAAAATAATTTACGATAAAATACTTAGAGCAGACGGTGTAATCTTTGCAACACCAATATATTGGTTTTCGCCTTCAGGAATAATGAAGAGAGTCATAGATAGGCTAACAGCTTTCGAAAACATGATATTTATTGACGGTAAAAGCTGGGTTGAAGGTAAAGTTGCAGGAGTAATAGCTGTCGGTAACGACAGCGGCGAAATACAGGTTATTTCACTAATGTTCTCAATACTTAACTCAATGGGCTTCATAATACCCCCATTTGCCCTAGCATACCATGCTGGAATTGAGGATGTTTTAGAGAATAAAAGCGCAGTATTAGATGCGGCAAACGTTGGTAGAGTGGTTTTCCTCATGGCTAAATTAGTTAAGGAATTTAAGGAAGCATGGTACGATGTAAGTTTGGAGCAGTGGCTCAAAAAAGAACTAATAGGGAAGGTAAAGGAGGAAGCTAAGAAAATAAGGAAGAAAATATTTAATGAGAGAGTGAAAATAATAACTAAACTTATGAAGGAGAATGAGACAAAGTGACGTTAACGCATGAAATATACAAAACAGTACTTTCTGAAATAACCAAATACATCATTGGAAGAGAAAAAATAGTTGAGTTACTATTTGCAACACTTCTCAGCAAAACACATATGCTAATTGAGGGTCCTCCAGGAACAGCAAAAACACTTACAGCAAAGCTTTTCGCACAAACACTTGGACTAAGCTTCAAAAGAATACAAATGACACCGGACATGGTACCAGCTGACATTATCGGGGCAAAAATAATAGATCCTAAAACCGGAGAATTAAGAACAATCCTGGGCCCTGTTTTTGCTAATATTGTTTTGGCTGATGAGGTTAATCGTGCTTCTCCTAGGACTCAAAGTGCTTTGTTGGAGGCTATGCAGGAAAAGCAGGTTACAATAGAAGGGGAAACACACAAACTACCAAAACCATTCACAGTAATAGCAACACAAAACCCATGGGAAACTACAGGCACTTTTCCACTACCTGAAACACAACTGGATAGGTTTGGAATTGCCGTAACCGTAAATTATCCATCATTTGAAGAGGAAATAGAAATCATAATGAAAGATCATGAACTTAAAGCTGAAGAACCCGTAGCACGTAAAGTAGTTGATGAGTACGAACTTTTCCAAGCATTTGAAGAAGTAGCTAAAGTTCATGTTGAAAGGAAGATCTTAGAATACATTGTCTCAATAGTTAAAATAACCAGAGGTTTAGACGAAGTTGTTATTGGAGCTTCTCCTAGAGCATCAATAATGATGCTAAGGTATTCGAAAGCAATAGCTGCCTTAAGAAATAGAGACTATGTAATCCCGGACGATGTAAAATATGTTGCACCATACGTTCTCTGGCATAGAATAATCCTTAAACCTTCAATACATGAAACATACACTCCAAGTGAGATTTTTGAAATAAAAAACAAGCTCATAAAAGATAAAATATTAAGTAAAATTGAAGCCCCCTGGTAGAAAGGACCAATACTTATTCCTCAAATTTAGCTATGGACAATATTAAGATTGACGATGAAAAACCAATAATTGAGATATGTAATGTGTAAACGTTTACAAGAGATACGAGATACAATGTTGACACGACTAATGTTGAGAAAATGAAGCACATTAAATTATGCTTCAAAGCTTTCTTGGTAAAAACCCATACTAAAGGTATAAGCATACCCAAAGAGAATACGAGAACTTCATCGAACCCTAATACTTCATATAAATTTAAGGTAACATAGGTTTTCAATGTGAAAACGCTTAGACTATATATTCTATAGCTCAGCATGGTAAAGAAAGCTAAGGTGGAAAGAACAGAAAATGCAGTATTGTAGTATATAAGTGTGGAAAATAGTATTGTATCAAAAATTACAATTAACCATAAATAGCTTGTCCACACCACTGAAACTAATGCTCCTAATGTAATAAGTACTAAAACATGTTTCCACGAAATTAGGCCTACGGATACTAATGAATCAATTATGAACGCTAGTAGCACCGCATAAATTAAGGCTTCAGGTATAAACTTGTATGTCAAGTAAAGTAACAGCGTCTGTAATGATAACATAGCTAAGATTTTCTCATTAAACAAGAAACCCTTTAGCATACATGAGCTCCTCAAATATTTTTCTAGCCGCTTGGTCTAGGTCTTCTATAGTAATAATCTTTGAAGTTTTAGGAACACGTATGATAAAGTTGATAGGTAAGCCTAGTTGTTTCAGAAGTTCATAGTATTCCGAATAATCAGGGATTATGAAAAATAGTTTACACTTGATACCTATTCTTTCTCGTAGAAAATCTGGTGTCGCTAAAACAACATCGTATTCTTCAGTTAAATCGGCTTTACTTTCAAAACCTTTTTCAACATCTTCAAAATTACGTATTCTTACACCATTAAGAATTAAAGATGTTTTCATCTTGGATAATTTAATCAATAAATCATAAATGACATATTTAGCTATTGAAATAGTCTTCATAGATGCTTTTTCGCTTAAGAAAGTAGCGAGCTTTAACCTTCTTTGTAAGAGAACTATACTTTTTTCTTCATTCGAAAACATTTTAACAGATAATCCTCCCAACGATAAAACTGATTTATAAACAATCCTTCTTAGATCATCGCCGGGGCTGTAGGGTTTTGTATAAGAGAAAGTAGGCGCAAAAGCCGTAATTAACTCTATCGTAGCTATTTTTGCCTCTGAGATGGCAATTTTTGGGGCAAGAACATTTAGGGTTCTTGGAGAATCGTATTCGTAAATGTATTTGAAGAAACCATTAGGGTCTTCGAATAATACTACAAGATTGCCCCATACGTGTTTACCTATAGTTAGTGGTTTAACGTAGTATTTCATTTCTAACGTTGAATTCTCACGTACTAAATGCTTTCTAACAATCCCCCCTTCAACCTTAACTGTTGGCGGCGGAATATCGTATATTGTGACGATGCCTTGTTTATCGGACTTCACACTAATGTTAACTGTAGCTTTCTCTCCGAAAACAACATTTCCCTTTGAAACATAGGATGTTACAGATAATCTAGGACTACTTAATCGTAGACCAATAGCCAAATATGTTATAACTATGGATACAGGAAGCATAGATACTGCTGACGGAAATATTAGAAAAGCTAGGATCGCCACTATAAGGGACATGAACAATAGGCTTATTGATTTTAATGTGAAAACAGCCTTCAATAATGCTCACTCTTTACATAATTTAACCAAGTCTTCAACGCATAACATACTAACCAATAGCTTAGCAACTCCTCTAAATATTGGAGGTGTTTTCTCAAGAATACACAATTCTAAGGCATGTCTAAGAGTAGCACCTCTTGTACCCTCTAAATAATCTAATGAGCACTTACTTCTTCTCCTAAATAATCCTAAAATCGCTAACGAAAAAACCATAACTATTAATGTGATAATTACCGTTTGAACCATAATATATGAAAGATCCATAGCTATTTCCCTTTGCTCTCAATTTTCCTAATTATTTCTCTAAGATCTTCTTCTAAATGTCTTCTTCCTCCAAAGCTTAGCTCCTCATATATGTTAAGAGCTCTCTTAAGTATTGAAGCAAGATACCTACTTTGCATTCTTCTCTCTAATTTGCTTATAGCTTCTCTTGGAGTTTCATAGGGTAATAGTTGAAGTTTAAAGTTCCTCATAAGCTTCTCTATGAGTTTTTTGAATGGGTTCTTTTTGACCTTAAACTTTTTAGCATAACGTATAATTAACATCACATCACTACGTGATATAAGAATTACTGAAGTAGCTATTACCGTTAAATAACTAAGTGCTTTAACATGCTCCGTAGCGGTTCTTCTTTCCTCTTCAATTTCAAACCTTTCAAGTTCTCCTAATTTTTCTAGCGTCTTATTTATGTTCTTTTGTAGCATATTTCTTTGAGAAACCACTATTCTATCATACATTATTCCTTCATATTCCTTCCCTTCATACTTAGCGTTAAGGTTCGATAGGATATTACTTAGTATTTCATTGAACCCTCTAGTTTCAACGCCTATGGAAGGTGTAGGATCGTATGGTATCCATCCTGCATCAGGAATATATATTTCAACCCACACGTGGCCTGAAAGTTTAAACACTACCTGCCCATTAGGTTGTTTTTTACCTACAAATCCTAAAACCACTCTTGCTGGAATTCCTATTTCACGAAGTATTATTGCTGCGGCACTGGAGTAGGCAACACATGAACCCTTTTTGCTTTCGAAAAGAAAGTATTCTACAAAATCCTTTCCCCTAGGAGGTATGATCACGTTTTTAGCGTATTCCGTCGTATTAGCCAAATACTCTCTAATAAAGTTTAGAAGTTCCTCAAGCGTCCTATCCTCCATTTTCTCATAGATTTCCTTGGCCAGCTCCTTAACCTTAGATGATGAAAGAGTTGTCCTATTATACCATTTAGCCATTACTTGTTTTAACTTCTTAACTATCAATGAAACCTTAGTTTTACCCATAACTAAAGGCGTACTACCATACGGATACGGATTATCATATACGCCTGTGTATTTAACTTTAATAACAGGGTTTTTTGTCAAAAACAATTTTAATCCATAATCAGAATATATTGTCGCATTAGCTTCAATATCGAAAACGCTCAACGGTATCATTGCTGGTTGAGGTAAGGGAAGTACGTAGAAGCTTCTGAGCTTAAAGTTCTTGTAATATATGGTATTTATCTCGAACTCCGTCGGCTCATTAGAGTAAACATTGTATGTTACAAGTAGCGTTTTGAAGTATCTAGGATAGAGGGTTAAATTACCCATATACCATTTCGATCCATCATATATTTCTAACGGGAACAATCTTAAGTACACCGGGCCATTAGATGCTATTGCTAAAATATCCTCTGGAACATTAGCTACTCTGTTTTGCATTATGAGCTCTAAAGATACGTTCATTGTCTCTTGAGCTACCGTCCTAGCCTCATGACCTTTCATGGGAAAAAGATGTTCAATAGCGTATCCTAAAATGGAGTAGCTTACCGATACTTGAAGGACTAGTGAAAGCACCAGCGCAGCAATTACTAATACTAGTGCCCTCATTGACCTACCTATCAACTAATATTTATTCGGTAATACATATTTTTTAGCTAAGAAGCCCTCTTTCCAAGATTTTGTCGACAACCTCTTTAACACATAAGCCATCGGGTTTATCGCAAATGTAATCAGCTATTTCTTTTATCTCATCTACAGCGTTAGCTGGTGCTACGCCTATGTCTGCTTCTCTTAGTAGATAGTAATCGTTTTCACCATCACCAATGGCCATAATTGCTCCTTTAACATTTAGTAGCTTCCTTACTGTTTTTAATGCTCTGTCTTTACCGTATCCTTTAGGAGCAACTATAAGCCTGTTTATGTTCTTAACAATACAAACATAGTCAAAAAGACCATGAGTATGAAGTATTTCTTCAAGTTCTCCACGAACCTTGGCTCCATATATTATAACTACCTTTCCTACAGCTTTTGGCTTAAGCTTAGAATTGAGGAGAATATGTCTTATACTATCCCAACTGTTCGGCTTATTAACATATACTTTTCCGCCATAGTGGAATACTGAGCCATTTTCGAAGGCTAAAACATGTGCTAAACTCTTAACCTTCTGAGGAACAGTTTTCCCAGTACCACTAGTTATTATGGCTATTTTCAGCCCTGCTTTTCTCGCCTTAATGAGCGCTTCTATGACTTCCGATCGAACAGTCCATAATCCTCTACCTTTTCTATCTGATATTGTTCCATGGTAGTCTAGGGCAATTAATTCCACATTCACTTCATTATTCACCTGCAAATTAGCTACATTATCTGTTTAAATACAAGTTCTTCTTCGTCCCCTTCCTTCCAAGGGTTTTCTTCGAAAAAGACTATTTTCGCTAAATCGGTTCCAATGTATGTTCCTATTCCTCTAACCTTAACTTTGCCTACATAGGTTTCAGCTATTGAAGTAAATAGGGAAGCTTTTTCATAAGACTTAGTAACTAAACCAACAATGTTCCTTTTATTTGCTAGAAGCTTTTCACCTTGCCTAAATGATCTACCTAAGCACCCTCCAATGCCATAGTATGGTATGCCTGCATCCATAGCGCAAATACCGCCGAATTCGCCCATTAACATTAGAGCCGTAGGCTTTTTTCCAATATTGTTTTTGAATTTAACCCACATGTAGTGTTTCTCAACGCTTACAACATTGAAAACTAATGGTTCTTCAGAAAACTTTATGTTAGCATTATTTATTTCAGCTAAAATTTTCCTTACTGTAGGTTCGATGTTTAACTTATAGGCTCCTCGAGCTCTATACGGATCCCTTTCGGATCTCACTTCTATGTGAGCGTGAATTCCACTCCATGGACAAAAATATCCTGAGGCAATGCATTTCCCAATGTAGTCTCCTAGGCGAAGCTTTTCTCCAACGTTAACCTTCGGCTCAACATGGAGAGTCTTCAAAACTACGCCTTCACGTATTTTAAACACTATAAGTGGTTCTTTTTCGGAGCCGTCTGGCCTGTATTTGGGGGAATTAAACCATCTAATTTCTTTAACTACAGCTTCATCTACTGGAAGTAGCGCTTCTCTATCCTTAAAGTAAATGTCAATAGCTGTTTCATTTCTATGCCCTATGTATGGTGAATCGAAAAAACTGTAGATTGTTCCTTCAGGGATTTTCAATGGAACATTAACTTCTTCGGCAATAGCTATTTCAGCAAATCTCAAAATAGCTTCACCGCCTAGAGAAATAACTACTGGGAAAACATATTTGAAATTTAGGGAAGTAAATGTACGATCCTCTAGAACTTACGGAAATCGTTAGAAAAGTTGTTGTTAAAGAGGTAGGCGGGGAAGAACTTAGGAAGTATTATCGTTTTAGAGGTGGTAGATGGTATGGGGGAATAGCTACAGCTGATTGTGTAGGATGTAATCTAAGATGTAGGTTCTGTTGGAGTTGGAAACCACGTGACTTTATGTCGCAATATGGTAAATTTTACTCAGCTGAAGAAGTTGCTGAGAAACTCATTAGAATCGCCTCTAGGAGAAGATATAGGCAGTTAAGGGTTAGCGGCGGAGAACCTACAATAAGTAGGGTTCATTTAGTTTCCCTTTTAGAAAAGCTTTCGCAAACAAGGTACCTGTTTATACTTGAAACCAACGGCATTTTACTAGGTGCATACAGGGATTATGCTCGTGAACTTTCAAAATTTAGAAATTTACATGTAAGAGTTTCTATTAAAGGTTGTTCTAAGGATGAATTCGTAAAACTTACTGGAGCAAAACCTGAAGCTTATGAGTTACAGTTTAGAGCATTAAAAAACCTACTTGACCACTCCGTTTCCGTTCATCCAGCGGTTATGATGAGCTTCTGCGATAAGAAAGATGTAGAGAAGCTTATCGGAAAACTTAAGGAAATAGATGAGGTATTAGTTGAAGAACTTGAACCGGAATATGTATTCCTATATCCTCACGTAGTTGAAATTTTACGTAAATATGGCTTAAAACCTAAAATAGCATATAGACCTGATAATATTCCTGAAGAATTAATCTAACTTTCCCTTACAAAACCTAGACAAAGGACAAATACTGCATTTTCTCTTCGAACAATAGAGTTTATCATGTACATAAGCTACTGTTTGAATCCAGCCAGCAAGCTTCTTAAAAGATTTTAAAGCCCAATAAGTAGCGCATTCGTTCTTAAATGGACATCTATGACATAAATATTTAGTACAATAGTTTTTCCGAGGGTTTTCCTTCTCTACATTGAAAATGTAACGTATAAACCTTTTAAAATGAATATCGACGGGTGCTAGCCATGTAGCGTTTCTTCTAGTGAATAGCAAATATGCATCAGCTGTTTTTACACCAACATTCCTACATTTAGATAACAAATCCTTCCTTAGACTCCATAAATCACTATATTCTCTTGCTGAATCTTTCCTTAAAATTTCAATGCATGAACTAAACGCTTCCCGAGCTCTTCTTAACTGATAGCTTCTACCAATGCTGAAGTCAGGTTTTCCCTTTGAAAACATCTTTTTAACCCATCTTACAACGTTTACGTGAAAATCTGTTCTCTGAGATAAAACTATCGTTACAAACATAGCTTCTTTATCATACGGATTAATTGACAGTCTTAACTTACCGTAGAATCTTATTAATTCAAAAACAACATCCTTAAATTGATCGTTTGCATCCCTAATGTACATGACTGGATTAAACCATAGTCCAGAATAGTTAAGAACTGCTTCAATATCGTCTATGTTCGCGCTTAAAAAGTGCCTCTTTAAACTAAGTTTTAATCCTAAATGACTCCCCACAACCTTAACCCAGATGTTTCCTCTTCTCTCGAAGAAAGCAAGATTAAATGATGGATAAAGCGTCAGATTTAGGTCATAGGGTTCATTAATAGGTATTTTAACATCGTTACTCATATCTTAATGCCTCAGCAGGTTCGAGCTTAGATGCTCTATATGCTGGAGGTAATGCGCCAATCAAAGTTAATGCTATAGTCACCGTAATTATTAGTGTTAATGAATTAGGTGTTATCGTAAAGCTTATTGTTCCAAGAGAGCCTCTGGGTCCTGAAGGTGTAAACATTCCTCCTTCTATAAGCGCTTTACCTATGAAAACACCTAAGGGCAAACCTGCAACTAAGGCTATTGCCGCTAAAGTTAGAGCCTCAATAAGTATGTTTAAGAGAACCATATGTCTCCTTAGTCCTAAAGCTCTTAGAACACCTATTATCCTTATTCTCTCCATAACTGTTGTGAACATAGCATTCATTACGCCTATAGCTGCTACGATAAGCGTAACGGATGCTACACTTCCAATTATTAACGTGAAAAACCTCATAGAATCCATGACTGATTTAATAATGTATTTTATTGCGAAAACACCAACATCTTTTTCGAAAAGATCTCTTATTTGTTCAATAACGAAATCTACATTGTCGACATCATCAACTGCTATTACGAGCTGATTGTAGCCCCTCCTTCGAGTACCGGTAACTTTGAAGTATATTTCCTCTATTACACTATATGGAACTATTAATGCTTCGTCAATAGGTCCTACGGGTGTGAACCCGTATTTTTCAAGTAAACCCTCAACTTTAAACGGCACCTTAGCTTGGCCTACTCTAACATATAATGTATCTCCTACACGTATGGGAAACCCATCCTTCTCAGCTTCGGATGCAACATTAAATCCTACTAAGCAACTTTCAGAAGTTGTTATTGATGCTATACCCTCATAGGTTTTCACATCGGGGATTATGAGGTGAAGGTTTTCGGGAGGAACACCTATTAATGTTATGTCTTTCTCAAATACTCCAAAATCTATTTTACCGGAAAACGAAGCATAAGGTGAAATAGCTACAATGTGTGGTATATTTTCTAGCTGTCTTATATCGTACCACTCGAAAGGTTTTGTTGATGAAAAAACGTAGATATTGTTGAGACCTCCTTTAGCGAAAATATTAGCTATAGAGTATGTTACACTATCGCTTACGGAGAAAACTAGTGCTAGCAACATTACACCAATAAGTATACCTAAGAGTGTCAACGCTGATCTTAGGCTCTGGCTTTTAAGCCCTTTGAAGGAGAAAACTAGAAGGTCCCATAGGTTCACTTTAGCTACTTCCTCTTAACATATTTGATCAAGATAACAGCTACTGCGATAATTGACGCTACAACTCCAAGTATCGGTAACGCTATTTCACTAAACTCCATGCCTACCTTACTTGTTTCTTTAATCTCTTGTTTGAAGTGAATCGTTATTTCCTTAGATATACTGCTCCAAGTCCTATTAGGTTGCTGATAATCTATTGTTAATAGTATTTTAGCCTCCATTACACCTAATGTTCTAGTATATATGGAGAATCTTGTTCCTTCACCAGAATCTAGATCTCCTAAGTACACTGTTGGATTATCTATTGAAACGTTTCCTTTAACAACCTTGGATGCTAATGTTACATATTTTGCTTTAGCATCACCTATGTTTACAAGTTGCCCCTTAATTATTACCCTATCTTCGCTCTGTGTTTGTTGTAGTTCTACAATTCTCAGTTTTGCTTCTCTAACTACTGGTATTTGGAATGTTTTTGAGATATATTCTTCAACACCTTTCCACTTATACTTTAACTCTAAATTCATAGTGGCGGTCTCTACGTTTTCACTTAACATTGGACAGTAGACTTTAGCTACGATTTTGGCTTTTTCTCCAGGATCAAGTAATATGTATTGTGGATTTAGTGAGAGAATGGATAGCTGGTTTGAACTAGCAGAAATGGTTACTTTAGTAGGCACTAAGCCCTTATTCTGAATGTAAAATACTATGTCTTGCTCCATAGCTTGTTTTATACCGTACGTTCCTAGGTTTATCAGAAACTCCGGTTTTTCAACAACTTCCCCGACAACATTAAGCGTTTTCTCAAGAGTAAATAGCCCTTTTTCAACAGTAATCGCCAACCTTATTGTTAATGGTACTTCATATGATGTTATAGGTAATGTATCTGGAAGGTAGAAGTTAAAGCTGAACTTTGCTTCTTCACCGAAATCTAATGTTCTACTATATGACTGCACTATTTTGCTTCCGAAAATCTCTGGAAGGATAAGTTCAGCAACAACATTTGTAATTTCAAGTTGCGTATTGGAAATTACCGTTAGAGTTAAAGTGTTTATTTCGCCAAGTTTCAACGGTTCCCCATTGTTTATCTCATAACTTACTTTAACAAGGTCGCTGATGTCTGTAGGTAAGCTTATTCTGTAATGCTTTCTTAGCTCATAAGGTTTATCGCTAAAGAACATTATTGAAAACTCTATTGAAATATTCTCTGAACTTAAGGTTTTTAATGTTACTTCAAAGCTTTTTCTCTCCCCGGGATTTAAAACTCCGATATTTACTAAATCATTTTCTACTATAACATTTGGTGACTCGGAAGTAATTTCAACTGTAAGGTTTGATACCGATTTATTCCCAAAGTTTTTAACAATACCGTCTATTGTGACTACTCCGTTCATGTACCTTGTTCTTATAGTATCTAGTTTAATTAAAGGCTCCCTATTATCTAAAACTAAGTAGTAGAATGTACTAGCTGTTTCAGTAATATGGTCAAGCTGCTTTACAGACGCTTTAACATTAACGCTAACTAAAGGTTTCATGAGTTTATCGTATGGTGGAACGTACGCCTTAACTTTAACTTTAAAACTTTCTCCGGGTGAAACATGTATTGTTGTTGGCGTGTAATTCAATATTGAAATATCATTTGAACTTACACTAACGCTTACACTAGACTCTACTGTGCCGTTGAAAAATAATTCGAATTCTAAAGTATTTATTGAGTCTGGGTTAAGCTTCAGAAGCTTAGCATTAATTGTTAAAGAGGGTTTCTCGTAAAGTGAAAGCTGAAATGAGAAGGTGGTTCCTTTTTGCTCCTTAACGTACTTGCTTATAGGTATTTTGTACTGCACATATGCTACGAAAGAGTATATTCCAGGTTCGGCATCAGCAGGTATTATAATGTTTGTTTTTAACTCTATAATTTCACCCTTAGCCACAAATTCTGGATGAGCTAGATAAATTGATGATCCACCATCTTCTGAAGAAAGAGGCTTCGGAAGTTGCAATCTTACGAGAAGATCTTCTATGCCTTCATCGTTTCTTGGAGTGAAGTAAAGTGTCAAAGTAGCTATAGTATTAGGATACGGTGATTTACCGTCACTTGTTGTCCATGAAGCTCCTAGGAACATTAATGGATATAGTGGTTTAGTGTAGGCTTTAACTATTATTGGCGAGATCGTAGATATAATTATGAGCGATATTATCAATATTGTGTATATGACTTTGTATTTCATGGTATTTTCTCCTTCACAAGCATTCCATCTCTTAAGATCAGTATTCTATCAGCCACTTCAGCTATTTGAAGATTGTGTGTAACTACAATAACCGTTTTTCCCTCCCTAGAAAGCCTCTTAAGTATAGAAATTATTTGAGCTCCACTTTTACTATCCAAGTTTCCTGTAGGCTCATCGGCCAATATTACGTAAGGATCATTAGCTAAAGCTCTGGCAATAGCAACTCTCTGTTGCTCACCACCGCTAAGCTCCCTAGGTCTATGATTAATTCTTCCACCTAACCCTACCATTTCAAGTAGTTCAAAAGCTCTCTTCTTCCTCAATTTCCTAGGGTATTTCCCTATGGCTAAGGCTATTTCAACATTCTCTAAGGCGGTAAGCCAAGGTATTAAGTTGAATTGTTGAAAAACGAAGCCTATATATTTAGCTCTGAACTTCGAAGCTTCAGCATCACCTAATAAGCTAACATCCCTACCTAAGAAAAACACTTTTCCCGATGTTGGTTTGTCAAGTAACCCTAGAATGTTAAGCAGTGTTGTCTTACCTGAACCAGAAGGACCCATTATGACGAGGAGTTCCCCTTTCAAAACATCAAATGTGACATTTTTTAAAGCTTTAACGGCAAGCCTACCCTTACCATAAATCTTAGATACATTAACAACCCTATATACGGTCTTCAGCTTTTCAGTCATTGCTGATCACTTTAGAGTTCAAGAGCTTCTTCGGCCTTCAGCACCCACTTACCGTAAAGTGCTCCAATAACTAATCCTAAGATAGTGTGGGATACTATATCCGTAATGTAGCTTAATACTGTGATCTCTTGTGAGACACCTAGCTCCTCCGGCTTAAACCCCCCTATACCTGAAAAGGCAAGTGAAAGACTTGTCTTAATAGCTAATATGATATATGATATTAGCAAAGCTTTAGCAAGAGGGTTTTTAAATGGGAGTTTTCCGTAAAACTTAGCTACAATAGCTCCAACAACAATCCCTATAATTACAGCCATTAATATAGCATAAATGCTTCCTTGAATTCTCGATAAATTATACATTACTAAGGCAACTTCTTCAGGAGAACCCTGCGGGAGCTCTACTCCGTATTCTTCAGTTAGTTTTTCAGAAGCCTTTTTGAACATATTAATGTATGCTTCCTTGTAAACAGTCATTATTATGATGTTTACTGATGCAATAAATACTCCAGAAACGAGTCCGCCAATAAACCCTGCTTTAACTCCAGAACCTATTTTACCCATGATGCATCGGACCTTCTTAGGCTTAGTAGCTATTTTGTTATACTTAAGTTTAATTCGCTATGATTTATATCAACAACTGTATAAACCGTGCTCTACATTTTTCTCTGGGAATATCCTATCCTGTCTATATTATTTTATTTGCGAAAAACTCTTAGAACCGAAGTTTAATTTCAATACGAGGTAAGGTATGGTCGAGGGTAAAGCGCTAACTAAGAAGGTGGCTTTAGTAGCTATATATTCTGCTTTGGGTGTAGTTTTAGCACCGTTTCTTCAGATACCGTTCATTACAACTAAGGCTTTTCCAGGACAGCACCTACTGAATTCCGTTATTGGAGTAACTCTCGGCCCATTATGGGCTTTCGTTGTAGCTACAATTGTTGGAATAATTAGAAACATTTTAGGTGTTGGAACTATTTACGCTTTTCCGGGTGGAATACCTGGGGGAGTTATTGTAGGTTTTTTTACATGGCTTCTAAAGAAATTAGGAAGAAACGATAAAATAGAATATGCTGCCTTTAGTGAACCTCTTGGAACAGTTTTCATAGGAGGAACTCTTTCAGTATATTTAGTAGCTCCTCTAATAGGCGATTTAAGATTAACGGGGGCTCTTATTCCAGTATGGTTTATTTTTGGTGTAAGTTCAGTTATGGGGTCTATAATGGGCTTCGCAGTTTTAAAGGTGCTAAAGCGTGCAGGATATCTCAGCCGTATCTCTTCTTGGTAAAAGAACGCTAATAATAGGTGAAGTAGGTTCAGGAAAAACAGCGTTGTCGGCCAAAATACTACTTAGCCTCATAGCTATGAGGTTAAGTAGGGAAATAACAGTAATAGATATGGCCCCTAAGAGAATATTAGGTGCAGGAGGCAAAATAACTGACTACATAGATATCAAATATCTTAAAAATGTTAGATACTTCTCGGAAGAAATAATTCCTCCGAGACTGTCAAGTAAGAGTGAGGACGAAGCGTTAAGATACGCTATTATGAACTTTAAGAAGCTAAAACCCCTACTCGATGAGTATGTTGCTAATCCTACGAAAATACTTATAATAAATGATCTCTCAATATATGCTCATGCAGGCCCATTTGAAGATGTTGATGCATGCATAATGGAATCAGAAACCTTTATTGCAAATAGTTATTTTGGAAAGAAAATCGATGGTAAATTTCCTAGAATAGGATATAGAGAAAGAAAATTCATTATAGATTTATTAAAATTCGTAGATAACGTATATGTAATGAGAAAAGGGGGTTGGGAAGGGTGTTAGGGGGCTCATCGAGCTAAAAGAGGTGGAGAGCACACCATTAAAGAAGTGGTTTCCTAGGGGGATAATATAGCTTTCGTAAATTAGAGTAATAACGTTAAACACTTTCCTCTTAAATAAAGAGGATATTTAAAATAACAACAAAGAAAATTCTTAAATACATTAAGGTTACGATATGATATTAGGTGCTCTATAGTGAAAGAAGCCCCCTATACAGGGATGTTTAGCAAGAATGTTTTCTTAGGGGGCTTCTTCTGTAGCTGGTGTTGTTGGTAGGGTAGTTTTCTAAACACTGGCTTGCTCAATTAAGCCTATTCTATAATCGCTAATCACTCATATGTGGTGTTTCTTGTGGTCTCTAAAAATGCAATCGCCAAACAGCGTAAAGCTTTCAGATACGCCTTAGTTAGTGTTGACTCTCTAAAGCTTCATGAACATCATATTGCTAAACATTTAGAGGAGCTTGAAAAAGAAATTCTAAATGACGGCGTCATTAAAAGACCTATAATAGTCGAAAAAACAACACTAACCGTTCTTGATGGTACACACAGAGTTACTTTAGCTAGAAAACTTGGTTTTAAGAAGATTCCAGCGTTGCTTATTAGTTATGAATTAGCTGAAATTCGCTCATGGGCACATATTTATGAAGGATTTTGCGATATAGGGTTTTTCGTAAAGAGCTTAGTTAAACTCATGAAAACATCTGATGGTGAACATGGCAATGAGGAATTTATTGTGAAAATCCTAAATAGTGATGGTGATGTTATTGACTTATCATTTTCAAACATTTACAAACTATACTGGACAATACATTTCCTTGATAAATTCGTTAAAGCATTAGGGTGCGAGGTAAGTATTATACCCGATACTGAAGTGGAGACTTATACTAAGAATCCATTTGTAGCTATAATTCCCCCGCCTATACCTAAATCCGAAGTTCTAAGAGTTGTTAGAGAGGGTAAAAGGTTTCCGCCAAAATCAACAAGACATGTATTAAAGATTCAACTAAGCGATGTTAATGTACCCTTAAAAACGCTCTATGATGAATAGCTTTCCTTCCTCAACACCTTATTTAATGCCTCAACTATATGCTCTATATCCTCCTTGGTTATCATGTAGGGAGGTAGAAATCTTAGCACTGTTTCTCCTGCTTTTAACGAAATTATTTTCTCATTAAGTAATGATTTAATCGCGAACTCAGGGTTCTCGCCAATATCTATTCCAATCATTAATCCTAAACCTTTCAGTTTTTCTCTTGAAACTATCTCACTAAGTTTCTTTCTGAAGTACTCACCAGCTGCACGAGCCTTATCTGCAACATCATCTTCTAATAAAACATCTATTGACGCTGAAACAGCTGCGCACGCAACAGGATTACCACCATAGGTTGTTCCATGTTCCCCTAACTCCAAAGATTCTCCAATTTCACTAGAAGTAACTACTAAACTTACAGGAAAGCCTCCGCCAATAGCCTTACCAGCAACTAGAATGTCCGGTTCTATGTTGTAGTGTTGGTGTGCCCATGTTTTTCCTGTTCTTCCGAATCCTGTTTGTACTTCGTCGAATATTGTTACGCAGCCTACTTCGCCGCATTTTTCCCTTATTGCCTTTAGGAATTCGGGTGTGGCAACGTTTAATCCCCCTTCACCCTGAACAACCTCAACAACAACAGCAGCCACCCCCTCATCAACAAACCTCTCAACATCAAAAACACAATTAAACCTAAGAAAAACAACATCCTCTGATTCGGCAAAGAAGGGTTTCCTATATTTAGGATTCCACGTTAATGAAAGAGAGCCCATAGTTCTTCCGTGGAAGGAGTTTGTGAAGGCTATGAACTTTTTCCTTTTAGTATGTTTCCTAGAAAATTTCAATGCAGCTTCAACAGCTTCAGTTCCACTATTTTGGAAGAAAACGTATTCTAGTTTTTTAGGGAGAATTTTAGAGAGAGCTTTAATGCTTTCATCTCTTGAGTTAACGTCGAAGGAGTATGAAGCAACCATAATTTCTTTCATTTGCCGATAAATTCTTTCCACTATTTTTGGGTTTGAATGACCTAGAAATGCTGTTCCATATCCCGTATGAAGGTCTATGTACTTATTTCCCTTATCATCCCAAACGTATTGCATATAGCCTTTAACAATTCTTATACCGTATTTAGGGTAGAGTTGAAGCAGTTTTGTCAAAAACTTCACCTAGAAACAATAACTACGACTTTTATTAATTAAAGATTATCATTCAATGCTAAAGTTTGAACACTGGAGTATGGCCGAAAAATCCAAGGTCAATAATTGAGCCAGGTTCTGCGTTTACTGGGATTATTCTAAAACCTACAGGTTTCTTTTTAACTTCGCTTGCAACTTTTAAATCGTAAAGTATTCTCATTATTTTTCGGTATCCTACAGGTTTAGCTATAGGAACCATGTCCAAACCATAAACGCATGCGAAAGAGTATTGAACTAAATCTTTTACACTATATGTTCCCTCAATAGCTCTCTCCTTTAACACATTATCTTCAGCAACCGGAAGCATTATCTCATTGAAACCTGTTGTTTTACTCTGTAATTTTAACGTAATATTGCTGATAGACTTGCTTAACAACCACACCCCATATAGAGTTCCGTATTCTCCAAAACGTACTCCTCCAAGACGTTCTATAACTTTAGCAACACTTATATCCATCCATGGACTGGGTGAAACGTCTACACCAAAGAATTTAAGACTGTATTTTTCCGCTAAATTTTCAATTTGGGAGTTTACTTGGAAGAGTTTAGTGGCAATTTTTTCTTCAGCATGTTCAACATCTTTAAATGCTAAATATTCTTCAACAATAAATGGTGTATATGTTATCCCGTTTGAACCTATTGGAGCTCTTGACGCTGGAAAGTATGGTGTTAACGTTTCTCCCCAAATAGCCACTAATTTATATCCATTATCTTCGTTAAGGTTTTCAAATATTTTAGCAATAGGTAATAAATCATCGTATCCTTTCAATACAATGCTTCCAAAGGTTTTCTCATTATTAAGTAAAGCACCTGGTATGCTCCATATTCTACTATCATTTGATCTAAAGTGAAGTGATGAAACAAAATCTATTGAATACTTTTCCGCAATATTCTCAAATACGCTAGCGTACTTTTCAACATCCTTTATATTGGGGTTTACATATGGTAAAGAAAGCCTTATTGTCCATACTTTAAATTTTTTCTTTAACTCATCCAATAGCACTATAAATTTCGAAACAACGTTTTCCACTATGCTTTCTGCTTCATGAATATCTTTTCCATATATCTCTCCTACCATTAACGTTATAGCTCTAATATTCAATTAATCTAAACCCCACCTTACACCTTTACTTCATTCATGAATAATGCCAAAGTTATTGATACCGCTGTTATATCAGCGATGCTTCCCGGATTAATTTTTCTAATGAAAAGTTCATTATCGAACCGTTTAAGTGCACTAAAGCCTCTATCGAAGTCCTCCTCTATTAACTTAACGATTTCGGAAGCTCTATTCTTCACATATGAGCTTACTTTTCTTCCATGCTTTCTTAAAACTATGAAATCATCATACTTACTTAGAAGTTTAAGATAGGTAAGAACTATTGCATTATTTATATCACCATACCTTCTGAAGAACGTTTTTAAATAGTTATAGCCTTCGATGATTTCCTTTAGCCCGTTAACGCAAGTTCTAGAAACTATATCTTCGGATGATGCATACTTTAAAACATCGTATAATGTGACTTTATTACTTCTTATTTTATGTTCAAAATTTTCATCGTAAACGTCAGGTATTGGAGCATTATTTACTCTACCTAAATATCTTGGAGAAGCAGTTCTTATTGCTTCATAGTATTTTACAGCATCATCAACAGTGGTGTTTTTAACAACACTTTTAGCTGTAAATGAAAGGTCCTCCATGATCACTTTGTTATGAATTATTTCAGTAAGTAGTATTGAGGGTAATAATATTGAAAGTATTGTTGAAGTACCTAGGTTTACATTTCCTCCTCTATGCCACTTTTTAGAGTTCCTCACACAACACAGTATTGTTTCACCAATACCTGGAACATAAGTTTCCCTACGTAAGCCACTATTTAATGTGGCTATTAGGAGCTTGCGAAAACACCATATTGATGCCGAAGATGAAACTATGAAATGCTCTAATCCCATATCTTCATAACTATGGTACCTATGTACGTTCCCAGGTTTAGGTGTAGCTACAACTTCAAGTATTAGAGCGGCTACTGAAGATGTTAATAGCCGCTCTATGGTGCTCATGTACATGTATTATCTATCCTCCCTTAGGTTATTTGCAAGCTTAACTGCTTCCTCATAAATGAAATCAATCGCTCTTTTAGCTTCAGAATTCGATGTCGCATGATCCACTATATCTTTACAGTACCTTATTCTTTCCAGAAGCTCCAATACTGATGAGAAACCATACACTTTACTATAAGGTTTAATCTTTGTGTAGCATATTAATGCTTCGATTACTGCTGGCAATACCCTATTAAATGCTCTAGGCTTGTTTCTAAGAATAACTATTTCTTTAGCAAACGCATTGACCAAGTACTTATCTTTACTAACCTTTATAGGTAAGCTATTTTCACATACAATATAAGCATCAGCTATTCTCAAATATCCCAATGTATTGGTTATTTTTCGTATTTCATTTTCAATATTTCTTTTGAAAATGCAATTTAAAAAAGCCGAATACTCGTTAACAACATTTAGCGTAAATAGGTTTCGTTTACTAAGGAAGCTAAGTATTCTTGCTCCTTCATAAACATAGAAGTGCAATGTTTTGTTCTCTGAATTAAGTTTTACACCAAGTGGGGAACAGTTCCACATATTTTCAAACCTTGTTACAGCAATTACCTCTGAGAAAGTGTCTTCGGAGAAGCCTAGATCTAAAAGGGTTCTAAAAATATCATTTTTCATGAACCATTGCCCTCAACGATTTTAGTCTATTTAAAGCTCTTCTTTTATCTTTAGGACTGATTTTTGCCTCCTTAATTATGTTTTCAAGTGTAACAATGGTTTCCTCCATAACCTTCCTATTTACCGGGTACGGTACTCCATCCTTTCCCCCAACGGCGAAAGTGTATCTAAATGGATCGTAAATGTAGTTGGCTGGATCACGATATGAGGGTGGTTCATTGAATATTAGATCTGAGATTAATGCGAGAGCTTTAATGGTTGAAGCACCAACTCCTCTTACTAATAAGAGCTCTTCTAGGTTTCTAGGTGAAACCTCCTTAATTCTTGCTATTCTTTCAGCTAAAGTGTTTATTGAAGTTATTGGAGCATAGTATATCTGTTTCTTAACGGGATCTACGCGTACTATTGAGGCTTCCGGGTAAAGTGTGGTTTGTTTTCTTAACGCATTTAATGCATCCCTATACATGTTAACTATTGCTGACGGGCTTTCCTTAGCTAAATCAACAATGGTTTTTCGAGCACCTTCAACATTCCTATCCACAAGGTTTAGCACAGCTTTTTCCATATTCAACGTGAGAATTCCGCTATGCGGTTCTCTAACATAGCTTTCTAAATTATCTGAAAGCCAATGATATCTTCTCGCCATTTTCAAGTTTACATTCATTCCCTGCTGTACAATGGCCCACTTAGCATTCTCAGAAACTATGAGGGAATGAATATATATTGAGTAGCCGTCTTGAACAAGAGCAGAATCAACCTTAGCAACTAATCTAGAGGCTTTCTTAAGCTTGTCGCTTAGCCTACTAGGTAAGCTAAGCTTCTCTACAGCATAGTTTATTTCTTCAGGCACCGACTTAGCTTTAGAGCCTTTACCTCCTAAAACTAAAACACCATATTCTCCATTGTTAAGAACAGATCTAAGCATGGCTAAGGTAACTGTTGTTGATCCACTACTATCCCAGTCCATACCTATTACATTATTGAAAGCTTGGAACCATAATGGATCAGCCAGCCTTTCAACAAGTCTGTCCGGACCATACTCTAAAATGAATATTTCAACTATAGCCTTAGCTAGTTTTCTCATAAGCCTAAGTAGCCATAGAGGTACGTGTCCTTCATGTAGTGGTAGATCAGCTATTCCTTCCATTTCCGCTTTCACACTATAGTTTAGCTAGTTCCCCCTAAAACACTTCTCCAAGCTTTAAAGTTTAAAAGCGCTAGGACCGGGAGTACTTCTAATCTACCAACCCACATTTCTAAAGCTAAAACCAGTTTAGAAACGTCGTCGAGGTCAAATAGGGAGATGAATGCCGGACCAACATTACCTTGAGCTGAAGCTACTGCCGACATAGCTGAGAAAACATCTATCCCTCTAAAAGTAAGTATCAGAACTCCTGCAACATAAAAGACTAAGTAGGCTATTATGAATGACGTTATTCTTAAGGCGTCTTCTTCTTGTAAAACTCTAAAACCTATTCTAAGGGGCTTCTCGGAGCCTCTTGGTAGTAATAGTTTGTTTAATTCGTAACTAACAGCTTTAAGAGCAATAACTATCCTAGCTACCTTAATTGCCCCTGCTGTTGAACCGGCACCGCCGCCTATGAACATTAGAATGGTTATTACTGCTTTAGATAATGGAGGTAGAGCGTTTATGTCTATTGTCGTATATCCTGTTGTTGTCATTATCGAAACTACTTGAAATAGGGATTCCCTTAACGCTCTAAAAACATCTACTCCATGAATTACTAAATCGTAGGTTACTACTGCAGTAGATAAACCTATTATTAAAAATATGGCCTTAACTTCATAATGTCTTAGAAAGTTTCTCAAGCCCTTTGTGAACAAAGTGTAGTGAGCTAAAAAGCTTATGCCCCCAATAATCATGAAAACTATTAGTACTATCTCTATAGTTAAGCTATTGAAAGCAGCTATACTTGCAGTTCTTGTAGAGAACCCTCCCGTTGAAAGAACCGTAAACGTATGCGTAATTGCTTCGTAAGGATTCATACCGGCAAGCCATAGAGCTATCGTACATAGTGCTGAATATGCGAAATATATTATCCAAATATACTTAACAGTGTGCCATGTAGAAACGGTTAGCTTTTCCTCTCTTGCTTCAGCCATATATAGTCTTCTGAGACCTGGAGCACCTCCACCAGCGAACATTACTATAAAAAAGAGGATTATTCCCACACCACCAATCCATTGGGTAAAAGCTCTCCAGAAAAGAATAGAGTATGGTTTACCCTCAATAATTTTGATTAAAGTCATACCTGTAGTTGTAAATCCTGACATTGTTTCGAAAAACGCATCAACAGGACTCATTTTTAAAATGTAAATGTAAGGTATAGAACCTATTATCGAAGCGATAATCCATCCTAAAGCAGAAATAGCCATTGCTTCAAAAAGCCCTACATCCCTAAATGACAAGGAAATTGCTAATGTAAGAACTAAACCTATTAGGAGGGATATAGATGAGGGATATAGAAAGTATTTTATTAACGTATACTCGCCGTAAACCATAGCGATAGGTATAGGTACTAAAAGCAACATCCCTAGGGCAAGCACTATTCTACCTAAGGCTCCTAATATCACTAAGCTTTTATTCAAGGATGCTTGCCCTTTTAGGGTAATTCTATAAAACCTCTTAAATAGTTTAGCTGATGTATTCTCGGTTGAAGGGTGTCTAGATGCTTTTAAACAGAGAAGCTATTTTCGATTACTACTTAGTAGTTAAAAGAATAATTAATGTAAATACGTTAGACGATCTAAGAGCGAGAAGCTTTGTAGCAGCGAAAATAAATTGTTCATTTACAAGAACCAATTTTAGAAAAATCTTTCAAAAAATCCATCGAAGAAACATATTTATTTTCGGCGCTTCACCAACACTAGAGGACGATATTGAAGGTTTAAGAGAAATACTCTTTAAAAGAAAATCTAAAATAACAATAGTAAGCGTTGACGGCGCAACAAAAGCTCTAATAGATTACGGAATATATCCTGACATTGTAGTTACAGACTTAGATGGAGATTTCGAAGCGTTATTTAAAGCAGCATTTAATGGGGCAGTAATGGTCATTCATGCTCATGGGGATAATATTTCAGCGTTAAGGAAGTATTTAGGTAAACTTTTTCCCTACAGTATTTACACTACTCAGCTAGAACCTGAAGGGTGCGTTGAAAACTATGGCGGATTCACTGATGGCGATAGAGCTCTATTTTTAGCGTTAAAATTTAGTGCATCAAAAATATTCTTAGTAGCAATGGATTTTGGCGAAATCGTTGGAAAATACTCTAAACCCTGGCTTAAACATAACATAAAAGCGTGGGAGACCAAGAAGAAGAAGTTCCAAATAGCTAAGGAGCTCATTGCGAAAGTAGCTGTAAATAAGGTATTTACACTAGGTAAGAGCCGTATTAAAAATTTTAATGTTAAACATCTAGACTATTTCGAAGTAGAAAATATTATTCAGTAGGGAAAATAAAATAAACTAGTAGTTTTCGATAGTCATAGGATATATCGTGAGTGTGCCCTGCTTTGAAAATCTTAGTAGTTACAGGTAAACTTGCAGCACCAGTTGTTAGAAAGGCTATTGAATCGGTAGCAGGACCTTACCAAGTAGATGTTCTGGAATTACCTATAGCGGTTGCAGCATTAGCGACAACAGAGCTTATAGCTAACTATTTGAAGAAGGTTGGTGTTAAAAAGGGAGATTACGATTTGATACTTATTCCTGGAGCTTCTACAGGTTCAGCGAAAGTAATAGAGGAAACAGTAGGTATAAAGGCCGTTAAAGGCACACTTCAAGCAACAGATATACCAGCAATATTTTCGTTGAAGGACTTAAACAAGCTATCACCCGATAAACCCGCTGACGAACTTATTGAAGAAGAAATTTTGAATTCAAATAGGAAGCTCTTAGAGGAATTGGAAAAATCTATTGTTGAAAAACCACATTTAATCGTAGGTAATGTTATTGTTCCTGCAACACCACCGCCTATAAGGGTTATTGCCGAAATAACTGAAGCTCACTTATTATCACGAGATAAACTTCTTAAGAAAGCAGGGAAGCTCGTTAATGAAGGAGCAGACATTTTAAGCATAGGTTTTGAAGCAGGAATATCACATGCTGAAAAGGTTAGAGAAACCATTAGATTTCTTAAAAAGGAACTTTCAGTGCCTATAGCCGTAGATTCGATAATTCCCAGCGAAATAATAGCTGCTGTTGAAGCTGGAGCAGACATGGTTATGAGCCTTGAAGCAAGTAATATTGGAAAAGTAGCTAAATATGTCACTGAAATCCCTGTCGTAATTATAGCTTATGATTCAAAACTCCCAGTACAACCTAAAACTGCTGAGGAAAAATTTAAGCTCTTAGAAGAAAATATCGGTAAAGCATTACAACATAATGTTGAAAAGATAATTGCTGATCCGATACTTGACCCTATAAACTCTAAAAGCTCATTTCAATCCCTTCTAGCGTACTATATCTTTAAGAAGAAATATCCGAAAATACCTATGCTTATTGGTATAGGTAATGTTGTAGAGCTTTTAGATGCAGATACTGTAGGTTCAAACGCATTACTTGTAATGTTAGCTGCAGAAATAGGTGTAAGTTTAGTGCTTGTTGTCGAAAAAAGCTGTAAAGCACAAGGATCAACCTATGAAGCGTCCATTGCAGCACGTATGGCCTCTTTAGCTTGGATTAAAAACTCTCCGCCAAAAGATCTTGGAATAGATCTGTTGATACTTAAAGATAAAAGGAGGATTGAAACCCCTCTAGATGTTGAAGGAGCGGAAATTGTTGAAGCGCAGAAGAGCGAAAAAGAATATGAACTAGATCCCTTAGGTGTGTTTAAAATTAGAGTCAACCATGAAGATGAAGTTATCGAAGCCCTATATATAGGGAGAAAGGGGAAAATATTGATTAGAGGGAAAACAGCCAGAGAAATTAGAGATGAAATTTTAAGGAGAAATCTTGTCTCAACGCTTTCACACGCATTCTATCTTGGAATAGAGCTTTCTAAAGCTGAGGAGGCCTTGATAATAGGTAAAAACTATGTCCAAGAAAGAACGCTCTTTCGCAAAAGAAAAATACCTTTTTAAAATAGGGTTGGAGTAGCATGGCTAAAGCAATCGTAGAGGTTGTAACTTCAGCTAGGCTACATTTAGGATTCTATAATTTTGTAAGCGAAAACAGAGTCTATGGAAGCATAGGTGTAGCAATAAAGCAACCAGAACTTGTTCTTAAAGCTTCACTTCAAAAGGGAATAAATGTAGAATCGCCCATAAATAGTGAGTACTATGGAAAACTAGTTAGTGATGTTGCTAGAAAACTAGGTGTTAAAGGATATTCTGTAGTATTCGAAAAAATTCTACCAAAACATGTCGGACTCGGGTCAACAACGCAAACACTTTTAGCCGTAGCTTTGGCTTTCAAGAAGCTCTTAAAACTAAATATCGGAATAAGAGATTTAGCGTCAATTTTAGGTAGAGGTGATGTATCAGGTATAGGTATTGCAGCATTCGAAAGAGGAGGTTTTATTGTTGATTCGGGAAGGAAAAAGCCCACAAACGGGATTCTTAGAAAACCTACTACTCCAAACGATATTCCAGCTGTAATTTTTAGAGCTAATATTCCAAAGAGCTGGAAGTTTTTAGTTATAACTCCAATTAGGAGAAGAGGTCTTTCAGAAATAGAAGAAGAAAGTATTCTCAGCAAACCACCGATACCTCCTAGAAGTTTGCAACGTGAACTTTACGAAATTCTCCTAGAGAAAATAATACCCTCAATTGTAGAGAAAGATATAACGTTATTTGGTAAAGCTTTAACTAAACTTCAACTAATTGTTGGCAAGTATTTTTCGAAATATCAAGGCGGAATATTTTGTTGTGAAGAAACAGAAACCGTAGTGAACATTTTTAGTAAATTAGGCTGTGAAGGATATGGGCAAAGTAGCTGGGGTCCGACAGCATACTGTTTAGTTAAGGGCTATAGAAGAGCTAGAAACATACTTTTAAAAGCTATAGAGGCTTTTGATTTTGACTTTTTCGGATACATAACTGAAGTTAGAAATTCTGGAGCTAAAGCTACTATTCTTTACGTGTGAGTTTTTGAAACCTTTTTAGCTTCCTCTATTTCTCTCTTTAAATCTTTAAGGGAAAACTTAGCGTAAGCATATGCATCATAGGGATGTATGCTCTCGTAACTTATGACTTCAACTTCTATTTCTGAATCTTCAGGAACCTTACCATTAACGATCCTGTATAAATTACAGAGAGCCGCTCTAGCAACATCTTCAACGAAACGTGGGTTTTCGAAAGCATGTTTGACAAGCCTATACTCATCTATTCTCTTTAGCAAACTAAGCGTAGGTGCTGAGAAAGCAGCTTTACCTGCCTCTATAAGTTTCTCTATTCTAACGAAAACTCCCTTTGTTTTAATCGATAAGTAAAGTTTAGCCCTTTGAACATGTGATGGAGTATGTGGAAGCTTTGTTTTCTCTACGGATTTATATGTTTCTTGAGCACACGGGCAAACAGTCATGCCTGAAAGTCCAACCTTAACGACGTAAGTTACATCTCCTTCTCTTGTTTTCGCAACCTTTATTTCTACGTCGGCTGCTTCCTCAGCTGGTATTCCAAGGAATGTTTCAGTATAGAAGTATGTTGTTCTAGCTATTACTTCAGCTCTTGAAGCGTACTCATGTTTCTTAAGGAGAATATCACATATTGTGTCGAGGATTTCCTCCATTGTAGGTAAAGGCTTTAGTCTAACAGCATCTATAGCTTCAATGAACGCTTCAATATTTCTTGACATATGAACTCCTCTTTTCTCCGCAGGAAGGTCAACGTAAACATCAAGTATTGCGTCGAAATGCAACCTTCTTTTAGGTGCTTCGAGAATTATTCTTCTCTTAATGTTTCTTACGCCAACCCTGCTTATGTATATTGGATATATGGGTTTTTCATTTTGCACATCTCTCATTAAAATACAACTCCACTATTTACTTTCTAATTTCAACAATTACGTAATTTCCTAGTCCTTCAAACAACTTTACTTTCACAGGCATGTTTAGTTTCACATGTATTTTACGGGCAATATCTAAGGCTATGTACTCAGTAGATGCTTCGGGATAGTCTAATATTTTAACTTCGCCTTTAAATTTTCCTTTGAGAAACGTTTCGTTAACATCCTTCTTAGGAACAATTACTTTATGATCATATTCTTCAATAACTTCTTTTACGATTTTCTTGAGAATGCTAAAGTCTATGACAAAACCTGTTTCCGGATTCACTTCCCCTTCAACTTCAACATTTACTTTAAAGGTGTGTCCGTGAAGGTTCATGCATTTTCCTTCGACACCTTTAGTATAGTGTGCGGCATCAAAGCTTAAATTTTCAACACCTACCCTAAATTTCGCTTGAACCATACCCTAAGCACCTAGACTTTACTGTATTATTTCTTCTATGGGGCTCTTTCCGAATAAATTTGACTATCACAATAGGGTAGTGAGGTATTGAGGATAACATTTCCCACGTAACTTCGCTTACTCTTACGCCAAATCTACGTGCCATTTCAAAAACTGTTCTTCCGGCACCAATGCCTCTTGCTCTATCAGCTATTTCAGCTATTTCAAGAAGTAATCTTAAATCTATTTTCATTCCTGAATACATTACAGGGGTTGCCCTAGGATAGAACATGCTTCTAAAGGTTCTACCCAGAACATACGAAAGTACACCGTAGTTTCTAAGATGTTTAAGACATGTTTTCCTTGAAGCGAGAGCTAAATTAAGTCTTCTATGGACATAGACTCTATCGCTATCCACAATCAATACTGAAACTTTCTTTTCCAAGCACTTTTCTAAAGCTCTTCTAAGCTTTTCAACAATAGAACATTTCATTAGAGGTAAAGAAACGTAAGTGTATGGGACGTTTGACGTATCTATTCCAGCTTCCGACGAAGGTTTGAGGGCTTGAAGCAAGCCTCCGATTTTGAGTGAAAGAGCCTTGTGTACAGAAATTTCATTTATTGGAGCTTTCCTTATCCACTCTAGAGTTTCATGTTTTAGCTTAGTTATTTCTCCTAAAACATGACCCCAAAGAATATTCATTATTAAGAAAGCCATTACCTTGTGGATAAATCTGGGTTTAATAGTGCCTTCATCATAAATGTTGTTTAATGCTACTGAGAGAGCTTTTTCAGAAAATACTATAATATCTCCATGAGAAACCTTACCTTTAAGTTTCATACAAACCTCTGGTAGAAAGAATTTTCTAGGCTTCCAATAACTTGTTTTCACAGGTAAGGCTACGATAACGTATTTTCCAAACTTCCTTTTAACAATCATTTTTACCGCTTTATCTACTGGTTTACTAGCTACTACATATAAGGAATGCTTATATTATACTAAGGATTATAGCGTAAAAGCTGGGAAATAAGTTGAGAAAACTAAAGCTGGGACTAATAATTAACCCTATTGCCGGAATGGGCGGTAGAGTAGGTCTTAAGGGAACAGATGGTGAAGCATACTACATAGCATTAAAGAAAGGCGCTAAACCTGTAACTCCTGGGAGAGCTTTAGAATTCCTCAATAGCCTAGATCTTGAAGATTTCGAGCTCTACGTTGCACCTAAGGTTATGGGTGAAGATGTAGCTAAGAAGTCGAAACATAGAGATAAAATAGCTAAAATTGTTGGAGAACTATATTCTGAAAAAACAACTGCTGAAGATACCAAAAGAATAGCTAAACAGATGGTTGATGAAAAAGTAGATTTACTAGTGTTTGTTGGAGGAGACGGTACAGCAAGGGATGTAGCGGACGCTATCGACATGAAAATACCGGTGTTAGGAATACCCTCCGGAGTGAAAATGTTTAGCGCTGTTTTCGCAGTTAACCCTAAAGCAGCTGCTGAAATAGTTAAGGCATTTGCTAACGGTGAAACAAGAATCGTTGAGGAAGAGGTCTTAGATATTGATGAAGAAGCATACCGTAAGAACGTTTTAAAAGCTAGGCTTTATGGCTATCTTAAAGTACCTATTGTTGCAGGGCTTGTTCAAACATCCAAACAGCCAAGCACCGATATAGCAGATGAGGAGGATAATAGGAGAGCTATTGCTGAAAGAATAGTTGAAGAAATGGAGCCAGATACACTATACATTTTAGGTGCTGGAACAACAGTCAAGGCTATAGCTGATAGGCTAGGTATAGAAAAGACGCTTTTAGGCGTAGACGCTGTTTACAATGGTAAACTTGTAGGTAAAGATCTTGACGAGAAAGGATTACTTGAACTTTTAGAAAAATACCCTAAAGCTAAAATAATAATAACACCTATTGGTGGCCAGGGATTTATTTTCGGAAGAGGTAATCAGCAGATATCGCCTAATGTTATAAAGAAGGTTGGCGGAAAGAAAAACATAGTAGTTATTGCTACGTGGAGGAAAATTAGAAACCTTGATGTTTTAAGGGTCGATACTGGTGATGAAGAAGTAGACAACATGCTTAGAAACTATATTAAGGTAATAGTTGACTATCATGATGCAGTAATGATGAAGGTTGTTTAAAATAAAAAATAAATTTTATTTTAGTTTTTAGTGTGCTTCTTTCTTACGCATTTCGATGTACTGTTCGGGTGTTAATAGTTCATCAAATTCCTTAGGATCACTCATTTCAATAACTACTATCCAACCCTCACCGTATGGGTCCTTGTTTAAAAGCTCAGGTTCGTCAAGAAGTCTCTCATTAACCTCTACTACCTTTCCGGAAACTGCTGCGTAAAAGTCAGCTGTTGCTTTAACGGATTCAAGAGTTCCTATAGCCTCTCCCTTCTTAACTTCCTGACCAACCTCGGGAAGCTCGATTCCTACAATGTCCTTTAACTCCTTCTGTGCGTAATCTGTTATTCCTTCTCTCACTTTGCCATTTTCCTTCTTAGCCCATTCATCTGTTTTAGTGTATCTAACATCCGTTCTTACTAGGTATTTTTTACCTCCAACTTCGAATTCTATTGTGCTCATAGTTTAACCCCTATGGGGGACATGTGTTGTTATAGAGTAGGATTCAAAAAAACCTTTTTAACTTAAAACTATTTAACTACAGGTCTACCCGGCACGAGTGGGAAGTCAAGTATTCTTCCTTCGTATCTCTTTCCTCTTATTTCAACTTCAACGGTTTCCCCGAAGAGAGCATATCTTGAATCAATGTATGCTTGCCCTACTGATCTCCTAAGATACGGTGAATATGTTCCGCTTGTTATCCAACCTACGGGTTGATCTTCAACATAAATAGTATATCCGTGTCTAAGTATTGCTCTAGCATGTTTCTTCTTCATCCTAATACCTACTCTAATCCATCTGCAACCTTCACGTCTACATGCCCTAAGAGCTTCTTCACCTATGTATCCTCTCTTATTCCAATCTATAGCGCCTAAGCCGTATCTTAAACAGCATGCTGGCGGGAACTTTGTCGGATCTTCACCGTATTCGTCTCCTCCTAGAACGAAGCCCATTTCTATTCTTAGAGTATCTCTACATATAATTCCTACAGGTTTAGCTCCAGCTTTTAGTAGTGCACGATATATTTCAACCATCGCCTTAGGTTCAGCCCAAATTTCGAATCCATCTTCGCCTGTCCAACCGCTTCTGCTTATTAGGTAAACCTTTTGCCCAGCAATTTCCTCATTCATTCTAAACTCTAGTGTGTGGAGATCATTTGCCCATCCGGCGCCGATTTTTTCGAAAACTTCTTCTACTTTTGGTCCTTGCACAGCTATCATAGCATACTTAAACGTTATATCTTCGACTTGCACTTTAAACCCGTATTTCTTAATTACTTCATCATAGTATTTTAGCATCTTCTCTCTATAGGGTGCATTAACTATTATGAACCATTCCTCATCGGAAACCTTATATGCCATTTCGTCATCTTTGACTCTAGCATATTCGTTAAGAGCTAATGTTGGACCTGACATCCAGTGCTCCTTAGTTTTAGACATATCCTTTGGGTAAAGTTTCTGAAGGAATGGAAGTACGTCAGGTCCTGTTAGCTTCACTCTTCCCATATGCGCTACATCAAATATTCCGACATCCGTTCTAACTATGTTATGTTCCTCCATAGAGCTAGTATATAGCATTGGCACTTCCCAGCCGCCGAATTCGCCCATAGTAGCGCCAAGTTCTTTCACATGAAATTCCCAAAGATGTGTTTTTATGGCCATAGAAATCCGCCTCAACCAATATCATAATAAGGTTTTTTCTAATTTAAATAAACCTATAATAACATTATTGTGAAACTAAATATTTAATCGTAGAAAACACCATAAACAACTGCATTTTTGTATTCCTTTATTAGTTTCATTATGGAAATCGTTTTAAGAATCCGATCTAAAAAGTATGTATTTGGGGTTATATTTTGGTAGTGCATCCTTGGCTACCAAATTCTCCAGAGAATATTAAAAAGGAAATGCTGAAGACTATTGGTGTTAGCAGTGTCGAAGAACTTTTCAAAGACATTCCTGAAGGAGCAAGGTTTAAAGGCGACTGGAATAAGCTCGAAATAGGTCTTGGAAGACCGCTGTCCGAAATAGAAATTAGAAAGTTCGTTGAAAAACTCTTCAATAAAAATAAGGTATTCATGAACCCGCCAGTATTTTTAGGAGGTGGCTCATGGCCACACTATGTTCCATCAGTAGTGAAATACATTATGTCACGTGCTGAATTCTACACGGCATATACACCATATCAGCCAGAAATTTCCCAGGGACTTATGCAGGCTCTCTTTGAATACCAGAGCATGATGGCTGATCTTTTAGAAATGGAAATAATTAACTCATCAATGTATGATTGGGCGTCAGCAGCTGCAGAATCATTTCTCATGGCAATGCGTATTCAGAAGAAAGGCAAGACTAGGGTTTTAGTACCTTCAACAATGAATCCCTACCATGAACCAGTAGTTAAAGCCTATACTGAACCTAAAGGTCTCAAAATAGAGAAGGTAAAATATGATAAGGAAACAGGACTAATGGATCTAGAGGATCTGAAGGAGAAACTAAGTCCTAAGGATGTAGCAGCAGTATACATTGAGAACCCATCATTCCTTGGATTCATAGAGGAGAATGCTAAAGCAATAGGTGAAATAGCTCATGACTACGGAGCACTATTTATAATGGGTGTTGACCCAATAAGCTTAGGCGTTCTTGAAGCACCAGGTAAACTAGGTGCAGATATTGCTGTAGGAGAAGGCCAGCCATTAGGTTTAGGCATGAACTTCGGAGGACCATATCTAGGCATTTTCGCTGCTAAATGGGATATGAGAATAGTTAGGCAAATGCCAGGTAGAATCATGGGATTAACAACAACAGAAGACGGTAAAGAACTAGGTTTCGCAATGATACTTCAAACAAGAGAGCAACACATTAGAAGAGAAAGAGCAACATCGAACATCTGTACTAACGAAATGCTATGTGCATTAGGAGCAGCAGTGTACATGGCCCTACTAGGTAAGCATGGCTTCAAGAAGTTAGGAGAATTAATAATGTATCGTTCACACTACGCGGCTAAGAAGTTAAATGAAATAGATGGAGTAAAAGCGCCAGTGTTTAAGAGTGAATTCTTCAAGGAATTCACAGTAAACTTCGATGGTGCAGGAGTAAAGTACGAGAAAATCCATGAGGAACTGCTAAAGAAAGACATTCATGGCGGACTATACGTTGGCAAATGGTTCCCAGAACTAGGTGAAACAGCACTATTCTGCGTAACAGAAATGCACGATAAAGGTGATATTGACTTGCTCGTTTCATCAATAAAGGAAATTTTAGGTAAATAGGAGGTGGGGTGTGAGAAATGGTCTTCCGTCAAGCAAAGTGGGAAGAACCCATAATATATGAGTTAGGAGCGCCCGGAAGAATAGGGTTCCTAGTTCCCGAAGTAGAGGAGGAAATAAGGAAGGAAGTTGGAGAACTTAAGGTTCCAGAGAAGGCAGCTAGGTCCTCACCGCCAGAACTACCTGAGCTTTCAGAAGTAGAAGTTGTAAGACACTTCGTAGACCTATCACAAATGGCTTATGGCGTAGACAATGGCCCAGTACCTTTAGGTTCATGCACTATGAAGTATAATCCGAAAATAGCTTTCGAAGTAGCAAATGACCCTAGAGTAATGTGGCTTCATCCACTACAAGACGAAAGAACAGTTCAAGGTCTCTTAGAAGCGTTCTACATGTTACAGAAGTGGCTAGCTAACATTGTAGGAATGGATGCCTGTACACTACACCCAGCAGCTGGTGCACACGGAGAACTTACGGGAACATTACTCATAAGGAAATATCATGAACTAAAGGGTCAATTAGATAAGAAAACAGAAATCATAATTCCGGATTCAGCACACGGTACCAACCCAGCAAGTGCAGCAATGGCCGGATTTAAAGTTGTAGAAATAAAGTCAGCACCTGACGGCAACGTAGACATGGATGCCCTTAGAGCTGCTGTTTCAGAACATACAGCAGGACTTATGTTAACGAACCCAAGCACCCTAGGATTATTTGAGGAGCATATTCTCGAAATAGCTGAGGAAATACATAAGGTAGATGGACTACTATACTACGATGGAGCAAACCTCAATGGAATCATGGGCTACGCTAGACCTGGAGACATGGGCTTCGACATAGCCCATATAAACATACACAAGACATTTGGGTCACCACATGGCGGTGGAGGCCCCGGTGCAGGACCAGTATGTGTAAAGGATAGAGTTGTTGATCCTAGCAGGAACATTAAGCTAAGTGACTTACTTCCAGGACCAATAGTTATGTATGATGAGAAGAAAGGTAGATACTACCTCAAGTGGCCAGGTCCGTACTCTGTAGGAATGCTTAAGGCGTTCTTCGGAAACGTAGTACCTCTACTATGGGGCTTCACATATATCTTAGGACTTGGGCCACAGGGTATAAAGGAGGTAACGGAGCAAGCAGTAATTAACACGAACTACTTCACGAAACTACTTAAGGGTACAAGAGGATACGACCTACCATATGGTCCCGAGAGATTCAGAAAGCACGAGGTAGTGTTTAGCGCAGAACCTATGGCGCACGAAGTAGATGTTACAGCAGAAGATGTAGCTAAAGGATTGTTAGATGCTGGATTCTACGCACCAACAATATACTTCCCACTAATAGTGCATGAAGCATTAATGATAGAGTTCACAGACACCGAAACCAAGGAGAACCTTGAGAGGTATGCTGCTAGAATGAAAGAGATAGCCGAAATAGCCTATAAGAATCCGAAGGAGCCAAAGACATGGCCGAAGAATACAGCTAAAGGCAGAATAGACACGGTTAAAGCAAGCCATCCGAGACATGTAACGCCAACATGGAGAGTTTATAGGTTAAGAAAGGAAGGAAAACTAGGGGCGCTCAAGTAAACATAAACAATTTTTCTTTAAGTTAAATTTAATTTTTCCTTTAAGTCAAGTTTTCTCTGTAAGCGATGAAGAAAGTCATGCCGACCGAATGTTTTAAATGAGGTAAGAATTACCCTGGGGTAGCTGAGCTCCTACCTCTAATAGCATAGCCTAACAGTAGTCCTCCTAGGAACGCCAATAATATTAATAGGGCTCTTTCAACAGCACTTCTTAACTCTAAAGTTGGTTGTATTCTAGCCTCGGTGGTTGTTTGAGGTGTTGTGGTTTCTGTATTGTTCGTTTCAGTAGGAGTCGGTGGGGTTTCAGGCTTAACTGTTTTAGTAACTATTACCTCTTCTTCATGTTTAGTTGTACCTATAACGTAAATATCTATTAGTGCTTTAGCATGCATTGACGAGAGTTCGTAGAAGTAAATTTCATTCAAAATGTTCTTTTGATGTTTAGCGAATTCATAATATCCTAATGCCAATATCGGTTCTACACCTAGCTCCCTAGCTTTCGCAATGTATCCTCTAGCTACCTTTTCTATAGCTTCTCTTTGCTTTTCAACATTAACTGTAAAGTATTTGTGAATAGCTGTGGTTGCTTCAGCTATTGTTGATAGAGCTAATCCCAAACCTCCATATATGTCCCCTTTCTCTATTGCATCTCTTGAATCCTCTAGATTTTCTAATGCAGAATTTAGATTAGGATCTGATGAAACACCAATATCTTCTAAAAGTGATGTAGCATAGGCAGCAACACTTGAAGCTTCATAAACTATTGTTTGAGAGTACTTCTCAATAGCATCTTCAGGAACTGGTTGCTTTTCACCTAAACCTAAAGCATTTAACCATAGCTTAGCAGTAATGGCTCTCCATTTAGCATAAACAATGCTAAATAATGCATCCTCAACATCGCCTTGAGAGTAAAGCTCGCCAGCTTGCTTAAGGAATTTTTGAGCTAAAAGTAGCCTATAGTGTGAAGCTATTAGAACACCGATGTCACTTAATTTTTCAGGTTTAACCTTTTGAAGAGCAGTTTTTACGGTATCCAGTGTTGTATTAGCTTCTCTGTAAGCTTCCTCTAATGCTACATCTCCATTATTCATATAGTTAAGTAGTAGCTTAACGTAGTCAATAGTGTATACTGCTTGGAAAGCTTTACTTGCAGCAGAATATGCTAATCCTTGTTCCTCGAGTTCTTTAGCTTCATTCATTAGTTTTTCGGCTTCATTAACTATGCCTACTAGTTCTTCTGGAATATTCGATAATGTCCCTTTAATTTTCTCAAATTCACTTTTGAAATAGCTTATTTGTTTTTTAAGCGCTTGCTTTACGGCATCGCTAAGAATAGGTTCTTCAGCTGATAAATTTATGTATTGAATATTTACTCCTAAAACATACCTAGCGACATCAACAATATTGCTTACTTCTACAACTTTTACACCAAGTTTCTTACCGTATTTAACAACGTTTACTGGTACTTTCTTTACTGTTTGAAACACGAACGGACCTATTTTCCTATACACTATTTTCTGCTCATAAACTATTGTTTGACCTACGGGAACAAGAAACACCTTAGCACCTACCTTAGCTGATGCCTCAAGCTTTTCCTTTATCCCCCCTACGGGCCCTATAGTTCCGTCAGGATTTATCATGCCAGTAAGCATAACGCTATGGTTTATTTGAAAACCTCCTAATGCAGCTATCATCGCCGCCGTCATTGCTGCTCCAGCGCTTGGCCCGCCAACGGTTATTGCCGGACTTTCCATTGAAACGTAGAAGTCTAAGCTTAGTGGATTATATCCTAAAAGCGTTGACGCAACAATAGCTGCTGTTCTAGCTGATGCTTGCATATCTATTTGCGTTAAAGGCATAGTTGAAACGTAAACATCACCACTTCCAGGATACTCTACGGTAACTGTTAAGTTTGAAACAACACCTACAAGTCCCTCTTCTGTTTGGGTAACAGCCGGAACGAGAATACTAACTGTTCTCTTAAAATGTTCTGTTTCGTTATCGGCACTTACGATGTTTAAGGTAATAGTGTTAATCGTAGCTATTAGCAACAATAATAGTAGGGCATAAGCTATTTTACGATGCATGTCTATCACGGTCTCTCTACTCTGTAAAAGAAAAAGAGAGACAAAGCTAATACACTTTTCCGACTTTAAGGGCAAGTGCAAGTAACGCTAAATATTTTCATAAATCCATTGGACAATAGTATTCACTAAGACATGTTCTAGAGTAGCAAAACTATGGTTTGCTTTGTCAATTATTTTTAATTCACAATTTTCTCCTAAAACAAGACATATTTTTATTCCGCCTTCAGGAGGAGTTATTGTATCTTTTTCACCATATATTAAGAATACTTTCTTGTCTCTAAGCTTCCTAATAACATTAAATATGGAGTAGCTCTTTAGTTCCTCTACAGCTTCCCTACTAAGCCTAAGCCCTAAATCTCTGAGAACCATAGAGCCATTGCTTTCTTCTCTAAATCCTAGTCTTACAAATGGCGTATATAGTTCTATAGGTGTTGAAGCCGCAATAACATACGATACTGTTTCCGATAACGCTGCAGTATATAGGCCTATGAATCCTCCTAAACTTATACCTACATAGCCCAATCTGGTGTAGTCAATGTAGTCTTTTGAGGCAAACTGTTCAGCAATGAAGAGGGCATCGTCTATCCATTCGGAAACCCTCATATCACTTAGATATCCATCGCTTTCGTTAGGCGCATTCCAGAGAGGTTTAGAATATCTAAAATCGAATCTAAATGAAGCATATCCTTTCTCAGCAAGCGCCCTAGCTAGAGGTGGAAATATTTTCCCGTTATCGTTCTTGTTGCTCGAATACGCATGCAACATTATAACTGTAGGCCATGGAGGCAGCTCTTCGGGTTTTGTGAATATTCCAACTATTTTCATACCTTTATGCATGAAAACCCTCTTTTCCTCTAAAACCATCCTTCCTACACCAACAGTGTCTTTTAAGGAAACCTGGCATCACTAAGTTTTAATTAGTGTGCCTCGAAAATTTATTGGTTGAACGAGGTTTAGAAAGAATGGTTAGATACGATATAAAATGTTTACGCTGTGGCGAAAAATTACAGGCAAAAACATGGGTCTGGAGACATGATAAAGACAATGGAACATTATCGGTAACATATAAGGGCTTAGAGAAATACAAACTTAGCGAATTATTACTCAAAGAATACGTGGATATTAGACGCTATATTAACATATTACCAGTATCGCTTAAGTACTTAAACAATGCACCAATAGGCTTCACACCGATTATAAATAGAAAACTTAAAGGGGTAAATGTCTTCTTTAAACTAGAATACCTACTACCATCAGGTTCATTTAAAGATCGAGGAGCATTAGTTTCTATAGCTAAAGCAAAAGAGCTTAGGGTTAAAAGAATTATTGAGGATTCATCAGGAAACGCGGGTGTAGCTTTCTCACTGTACTCATTACTCTACAATATTGAAGCAAACATTTTCATACCTGCAGATGCTCCTTTAGGTAAAAAAGCCCTCCTTAAGTCATTGAGGGCTAGGTTACATGAAGTTCAAGGTTCAAGAGAGGAAGTTAATAGGGCGGCTATTAATTTTGAGAGTCAAATCGGAGGAGCGTATGTCGGACATTGGTGGAACCCCTTCTTCATAGAGGGCATTAAAACTTTAGCTTATGAAATACATGAACAATTAGGTATGGATAAGGTAGATTCCATAATAGTACCTACGAGTAGCGGTAGCCTTCTTCTTGGAATGTTTAAGGGCATAATGGAGCTTAAAACAATGGGTGAAATAAGCAAAGTGCCTAAACTAATTGCTGTTCAAGCTTCAGGATATGCCAGATTATGTTATGAGCTAGGCTACGGTATGGGTTCTGAAAAATCAAAGCTTGCTGACGGGTTAAGAATAGTTGAGCCTCCAAGAATAGGGGAAATGGTTTTAGCTGTAAGAGAAACTAAAGGCACATGCTACCATGTTACAGATGAGGAGGTTACTGAAGGTTTAAAGAAACTATGGGGCATGGGCTTTCTTGTTGAGCCAACATCAGCTGCAGTTTATGCGGCATTGAAGAAGGCCATAAGCGAGAATGTTGTTGAGAAAGGGGAAAATACCGTTATTATTTTGACCGGGAGCGGAGCTAAAATGCTTGATAAAATACTTTCAATTATTAGAACATAGTGTTCGAAAGCTTAGATTTATACTTAGTAGCTACACTAGAACATTATGAGGCACGGTTTGATGGGAAAGCTTAAGTACATTGCAGTATTTATGGTAGCGATGTTTACATTAATGTTAGGTTTAGTTCATACTATTTCGGCATGCTATAATCCGCTCGACCAATACTCTTACGAGGTCGTTTTGAATAAGCCTGAAGTGAAATTTAATATCGAAAACCTCATTAAAATAGGTTATAAAGGATCAGATAATATCTATATTAGGCAAAGTGTTGATCCAAGAGTAAATGTTATTGTAAGCTTAGTTAGTCTAGATGAATTAGGACTTGGAAATGGCAAGGCATTATCGTTAAGGTTTCAGTTAAAGAGCGAATATTTACCTGTAAGAGGATTCCTAGGAATATTTTATGTGAAAAGCGCATCGACAGCAATAACTGTTCATACAGTAACCGAGAATGGTGTAACATACGTTTTCTCAAAAATAAATGGTTGCATAAATATTGTCGCTATAGCATTTAACTACAAAGGATCCCTATCGGAATTTGAAGGCCAAGTTCTAGACTACATTGTTCATAAATTAAAGATTAATGAGGAAAACATTGAGGTGTCAAGTTTAAGCGAAATAAGCGTTCCAATAGTGGATCCTAAAAGTATAGAGTGGAGCACTATAGTAAGGGAGGAGCTAAAGGAGCT
>CAZGLL010000003.1:0-72144 GCA_964526225.1 uncultured Desulfurococcales archaeon | reverse complement strand
AACCTTAACAATATTGAAAGCTTTAAGAACAGCTTCAGCAGACTCCCCCCTAATACCTAAAAGAACAGGGTCAGGACCATGAGGAGTTATTAGGACCTTAGAAACCTCGTAATCCACATTAAGAAAGGTTTCGGAACCCAAAACCCTATCCATTTCGAAAACAGATTTTTCATCAACAACCCTAGGTTTACCATAGTTTTCCCTAACACGGTAAGCCAAGAGCTCATAAGTGTAATCACCTTTATCTAAAGGTTCACCAATAGCAGCTAAAGCGCCAACAACACCTCTCCTACCCTTAAAACTGAAAACCCTAACTCCTGCTTTGCTAGCAATTTCGAACGCTAAATCAGGTAGTATGACATCCTGAATAGCTTTCCTAGAAAGCCACCTTAAATCACTACTAATTTCCCCCACTAGAAAAGCTATTGCCGGTTGAGATTGTGGATGACTAAATTCTCCAATGTAATCTCTAACTTCAGAAACAACATACTCTACAAGATTATCTAAACGTCTCTCTTCAACAAGAAATCTTAGAGCTGTTGCTCCATTACCCCTCGTTTTCCATGGAATATTAGGGTTTAAACGTATAAGGTTAGGGTAGTCGAAAAATTCTACGTTAAATTCCTTTTCAAGTTTAGGGATAAGTTTAGCTGTTAAATGTGTAGTACATCCTCCTTCAGGAGAATCTATATCGTCGAACCCTATGTGTACTTTAACTTGGGCCACCATAGTTTATCGTTTCTTCTCCTTAAACACTCTACCCTCAACAATAATCATAGTTAATGTTGCTTTAACCTTAGGTATTCTCCTAATTTTCCACGTAATAACCTCTTTAAGCTTAGACATATCGGGTGCTTCAACCTTAGCAATAATATCGTAGCTTCCATATACAATGTATGCTTCAGTAACGTACTCGACCTTACCTAAAGCGTCGAGAACTTCTTCTTCAGCACCTATTTCAGTATTTAAAAGAACAAAAGCTGTTGACATAGAGGAGGCTCCTCCGCCATAAAAATTTATTTCGGATTTGATAAGAGTTTCGCTAGAGTGGAAAACGCAATGGAAATCAGAATATTGATACTTCACCTTAGAGAAGATGATCCTAAAAAATGTACAGCTATGAAACTAGCTAAGCATGGGCTTGCAAAAATAATTCATAAGCCTTCTCAAATACCTTATAATGCTGTAGTTTTAGATCCTTTCTCTCCAAAAGCTTTCTCGATAGAAGACAGAGAGTTCATCAAGAAATATGGTGTGGTAGCTGTCGATGCTTCATGGCATTCCGAAAATATTAGAGAATTTTTTCTGAAGAAAATACGTAGGGGAAAACATAGAGCACTACCGTACCTTATAGCTGTGAACCCTATAAACTACGGTAAACCGACAATTCTAAGTACAGCAGAAGCTATTGCAGCATCTCTTTACATAGCGGGGTTTAAGGAGGAAGCTGAGAAAATAATGTCAATTTTCAAATGGGGCCCAACATTTCTAACGCTAAACAGGGAATTATTGGAAGCCTATAGTAAAGCATCTTCAAGTATAGAGGTTGTTAAAACACAGTTCGAATTTATGGGGAAGAAAGCTCCCGCACCCGAACCATAACCCGCCTTCTGTAATGTAGCATTTCGCTAAGCGGGCGCACCCGCACCTTCACGTAGGCATTCATCGGTGCCTACTCGCCCTTACACCCCGCGGGTCGGCCGTTTCAACGCATCCCCCACCATACTCAGCGGGTTACTGACCCTCCGTTACCGGAGGGCCCTCACCGCCTCATAGACATCCGGTAGGGGCCGTGTCGTTTCTGTGCCGGAGCCACGGCTATTAGCCGTGCGCCTTACGGCGCCGCGGACCTACGGAGTGGGCGGAGCTTCCTCAGACCCCCTTTAAGGGAGGGTCCGTAAGCTACTGTTCGGGTGCGGGAGCAATAAACTACTATTTCACACGGCGTTTATTTAAGTTTCTTCACTTAGAACTTTATCTAGCAAGTTTTTCTATTTCATCCTAATGTTCTCATATAAAAATTTCGGAATTTAGGGGAGAGAGTCCACGATTAAACCAGGTTTATTTTTCGCTACAAACACACGTTTCTCTCCCATTAAAAAGCAAAACAAATGCTTCGAAAACGTTACCGTGACTTAAAGGTTTCTTCATAGTTCTATTAACGATAAAAACGGCTCTAATAAGCTTAACATTGAATTTTAAATTCTAACTAATCCCCTAAGAGCATATCCCCACGAGATTCCATTCTAGAACTCCTCTTGAAGTCTTCAAATACGAGCCTATCTAACTGGTTTATGTAGAGTTTATATGTAGCATTACAATTTACCTTTTAATTACCCTGCTCCATACGAAACCGTTGTTCCACGTTTCACAATATCATCCTTAAATAGAATGAACATCATGATTAATGATATTAACATTATTATGAAGCCTATTCCATTTACAGATAGAATTAATGGTATCAAGCTAAATGTTAAGCTTTTTCTTTTATGCATAGTTTCTCGTGCTTCCTTATCGGACACTTGCGGAGAAAAGCTCTCGTTAATATACAACATAATATAGATGCCCAAGTATAGGAGAATGCCTACTATAATTATGCTCGTGATTATAGCTGCGATTTTCACTTTGGAACCCCTATGATATCTCTACTCAGGGCTATTTTAGGAAATAGGGAGGAGTTTCGACCGCAGATCCTTACCAAAACTTAAAGAAAACCTTAAGGTGATGTAATGTTTAAGGAGCGGGTATAGTTAATTAAGGTTAATCTTACCTACATGTAAGGCTTACCGAGCGAAACCTCTCTCTTTGCTTTATCCCACCAGACACTTGAACGGAAATTATGATACATTTTTTCGGGAGCTTCCTCCTGTTTGAGCACGAATGCCTTATATACAGCATATAAAGGGGATGAGATGTATACCATGTAGTTATTTGACAAAACATATCCAAAATTGTTAATTAACGTATAATCAAGTGTTACAAAAATATAGTATGTGTTATTTAGAAGCTGAAAACCAAATACCCTCGATAAGATAAGTTTATCAGACTTATGAATGCCTTTAAGATCACGTTCATTTAGCATACTATTAAAGATCACATCAAGCATTTTTCTAGTATCATCGTCCTCTAGTAGAATATAATTACTTTTTAACAATTCTATGTATACACATAGCGTATATGTTTGCATAATCATCCATTAATGTTCTCATTAAATTCTCTACTACCCTTATTGCATCTTTCACTGTAAAGGCGTTTGCACCATAAATGCTTATTACTATGTTTTCTTCGAGGAATCTAAGCTGATTTCTTTTTCTTTCGAAGGCTGTTTCAGAAAGCTCGCCTTTTTGCTTAGATAGAGCATTATGCTTTTCTTTGAAAAAGCTATCTATCAATGGTAATGCGTGAGATTTATGATGCTTAGATGAACATTTTCTAAGGTATTCCCTAAGATCCCTATAGACTTCCACAGAATAGTTAAGAATATCTTTTAGAATACTTTTTACCTCATCAAGAATTTGTTGCGTTATACATAGTGTATATCCATGATCTTTTGCTTCTTTAAAGAAAAAACCTAGTGTTCTTGAAAAGGGTGTTATCCCTTCTAAAACATCATATATGATAATATTCGTGTCTACTATGAAACTTACTTTACTTTCCCTTGGCAACTTTATGTACCCTTGGATATATGAGATTAATATGTGCTAACCATAGTAGCCCAAAACGTTAATGTATATTTTGAAAGAAGTCTCATAGTAAGAAGAGGCTCCGTTTCATTATATTTAGCTATCTTAAATATCAGTGCATGTAGGCTTTCAACGAGTTTTTCATTTAAGTCATTAAGAACCTCTATATTTAATGTCTTTGATTTTTTAAGTATTTTCTGTAGATTTATCGGGTGAACATCATCTAGAGTGTCGATGCAATTGAGCAGTATATAAAATAATATAACACATGCATTTAACCGAGTATTTCTTTCGTAAGGACGAATCTCTCTATATATCTCAATTTTTAGGGTTTTTTCTAGAAGAGCTTTCTTTCGTTTTTCTACCTGCTTAACTCTCCCGGGATACCTTGAGGGCAAAATTTTAAGTAAGCTCTGTAACTCTCTAAGTTTTATATCCCATAATTTTTCTGTAAGTTTCTCGTCAATATCGAGATATAATCTCATATTGCCTAAGACTACGGGGGGTATATTGGATTCTACGAGTAGATGCTCAATAAACCTCTTAATCTCTGATATAGCTTCAAGATCTTTCTTTTTAAGTTCGCTAAGTATATTTATTATCTTTTTAATTTTTACACCTATAGGCTTCTTTGATTCAAGTATTTCATCTATTCTTTTATTTATATCTTCAATTTGTTTTTTTGTCTCTGCCATAATATGTTCTCTTAATTCATTAATATTGAGAACGGGTTTAATTTTATACTGTGCAAAGATATAGTTTAAGTTATTAAATATGTAAAGAGCGTTCTCTTCAACTATTTTTAGTGCATTATCACCATGAAACTTAGGTTGCTGGATTTCACTTACATCAATATTACTATGTACTTCATTTGTTAATACTAATGCTGAAGGTGCTGAGACTGTAAATGTATCCACAAAATACACCCAAGTAGTATTTAAGGAGTTTATAGCGGTACTATGGGAATACTCTTAATAAAGCTATATATTTTTACCTAATCTTAACATTTAATACCTATTGGTGATGTAAAGTTAAGAATCTTGGTAAGATTTTTAGGCTTCTCGCTCTCTTTCTTCTATTTTCTCGTATTATTCTGGTTATTTTTCATACCTATGTCTGTTAGCTTGTAGTATGTTCATGTTTTGTCTTGAATCTTTTCCACGAGTTTCATTGCTATTAGTAATTTTATTGTTACATCCACGGTTTCCCATGATACTTTTGTTGCTTCATGTATCTTGGTTATTTTTAGTGGTTTCCCGCTTAATGCTAGTAGGTTTCTCTTCATCTCGTAGGTTAGTTTGCAGTCTTTCCACAATAACATCATTCGGTATTCACAATGTACAGCGCTATCGCTATTTACCAGAAGTTTTCTGACTTATTTTGTAACTTATATTGCAACCACTCTGGCTAAAGTGTTTTTATCTTAGTGCGTAAGTTAATAAAAAGGGCGTAGTTATACGAATCATGGGTTAACTACTTATGAAAGTAACCAACATTTTATTTTGGGTGATATCATTCCTCTAAAATATGTAGTTAAAAAAGTGAAAGGCCACTACTACGTTTATTTGCAGGGTAGAAATAGCGAAGGAAAAGTAGTAACAAAATACATTGGACCACTCGAGAAAATCGTGGGAACATATTTGTTAGCCGAAGAAAAAGTGTTGGTGGACCGGCCGGGATTTGAACCCGGGACCTCTCGGGTGCAAGCCGAGCGCTCTGCCAGGCTGAGCTACCGGCCCTGCTTCACCCATATAGTTACTTAGTAGGTAGTTTTTAAACTTATTATTTTGGTGTTTTGGGGAGACCTATTTATTCCTCCGGTTCCATTATTTCTACTCTAGTGTGTTCGAGGAGGGGTTTGCCGGGTTTTGGTGGAGCTTGAAGATATCTTCTTGAGGGTTATTAAGTCGGGTATTTTCCGTAATAGGGATATTCTTAAGCCTGATTATATTCCCGATAAACTTCCTCATAGGGAGAGGGAGATTCGTAAGCTTGGGGGTATTTTAGCTCCTGTTCTTAAGGGCTCTCGTCCAAGTAATGTTTTCATTTACGGTCTTACTGGTACAGGTAAAACTGCTGTTACGAAATATGTTACTAGGAAGCTTGTTGAAACAGCTAAGAAATTCAATGTTAACGTTAAGGTAGCATATGTTAACACTAGGCAAAGCGATACGCCATACCGTGTTCTCATGGAGCTTGCTGAATCAGTAGGTGTAAAAGTTCCTTTCACAGGAATTCCTGCTGCAGAAGTTTACCGTAGATTTATTAGGGGTCTTGAAAACCTAGGTGCAACACTAATAGTTATCCTCGACGAAATAGACTACCTAGTTAAGAAGCATGGTGACGACATACTTTACAGGCTTTCGAGAACAAATGAAATCCTAAGTAACTCCGAAATTTCAATGATCGGCATAACGAACGATGTAAGGTTTAGCGAAATACTTGACCCAAGAATTAAAAGTAGTCTCGGAGAAGTTGAAATGGTTTTTCCACCATACGATGCTGTCCAACTTGAAGACATTCTTTCTGAAAGAGCTAAGAAAGCATTTTACGAAGACACATTAGATGATGGAGTAATCCCGCTATGTGCTGCTTTAGCAGCTAAAGAACATGGCGATGCTAGGAAAGCACTTGACCTCCTAAGAGTTGCTGGAGAACTCGCAGAACAAGAAGGTGCAAGAAAAGTAACTATTGACCATGTTTGGAAAGCACGTGATGAACTTGAGAAAGACAAGGTTTCAGAAATAGTTAGAACAATGCCTTTCCACGGTAAACTAGTTTTAGCAAGCATTTACAGATTACAAATGAGGAAAACAAGCCCACCTACGACAGGCGAAATATATTCCGAATATAGAGCATTGTGTGAAAGAATGGATACAGCATCTCTCACATATAGGAGAATAAGCGACATAATAAACGAACTGGACACGCTAGGGCTAATTGAAGCACAAATAGTTAGTAGAGGAAGGTATGGTAGAACGAAAATTGTTAAACTAAATGTTCAACCGAAAATAATAGAGGAAGTAATGTTAGAGGACAGATATCTTGAAGGAATACTCCAGTAGCAACCCCTTAATGGCTGTAGGGTTCGAAGACGGTTACTTCCCACCTAAACTTAAAGAAATGAAGGGTTATAGGACGGTTTTAGCCGCAGTCTTAATGGAAAATGTGAAGCCAAAATCTGTAGTACTGAATTTAATAGAGATTGACGGTTTAGATGGAACAGAAAAAGCTATCCAAGCGCTCTTAAAGCTTCAGGGAAAAAGCCAGGTAGATGTTGTTTTACTTGGAGGAATAACCTTTGCGGGATTTAATATAATAGATCCCGTAGAAATATATGAAGCCTTTGATAGGTCGGTTATTGTCGTTACGGAGGACAAACCTTCAGATGAGGAAGTTGAAAAAGCACTTAGAAAACACTTTCTCGACTGGAAGGACAGATTAAAAATACTTAGGAGATTTAGGGAGAAAGCGAAAATACATAGGGTACGTAAGGTTAAAGGGAAACTGTTTATTCAACCTTTAGGCTTAAATGTTGAAGAAGCCGAAAACATAGTGTTGAAACTTATTCTGAAAGGTAAATACCCTGAACCTTTAAGATTAGCTAAAACCATTGCTTCATCGCTAGCTAAACTTATATTTCACGAAGAACGGTACCTTTAAAGGAAAAATTCTTGGGGGTTTCATGGAGAATGCAGCTTGATTATTTGGAACCAAGATGGTTATGGCATTTCGAATGGCAAACACCGAGAGAATTCAGCGCTGACGCAATAGACAAGGTGGTTTATATTGGTAAGTCCAAGTACCAGATAATTGAGGTTGTCGAAACTTTTGAACATGGAAGAACCCTCATACTTGACGGTAGAATTCAATCCGCCGAGAAGGACGAGTGGATATATCATGAAGCCATAGTTCACCCGCCAATGTTAGCTCATCCATGGCCTGAAAGAGCTCTCGTAATAGGGGGTGGTGAAGGAGCAAACCTTAGGGAGCTTCTAAAGCATAAGAGTGTTAAAGAAATAGTGATGGTTGATTTGGACAAGAAAGTCATAAACATTGCTAAGAAGTACTTATGGAAATGGCATCAAGGAGCTTTCGAAAATCCTAAGGTGAAACTGATTATAGGGGACGGTAGAAAGTTTGTTTCAGAATATCCCGGAGAAAAATTCGATGTAGTAATACTTGACCTAACAGACCCCGTAGCAGGAGGGCCATCATATTATCTATACACCTACGAATTCTACAGCTTAATTAAGAAGAACGTTGTTAAGCCCGATGGTGTTGTTGTTACTCAAGCAACATCTCTAGTATATTCTATTGAAGCACATGCAATGATAAGGAACACTTTAGCCAAAGTGTTTAAGAAAACTTCAACGTATAAAGTGTTTGTCCCAGCATTTCATAGTATCTGGAGCTTTGTTGTAGCATCAGATAAATGGGATCCTAAAGAACTTAGTAAGGAGGAGGTCGAAAAGAGAATAAGGGAAAGAATAGTGGGAGAACTAAGATTCTACGATGGTGAAACACATGTCGAAATGTTCCTCCTACCCAAACATATTAGGAAGAGAATTAGTGAAATCAAAGAAGTAGCATATGATAAAAAGCCCCCTTCATTACCGCTTTAGTAAGGCAAATTAAATGTTTTTTAACCCAAATATAGAAAAAAAAGCTTAGGCGCCGGGGTGGCCGAGCGGTCTAAGGCGGTGGGCTCGAGACCACACCATTTCCGGCTAAGAAATCGGGAGACCCACTGCCCCCTTCGCGGGGCGCGCGGGTTCGAATCCCGCCCCCGGCGCCAACACATGACTTTGCTTTTCATAGCCAACGAGGTTCTTCTCTAGCAGTTTTCCATTTTTCAACAGCCTTTAGCCATTCGCGTTCTAAATCAATATTGCAACTATCAGCAAGTTTTAGAAGTTCAAATAGTACTTCAGCAAAAGAATAACCTACTTCCTCAGGTGTTACAGAGCCTCTCTTAAATCCTTCTTTAACTAGTATTTTTGATGTAAGCTCCCCTAATTCCTCATATACTCCCGCTAAAGATGCTAGAACGTTTCTTCTAATACCATATCTTTTTATTATTTCCTCAACTAAAGTTTGTGCTTCAGATATTTTCATAAATAGTCCCTACGAATACCTATCTACATACACTCTCATACTCTAAGCTTAAATTATTACCGTTTAAACACTATTTAATATAAGCTTATAGTTTAATTCATAGCTTAACTAACAGTTAATATTGTTTATAGTTATAGGCTCGAATAAGTATAGAGTATAGTGGATGTGAGGGAAATGATTTTCTCCAAAGTTATTGTAGGTGTAGATGGATCCGACGTTTCAGAAAGAGCGCTTAAAGTAGCTATTGAAATATGTAAGAAATTTAATGCTACACTTTACATAATCTATGTTATTGAACCTTTACTTGTCCCATCAATAGATAAAGCTAAAAGGCAAGTGTTAATTGAAGCATTAAAAGAACATGCTGACAGGATAATGTATAGAGCGTTAACTAAGGCTCAAAGTGAAAATGTAGAAGCAAAACCGGTAATAGTTGAGGGAAAGCCTGGACCAACAATTTGTAAGAAAGCTTCAGAACTAGGAGTAGACTTAGTAGTTGTCGGATCAAGAGGCTTAGGTACTATAAGCAGATTCATTGTTGGAAGTACTTCCTCGTACCTTTTCAACCACTGTACAAATAAGTCAATACTTATTGTAAGGTAAAATCTTACACTTAAACATTTTTAAATGTCTAACTAGCTTATCGAGAAAGAATAAACAACGTAGCTTACCTAACATTATTTATCTAGTAAGCTGTAAAACAAAAGGCTTTAGGAGGAACTCAATGAAGTATTTCATTCCATGAAGACTTAGCATTAAATGTCAGAGCAAACTTGAAGAAATAAGAGGAACAACATAGGTAGCTGTATTAATGGGTGATGGACCTCAATTAGCATATACGCGTTTAGTAGAGACCAACAAAACAGCAACATTTCCTCAAAAACTTATTGTAAGAAACCGTGGTTGGTGCGGGGGGTGGGATTTGAACCCACGCAGGCCTACGCCATCGGGGCCTCAGCCCGACCCCTTTGACCTAGCTCGGGCACCCCCGCTCACTGTCCCATTTAGCTATGTAGTTTCAGGTGTTTTTTAAGGTTAGCTTTCTTTGTGAAGTGCTTGCTCTAAATCTTTTATCGATATTTTCTCTAAATTCTCAATGTTTTCCTTTAGGAACCTAAATGCTTTTTCAGCTATCTCTAATTTCTCTTTTGCTTCGTCGGGATCTAATATTCCTTCCTCTACGGTTTTCTCTAGTTTCTCAACATCTATTTTTCTTACTTCATCCCTTGTTGCTACAACATCTACTTCGTAATCTATGTATCTTATCTTACCTGGAACAATTTCTGGGGGTGTGTTTATGTTTAAGTAAATTCCCTTAAATGTTCCGTTTTTAGAAAAATACTTATGAATTATTAGTGGATGTTTTGTTGAAACCTCCATTAAATCGTAGTCTCCAGGTTCTTTCTCAACACCTAAGCCGTCGTAAATGCCTTTACTTTTGAAAATCCTTTTCACAGTAATTTGTGCCTCATCGTTCTCCATAGTTAACTTAACTATTTGTCCTGGAGTTAGCTTTTTAATTTCATTTTCGAAAATGCTTATGTGCTCTATTTCGATATGCGTTTTTTCCTTAAGCTTTTCGTAAACATAGTGTAGTAGTATTTTCGAAAGGTCATTTGCTATTTCGGGCTTATTAAGTAGCACATACTCTGTATAATCGACTATTTCGGTTAATTCGTTACTTAACGACTTATACTTATGATGTCCTTTGATCGTAGGATAAACTTTCGATCTAATTTCATCCAATTTCTCTTTATCTCTATCTGAGAAAACAAGCATTCCGAAAAACTGTCCCGTATATATAAGTTCTCCTTTCTTAGCTTTATCAAATTTCGAAATTAATTCGTTAGCGTATTTAACTGTATTTTGAAGATCAAGCATGAACTCATCAACTTTACCTATTGTTGTAGCACTTCTCCACTTAATACCCCAATTACCCTCTATTTTCATAAGAGAAGCTAGTGTTTTCAAATTTCTTTTAAGCCTAGGGTCGGTAATGTGTTCGCTGAAGAATACTTTACCTGACCTACCATATATTAGCACCACATATTTCCCATGTACCATATAGTTCCTCGATAAGGTAGCCATATTATTTGGAGGAAGAAGAGGCTTGCTTACGTCAACTACTACTTCATCACCTACGTTTAATTGTTCTTTTAAAATACCCTTTATTCCGTTAATACCTAAGTCAACTATAGAGACATTATTCTTTACCTCAACAACTTCTCCCTTAATAATTCCATGGAAAGGGAGCTTACTAACGTACATTATCGAAGGCCTTATAGTCTCTTTAAGAACATTATATACTGTTCTTCCTTCCTCATAGCTTCCGATAATTAAGATTCCCTGTCTATGCTCTAAGTCCTTAACTGTAACGTCAGGCGGTGCCAGTGTTTCTTTTAAACCAAGTCTTTCCCTAATTTTTTTAGAAGCATGAGAGATGTTAAATCCTTTATCGTAAAGTATTTTTGAAATAGCTGTTGCATAAATCCCTCGAACTCTTACGTTAACTGTGTTCACGAAACGACACCACATATATCATGAATAATGTTCCGTTATTAAATAATCATCTAAGCTATTTATGAGAAAGAATTAGAAAGTGTGAATTTTTAAGTTCCCATACTATGATTAGTCCCTTACGGTTTCTAACAATGTAACGACATTCCATATTCTCGTCCTAGCATAAGGTGGCATATTGGGATCTTGCGAAATTTCATCTAAAACGCTTATCGCATTTGCCGCTCTCACACCATAGCTTAAGGTTGGGTTTTGAAGATGCCTTATCGCTTCAGTACACGCTCTCCTAATGTTTCTAGGTACACTAGTATCGTTAATTATTGATGTAAGCATCATTATAGCCATTCTTATCTTAGCTTCTCTTTCATCAGATTGTTGTGCCGCCATTTTCAAACCACCCTTCACATGACTACTTCGGACTCAGCATAATATATTTAGACAGGTTTTTATTTAAAGTCCTTTCGGAGGTTTAAGCAGTAATGCCTGAGAAAATAGGTAAGGATTATATTAGGAAAATGGCAGATCTTCTAAAATCAGGAGCTACAATGCTCTCAATAACTTGTCCTAAGGATAAGGCTCCACTGTTCAAGTTAAAGACAGGGGAAGTAATATGTCCCGTATGTGGAACGAGATTTTACATTGTTCAAAGCGAAGCTGAACATGCAACAGTATCAGCCTCAATAGCTTTAGATAATCTTGAAAGAAACATTGTTACGAAAATAAACCAGATAAACGAGCTTCTCACAACACTCGACGCCTCATCTGTAAGTAAGGAAATGCTTGAATCGCTTAAACTATGGCTTGAAATACTTGAGAAAATAGAGAATCTAAAAAGAGCCTCTAGGAAATAACAATTTCCTAACTAAAGCTAAAGCTTCATCAACAACTTTCTCAAGAGGATTCATACCGCTAATTAATGTGAGTTCACCATTACTAACTAAGTCTAAATATATCTTTCTAACTCTACTTAGATATTCTATGTTCTCGAAAAGCTTCTTTACGTCACCTTGTTTTCTTTTTCTCCTAATTGCTTCTTCGGGCGTTATGTCAATATATATTGACAAATCAGGTTTTGGTGCAAACTTATTGATTTCTCTAATCCAACTTATAGGGGCACCTAAAGCGCCTTGATAAGCTATTGAAGAGAAATAGTACCTATCGGTTACTACGACATTGCTCTTACTTAATGCTGGAAGAATTTCGTTAATAACATGCCATAATCTATCTGCTGCGAAAAGTAATGCTTCAATTCTTGCATCTTGCCTGGTTTCGGCCGATATAATCTTCTCCTTAATCAATAAGCCAATAGGTGATTTCGTGGGTTCTGAAGTGTAAAGTGCACTGATATTTCTCATACTTAACCACTCAACAATTCTCTTAGCGATAGTTGTTTTTCCCGAACCATCAATTCCCTCTATAGCTATTAAGTACCCTTTATTTAACAACTCGTAGCCCCTACTTAACGATAATGTATCCTTCTCTACAATTTACTATTACGTAATCCCGATTTTTAATAATTTCAAGAATGTTTTCTTCGAAAGAGTCCATTAGAGGTATTTCGGAAATAACGCAACCTATAATAATAATGGGTTCGCTTTTAACGTTTAATATCGCTTTTGGCGCTACATTGTTTTTAGCTAATTGATATATAACGTATGATCCAACAGTGCTTCCTTTGCCGTAGGGGAAAACAAATATCTTGCCTTTAACGCTTAAGCCTCTTAGGGGATGGTCTTTTTTCACAATAACGCCTGTTTTCGGATCTACATCTCCCAGAAACGATATTGGCTCTTTCGAAACAATAGCTTCCCCTTCCGCATATCCTTCTACAAGAACCCTTCCCTTAATAATTTTCAAAGATTAACACCTAAAGCTATCTTTAAACACTCAGATGTTTTACATAATCTAACCTTTACCCCATGAATGTTTTCCAAATAGTAAGCATGCTTAATAGAATTGGTAGCTACACTTGAAATCTTCATTTTATTTAGTGGGGCAACTACTAAACATGTGTCTCTTAGCACAGCTATCCCATATTTCTTAAATTCCTCGAGAATACTGTATGGTATTCTAGAGTATATTTGTCTCGAAACGGCGAGGAAAACAGGGTACTTAACTTTTCTCTTTTCTTTAGAAACGATTTTCCGAACGCTAACTACTTCATCTAATGAGAGATGGGGGCATCCTAAAAATATAGCGTCGAAGTTTTCATTGCAAGAATACTTCGTAAAATATTTTTCTAAATCACGTTTTTCAATACGGATTTTTTCTTCAACACTGCTTAAATCTGTACTTTTAGCTTCAGGCGAAACTCCCTCAATAATGCACATTGGAAGAGATGATGATGTACCTACTCCAGCGCATAAAGCCTTAACTAAGTCTAGCTTATTCCTTGAACTAAATCTTATCTTAATGTAGGGTATTCTATTTTTAGCAACCTCGCCAATTACGAAGCCTAATGTACTGGCGTATGCTTGTTCTTCAACACCCACCTCCACATTAATCATTATCTTAGGTTTTCTGTTTTCGCTCAAATGCATACCCATATAAGGTGTTTTGCCGATAAGTGCAGCGAATAAACTGCTAGGGCCTCCTTCACGATTTGTTCTAGCACCATAAACAGTGTTCGCATAAAGTACTGCGCTTGACTCTCCCCATGCTAAATGCTCGCCAAACGATGGTTCTCTAATATAGTATGGGGTGCATGTGCATGCTGTTTTAACGCCCATTTTCGAAAGTGCATTAATTATTCTTAACTGTTTTACGAAAAAATCCCTAGGAATACTAAGGAACTTCCAAAATTCTAGATCGAAACCTGCTGGATTACATGTGGAAAAAACTTTAACTTTTACTTTGGAAAGTTCCTCGATGAACTCTAATCCAGCATCTCCAATGTTTCTATATGATATTCCGGAAATATGGGCGTGGGAAATGCTAACAAGTCTTTTAGCACCCATAGCCTCTCCTAGCTTTACCAAAGCCTTCATTGCCTTCTGATATTCAGGCCCGTACTCTCCAGAAAGAATTTCCTCTTCCTCTTTAGTTAAGTACATAAATAATCATCATAATCTTACTTTTTCAAAAAGCTCCTTTGGCTTATCTAAAGGCATAGTAGCGTCAATACCTACCTTCGTTGTTAAACTATTTTCAGCTGAGGGATCTAGTGAAGACCCCCTAGCATTCCTTATTACTACAAGGTCTTTATCGGCTCTAAACCTTGTAGCTATAGCCCATTCAACATCATCCATATTATTCACGTCAATATCGTCATCAACTACAACAACATGTTTAAGACTTGGATGACCACTAAAGGCAGCTAGAATAGCGTTTTTACCGTCTCCTTCTGTTTGTTTCTTAATAGAAACGATAGCATGTAACCATCCTCCACCGCCAAAAGTTAATCTAACAGCTTTAACTTCAGGCACAACTTTTCTAACACTATCCCATATAGAAACTTCTCTTGGAAAACCCATTAGGAGCTTATGTTCTATCCCTCCGGGAAGTATTTCCTGAAATATTCCTCCCTCATTTCTAACCCATATCTTCTCTATTTCAATGACTGGTTGCTTCCTAACAATATCATATGTTTCCAAAATATCTACAAAGGGGCCTTCATTAACCTCCATATCGCATCTAAGTTTACCTAAGAATATAAACTCTGAAACTAAGGGTGTAGGTATTTCTGTTTCGCCAATAAATGCAGCTTTCATGGAGCCTCCGAGTAGAGAGTTAGCTACTTCCATTTCATATACTCCATATGGTGGCGAAAACGATGCGCATAAGGTAATTAGGGGATGAACACCTACAAGTATGACTACTGGCAAATGTTTGTTCTCCTCTTTAAACCTAGAAAACATTCTATAGAGGTGGCGAGGGACAATCCTTATAGCAACTCTCCTATCATCAATAACCATTAGTCTATGTATTGAAGCATTATAGTTTCCTTCATCATCGCCTGCTAGAATAATCGAAGAAGTAATGTATTTTCCACCATTTTTAGGATAGAATTTTAGAATAGGTAAATCGTTTAAACCAATATTTCTTTCAACATAGTAGTTTTCCAAATTTTCTTCGGATAGTTTAGCGGGAGAATTTAGAGCGTTTAAAAATTTAAGGTAGAGCTCGCTATCGGACGTAACATTTAGTTCCTTGAGAAAAACTTCTCTTGAAAAAGCCAGGTTCATCACTAAAGGGAAACGTTTTCTGTCAACATTTCTAAAAACTATGGGTGATTCCTGTCTATAATATGCTATTCTGGAGGCTTCAAGAATACTGCTTACCTCCCTATTTATTTCAACGAGTTTCTCGCGTACATAGCCCTTCTTTAAGTAACTACTTAAAGTTAAAGACTCCACTTGCCCTGTTCCCTCACAGTACCTGTTTCTCTATCGTAATGAAGTTTAATGTTACCCACTATTAAACCTCCTATTTCACCCCTATATGTAGTTCTTATCTTTATCTTTGAGTTTTCGAAATCAATATTTTCAATATATCCTATAGCTACCTCCTCCATATCCTTATTGAGAACACTAATTATCAATCCTTTTTCCCAACCTTCCCTAAGAATTTTAAGTCTTATCGGACCGTAGTTTTCTCTTAATTTCTTAACGGATTCTACATCTATTGTTATCATATTGCCTTTAACTATAAGGTACATGGTTTTATTAATTAATGTACCTAAAATTATTTTAGATTGTTTGGGTAATGAAAGCGTTTCTGATATGAAATCTAACTCCTGTTTTTCAAGCATTCTTCCCAATAAGAAATCTGGACCTATTAAGGAAATTTCATTAAGGTTGAGTTCTCTAATTTCGGAGTCTCTGAAGTATTTTGTATAGGATAATTCCCTTATACTTTTTCTCTCTTCAAGAGATCTTTCCTTCACGAACTCGGGTGGTTCAAGTATTATGGAGGCAATATTGAAGCTTTTGAGAACTTTCTTAAGCTTATCAACCTCATTTAAGCAAGTACTTTTCTTCATAATGAAAACTACGTCTGGTTTAACATGAAGTATTGTCTTAAACTTCGCGTCAACTGCCCTATTTCCTTTAAACCACCCATCAGTATTTATCACTACTACGTCAGATTTCCTCCTTATAGCTTCTCTTGATAACTTAACTATTGAGAGAATAAGCCTATCTACTACTCCATAAGGTGTAGTAGTCCCTATAAATGAATAAATGGCAGGCTTAACTTCTGTTAACGTTAAATACTGTTTATCAATGAATCCCAATGTTACAAAGGTTGGCGGGCCTATGTCCGCTTGTCCTATATCAGCATCTATTACGGCTGTTTTAAAGCCTAAATTAACTGACATATTGGCGATAAGTGTGGTAAATGTTGACTTACCGGAATCAACTGTTCCAATAACAATTATTGTTAATGGTTTATTTTTACTTTCTAAAATTTCTTTAGAAACATTTTCCCATTCAACAACAACGTCGTTCTCTACTATTTCGTATTTCCCATTTTCTCCGGCCACTATACTTACTTCGGAGTCCTCGTTTGCGATAAGTGCTGCTGATTTATAGCTTGGTACAATGTATTTGAACGGGGGCTTGGCTATGTAGCCGAAAATCCTTAGGGAACCTTTTGTAAGCATAAGCGATAGTGGTCCTTTAACTCTTAAAATACTATCCTTCTTTAAACTCACTTCTTCCTTAAGCATTTCTTCATTCTACCCTTAATCCTCTTTTTAAAGCGATATGTATTGCTGAAGCTACATCTTTAGGAATTTTATGTTCAGACTTCATATGTAATAGCGAGGATTTTGATGTTTTGTCTTCGCTCACTAATTCTAAATCTACTTTATCATGAAGTGGTTTAATATTTCTACGGATTAATTCAGCTATAGTTGTTGAAATAGGTTCTTTAAACCCAATTCTTATAACACATTTTTCATAGGGGTATTTCTCTAAAACCTTAAGCATGTACGGTATTAGTTTTTCCTCATCGCCAAGAACTTTTCCTTCAAGAAATTCGCCATCACCAATTACTGCTACGCCTGTTCTCTTGCCGGGATCTATCCCTACTATTAACGTATTGTATGCTGTCTTCTTTTTTAAAAGAAGTTTTATTTCCTCTACAACTTTATCTATACCTTCATCGTCTTTTACCACCAATGCTACCATATTATTTTTATTCATTACTTCCTCCGGAGCATCAGTTATTACAATGTTTACTTCATTAGTTAGTTTGTTAAGTAATTTTATCGGTAACCTGTTTTCACATATCTTCCTTAATAGCTTCCGTAGTAACGCTGGATTCTTTATGTAAGCACCCACTTTCATGGTTTAAACCGTTCTTGCTTCAACATTAAACTTATGTTTTACTTATTTAACACTATACATTATAGGGTTTGAGCTAGGGTGAAAATTAAGCTTAACGACATTTATGCTAAGGGAGAGCTCACCTTAATCTATGGGCCAGCATCTTCGGGTAAAACATCCTTAGCTGTCAAAATAGCTCTCAACGAGGTTTTGAATGGAGGAATAGTATTGTTTGTAAGTACTGAAAACGAGCTTTTCATAGAAAAACTTAGTAGTAGCAATGATGTGCTTAAGAAGCTAGTTATTGTTTCCGTAAGGAACTATTTCAGCCAGCATTTTCTAATAACGAAGACCTTGCCGAAAATACTTAAAGAAAGATACTTTACCTCTCTAATTATAGACAGTATTACTGGTCTCGCTAGACTTGAAGAAGACTATGCTAAAGCAACATTTATGCTAAAATATCAACTAGCATCTCTTCTAAGAGAAGCTAGGTTACGGAAAATACCTATTATATTAACTAGCCAAGTTAGAGCAGTTATTGATGAATACGAAGATTACGAAGCAACAGCAAAAACAATCTTAGAGTACTGGTGTAACAATATAGTGAGGTTATCTATTATCGAAAAGGACATTAGAGAAGCTACTATAGAAAAATCTTCTAATCCCAAAATAAAGGGTAAGAAGTTCGTTTTCAAACTAATTGGTGGGGAAATTGTTAAACTTAAATAGCTTCATTCAAGTGTTTAAGCTGTTTTTACCAGCACTTATAGCTAACGGATCCCCTGTTCTACTAAAGGAAGGGTATCCCATAGACTTTAGGAAAAAATTTGTTGATGGAAGAAGAATTCTTGGTGATGGTAAAACATTTGAGGGTTTCGCTTTAGGAATGTTTTTCGGTTTCTATACTGGTATTGTTGAAGCAATAGTTTTCCAAGACATCCTTTACATTGAAACGGGGTTTCTTAGCAGTTTAGGAGCACTATTAGGAGACATTGTGGGCTCGTTTATTAAAAGGAGAATAGGTCTTAGGAGAGGTGAAAGAGCTCCTCTTCTTGACCAACTAGATTTCATCTATGGAGCAGCTATACTCTTAGTTATTGCAAAAATAGAATTTGACCTACTATCCTTCCTAATATTTCAAATATTGGTTATTATTTTACATGTTCTTACGAATAAAATAGCTTACTATTTGAAGCTAAAACCTGTTCCTTGGTGAAATTATTGTTTATATATTACCATATACTCCATCCTTTCACAAAAACATAAACTATAATCGTTAGTAATGCTGAGGTTATAAACAGTAAAGCTCCTACTCCAAAAACTATGTTAAGAAGTCTTTGAGATTTAACAATTCTCGTAGATTCAATCATTAATACGCCCCCTAATGCGCCTAGAGATAGTAGAATAGTCATTCCAAGAGTTTCAGATGCCGTTTGCCTTATTAAACCATAGTATTTACTTGTTACTGGAACTATAACCACCAATCTATTGTCAATAAAAATCATTGGAGGAACACGGTTTACTAGCGCATAAACTGCTCCAGCTAAAATAGATGAAACAATAACTACGATTGTGATTAACCCTATATATGTAATGTTTCTTTCTATGCTGCTAATCAGTCTTTCAATAAACGCTTTTCCAGCCAATTCAATCACGTCTTCGGTCCCTTAGTAAGTCAGGTATGGGCTAGAGTATATTAGCTTTCTCGGAGTTAAAAATATTAGTATGCTGTTACCTTTCACTCACCATAGATGGGTAAAAGAAATTTTTGAGGGAGTTTAAGTTTGGACTTACCGGAAATAATGCCGAAAACCCGTAAGGTCTTCTATGTTGCCGCCCTAATCGCAATACTTCTACTAGCTTTTACCATTAGAATGCAACCTACAAAGTACGGAATATATCTCTACGAGTACGACCCTTACTTCATGTATTGGGTAACCGAGAAACTAGTGGATCACGGTCCTCTCTACTGGTTTGATTTAACAGCTGATAATGTGAAGAACTTCTGGTATCCTTGGGGTAGGGATGTTTGGAGAACGGAGTATCCAGGAGTACCTACGCTAGGCTACTTAGCCTACAATATAGGTAGGGTTTTCGTACCAAATATTCCGGAAAACGAATTACTAATGATCATAGGTGTTGTTTTACCTCCTATAGCAGGTGTTTTTGAGGTTTTAGCAATATTTCTTATAGGGAGGGAGCTTAGGGATGAGAAAACAGGCTTATTAGGAGCATTTATGGCTGCAATTATGGCTTCAGCAATAGATAGAACAATAGCCGGCTTCTACACTAAGTTGGGTTTTGGAGTAATGTTCTTCCTATACTCGATATTCTTCTTCATAAAATCCATTAGACTAAGCTTTACAGGTAAGGGAGCACTATATGCTCTTATTTCCGGTATTTTCCTAGGTCTTGTAGGATTTACCTGGGGAGGATATGACTATGCTATACTCGTTTACGCTTCTTACGCGATATTAGTTGCGATATTAGGTATAAATACGAAGGAGTTCACCACAACCTACACTTTAACCATTTCAACGGCAACAGCAATACTTGTCCTCGTACCTAAGATAGGCGCTACCTTCATGTTATCGCTTAGTGGGATAGCGTTGATTCTATCATTAATAGTACTTTACATAGACTTAACGATGAAGAATTTAGGTTATTCAGCATTTAAGAGAGCCCTTATGCTAACTAGCCTCGGCATTATAGGGTTAGCATCATACATAATACTGGTAATTACAGGACATACTAGCCCATTACCTGTAAGAGCTCTCTCAATAATCTTACCTTGGCTAAGGTTTGAGAAGCATTTAGTGCTTTTCGCTTCGGTAGCAGAACATGCGTCAATATCTTGGGACTATGTTTTCTACCATTTATCAGCAGCTTTCATATTCATACCCTTAGGGTTAGCGTATTTGCTCAAAGAGCGCAGGTTTGAGACGCTTCTAATATTCGTGGCAGCTGCTTCAGCAGTTTATGGCGTAACTTCTGCGGCATACTTAGCTCATCTTGCTGGTCCATTAGCTGCTTTAGCTGGTTCGTACGGATTAATTATTCTTTCGGAAACTCTAATGAAAGAATTAGCTAAAAAGCCTCCTAAAGGTAAAAGGGTAAGATATTTTGCTAAAATAAATCCTGTCCCAATAATTGGAGTATTGCTAGTAATGGTCTTAGTGGTTTCCATATTGTCCCCCCTAGGTATTAGGGGAGCTGATGTAGCTCCGACAATAGTTAGTCCCCAAGCTTCAACGAAAGGTAAGAACCTAGCATGGCTTAAAGCATTAGAATACATAAGAAACAACCTACCTGAAGATGCTGTAGTTAATGCTTGGTGGGACTATGGTTATTGGATAACTGTTGTAGGGAATAGAACAAGTCTTTGTGATAACGCAACAATAAATGGTACACAAATAAAGCTTATGGCATGGGCGCTCATGGGTAATGAGACTTATGCTGCAGACATTTTCTTAAATAAGTTTAAGGAACCACCTAATGCAATATACTTACTAACTTTTGAAGTTTTCTATCATGTCAAAACGAAAACCGGTGAAGATCTTTTAGTAATTTGGCGTGGCGGAGACATTTCAAAGTCCATGGCAATAGTTAGCGTTGGCGGATTAAACGCTACAGAATATTTTGGTGGAGGAGTTGGCGAACCTAACTGGTTTAGTAATAAATCTAGGCAAGCACTACTTTACAAAGCAATTCTTTGGGGTGCACTTAACGTATCTCAGGAGAACGGATGGACCTTCGCCTTAAGAACCCCTCAGGGGCTTATACCAATGCTGGCTATTCCAATAGAGCCTATGAAAATATTTGACTTAGTCAAAGTATTTTATGATACCACACCTACGGCTGGAGGCGAATACGTAGTCATAGTGGTTCTTTACAAGTTAAATTATGAAAAATATCTGGCTTTAAAAGGGCATAGATAGGGTTTAATCCTTAATTATGCCAGCTAATTTTTTAGCCAAATACCTATATTTACCGTATTTGTCTTCCGGAGAAAACTTCGGAGGATGTGGAATAATTAGTGATCCTCCACAATAAGGGCATTTGTCTTTTTTAAGAGTATATTTTCCGCAAACACTGCACTTCCTTAAAACTCCCTTCATTTCTTATCACGTACAAACCTCATTAAAGCACCGTATTGCTGAGCTTTAGTTTTAACTAGGTTAAGTATGTTTGACAATGTTTTTTCAAGATCCTTATAATTGAGCCCTGTTAGTTCAATCTTATACCTTGGTGAACCTACGGTGTATATTCTTATGGAAACTTCTCTTGGCTTATCTATGTTTTTAGCGCTTATAAGAATGTCTTTAACTATGTTTACTCCATTACCTTTAGTTGTGAGAAGAAATAATGTTCCAGAAATCTTAACTTTCTTTATCTCAATATGTCTTTTCGCTTCCTCTACAAGAACCTTGATTTCCTCTTCGGAAAACCCTAAATCCCTTATTGCTTCCTCGCCGAACCTAGCTATTTCCTCTAATGCTGCATATAGGTCTCCGAATTTTTCGGTAAGCTTCCTACCTATGGTGTTCAATACATCATCGAAAGGTCTGTTTAGCTTTGAAGCAACAATTTCTAATGTTTTAAGTGATTTCTGAAGCTTCTTCCATTCTAGAAGCTTCTTTCTTCTCTCACCCTCCGAAACTCGCTTAAGCGAAACGTCGACATGGCCTTTTTTCTTATTAACTCTAATAACCTTAAAAACGGCTTTTTGTCCTTCCTTAAGAACGTCTCTTATGTTCCTAATCCATTTCGTAGAAACTTCGTTTCTAGGTAAATACGCTCTTAAATTGTCGTATTCGTCGAGTCTTATGTACGCTCCATATTCAAATATGCTCTCAACAGTTCCTATAACTAATTCTCCTTTCTCTGGAAAATCCTTCATTTCAAACGACAACTTACCGCAACCTCCTTTCTAAGCCTTAAAGAAAACGTTGCTGTTTTAGCCATAGATTTTAACTATTTTCCCATATATTTTTGCTTTACCTCCCGTTGGTTCCGCCAGTATCCTACCACAGACAAGACATCGTACTGGAAATGTTGCGTGATCAAATATTACCTGTTCATTTCCGCAATCGGGACATTTTACTCGAACAAATTTGCTTTTGGGTTCAGGTATAAGTATTTTATATTTCTTAATCATATTTCTCTATCACCTTGTTCTTATTACTTCAACTAGCTCTATTTTCTTCAGCCTAACCCCTTTCCTATGGATTATGCATCCGCATTTTCTACATTTAAGTTTGAGAACGATTTTCTTTGTTACTTTAGCGAACCTTTTCTGTTCAGGCTTTCTCTTACTACCATAGCCCTCCTGTTTCCTTCTATATCTTCTCTCACCTTCAGCTAAGGATCTTCTCTTCCCATGCCTGTAAATCATAACGCTGTGGTCTGTATGTGTTTTACATCTTGGGCAGTACGTTCTTATTATTTTTGGCACTTTCATTTCTGTCTAATCCCCGCTACAGTTTAGCATTTTATCTAGCTAGTGTTAGAAAGTATTAGTCTGCTAAATATATTTTATGTATTGCTTTCAAAACTTACAATACCTAAGAGGTAAAGAGGTATAGCTTTATCTATAGGCATAAGTATTATGTCCCTCGTATGGAGTCTTGAAGGTATTTTCTTCACTCCTAAAAATTCTTTATTAGCGACAATGTTTTTCAATACTTTAACTACAGTTTCTCCTTCACTATTTAACATTATCTTTCCTCTCATAATATCGTTATATATTTTAAGGAGTTTCTGAACCGCTAAAAGAACCTCTTTGTCAAAGCTATTCTCGGGGATTCTATACCCCTTAAGGGCTTTTAACATTCTAATGTATGTTGCTTCTTCAATAAATCTTCTCACTTTCCCTAAATACTCTTCTCTTACCTCCTCTTGGTATGGGATGTTTTTCCAAATATCAGACACTAAGTTCTGGTATTCGCTATGACTTATTGGAATTAGTTCGTTAGGTGAACCTGATATTCTAACAAGCAATGATAGGAGTTCCTTCATTTTATTATTTCCTCAAACTCCGCTAATTCTCTTGCTACAAGGTAAATTGCTGTAGGAAGACTTAATTTAAGCTTTGTATCTTTCTTACCTCCGACTTTTTCTCCGAAAAGTCTAAGATTTAATGGAATATTCTCAACAAGTCTAACTAAAGCTTCTCCTTTGAAAGGTGAAAGTTCAGGCTTAAGCTCGAACCTCTCTAAATCATCCACATTTTTAAGGATAGTTACTGGAAGACCTGTTTTGCCATGTAGTGAATTCGGTAGCCTAATTAGCCTATGAGTATCTATTGTAACTTTTTCATCTACAGAACACTTTATTTCGTTAACTATTGCATTAGCTAATTTAAGAACATTTTTAGGTCCAATAGATCTGTAAAGGGTAGTCCATTTGGGAAGAGGTTCGCTCATTTCCTTAATTATTTTCTCAGAGTTCTCAACGAGCTTAGCATATGCTTTACTTCCCACTATGTCTCTTACTGTTTCATCTAGTAACGATATTTTTTCGAAAATTTTCCTAGCAATCCTTCCTCTCCACCCTTTTTCTCTTAAATCTATCCCTACAATTTCCCCTTTTCTCTTATATTTTGGGATTAGAAGTTCTACCTTTAACCCTAACGCCTTTACATAGTCAACTATTTCCCTTCTCTCTTCTGAAGAAAGCTTTAAACATTCTTCACATTGAATGTGTAGGTGAAAGCCTCTATGGCCAGAAAAAACTATTAACATATCTGAAACCCTAAGTCCTAAATCTGGTATTAGAAATTCCTCTATGAGCTTTATTAGTTCGTTTTTTGCTGTATCAATACATTTTTCACAAACCCAAGTGAATTTTTCAATGTTCTGAGAACCACAATTAGGGCATTTATCCGGTGGAGGGCCTGATTCTTCTAAACCGCAGTTCAAACATTTCCATAAGTCATGCTTATATTTGCAAGGAGAATTTAAGTGGTCAGCGTCTATGTCGAAAACTAGTTCTGCACCTAACCATCCCTTTTCATCCATGTCGCTTGCTGAAGGTAGTATGTATATTGCTGTAGAGTAGTAAGCATGTCTAGGTATGTTTTTTGAAATGTAATTTTGCATTTCCTCAACTCTCTCAAACCCTAGGTGCCTAACCATTCCTTGTTTATCGAAGAGTTGGAATGCAAACTCCCTATTAGCGAAGTTTTTCGGAACAAATATTCTACTTATGTTTCTCCTATAATACTGCTTAAATAGCGATTTTAAAATGTTCATTGACTTAACGTTCATTTCGTATTTCACTACTCAATTCTGGGAGCTATGTAAAATGATAACCTTGCTTCACCAGCTAATTCAAAATCTAATCTGCAAGGTATATTCGTTGAAAACCTTATTGCTGTAGTTTCAGCTGCTTGAGAAGCTGAGACGATATCTTTGAAGTAGTCGAAACTATATGTTGCTTCCGAATTCTCTTCAACACTTATGTCTATCAACGTCCCTGTTTCGCTTGAAAGCTGAATTTCTGCTTCACCTTTACTACCATACCCTATTATCCTTAGTACACCTCCTTCTTCACCAATGAATTTAACGGCTTCACTTACAGGCTCTATGTCTCTGAGAACATCTCTAAATGTTGCACTTGTCATACGTGCTGTAACTTTAAACTTAATTTTAGGCTCAGGTATTTCTTCTTCGCTTAGCGTTAGCAATGGTAGGACGAATTTCCTTTCAGAAGACCCTAAGAATAATATTGCTAATTTGCTCTTTGAAAACTCAAGAGCTAATCTATCGTTTTTAGTTGCTCTCTTAAAGATTTTAACAATGTCGTTAAAGTTTACACCCAGCTTTTCCTCACCGCTTACATCGTACTCTTCGAAAACCGTACGTGGCATGTATAAGTCTATGAGCACTATATGTGAGGGATCCATAGCTTTAAGTACTAAAGCATCCTCCGTGAATTTAAGAATACCTTCCTCAATGATCTTACCTATTGCTGTCATTAGGTATCTCCAAACTCTAGCATCAGAAAACACTACTTTACCCATATTTTTAGCCTCCATCAATAAGTTAGGGCTATGCTTTTCTAATAAAGCTATCGAGTTCGCTTAATATTTCATTTACTCTTAAAGCAATATCTAATGCTTTAACAATATTGGCGTAGGAAGAATATGTTTTAGGAGTTCTTTTTTCAGCCTCCCTCAACTCCTCAATAAGCTTCTTTAATAATCCCCTCAATGCTTCAAGAAATAATTCTTCATCAACCTCTCTTTTCAAACTCTAATTCCCCCAATAACTCTATTGCTTCATTAAATAACTTATCAATAAACTCTATTGTTTCTATAAAGGTTGACTTTACAAGAAAATTCAGTACACTTCTAGCTTCATCAATGCTTAAACCAAATGTTTTATCTACGCTTTCTAGCTTATGAGTTAAAATAATCGGTTTAGCTATTCTAACATAAAAATCATCGTTTATGAAAGGATCTTTTCCCGTCATTACTATGAATATCCTTATTTCATTATAGTATTTTGATAATGCTATAGCCGATGATAATTCAAAAGAGCTATTTGCTTTATAGAATTCCACACCTTCAACAATTTTCCCTCTAAAAACGGTTAACATATATACTCTAGTGTTTCTTAAGCCCCTACCCGCTATTACCGCTATACGTGTTTCTTTCTTCATTACTTTTTAACTTCCATATTCTTCAAGAGATTTTTCAAAAGCCTCCCTAAACTCTTTAGCTAACTCTCTAACTTTAGCTGAAGCTTCAACCAAAGCATCAAAGGGGTCTTTTCCACCATTGGTTTCAACAACAACTACAGGTTTTCCGATTAGTGGATGATCTATTCTGTATGTAGCAAACTTTACTGAGGGATCTTTTAGAAGTGTTTTAACTAGTATGTTTAGAAAGGAATGGTCTTCACCGTCAACTTCTAATTCTACCCTATAGGCTTCCTTTCTAAGAACCTTCACTTTCACTTTCAACTACACCGCGAGCTAGCATTGTTTATGCGTGTATTTTACTTTTCCCCTATTTTACTTTTTTAAGTATTTTGTTAAGTGCTTGCTTCCACTCAAGAGTTAATATTACATGTCCTATTTCGTTCTCAACAAGTACGCCTTCTTTAAGCCCTAGTCTTTTAACTTCATCTAAATCATTTGTTTCAAGAATTGTCGCTAATGTTGCTAAGAACTTTTTCGTCGATGAACTTCGAGTATACGTTCTTAAGTTCTGTAGAGCATTACCTAGGGCTTTAGCATAATGAACCACTATGTCAAGTGGCGCATCTGATATTAGAGTATTTTCTTCCAATTTAACGATGTATCCTTTAGCTTTCAAAACTTCACCTAAAGCATCTAGCGGAAACGTTATTCCGACATGCTTTTGAAGTATGTTGTGAACATATTTTTTCAGTTTTGCTTTCTCTAAGCTTCTCAAGTACGTTATTTCTTTAGCAAGACCCCTTATTACTTGCCAATTATACGCTATTATATCCTTTGTTCCATAAAGGGTTACTGTAACAGTGTTTTCTTTAACATCTATTTTCGTTTGATCTATTTTCAATTCCTGAAGCAATCTGTTTACGAATTCGTTAACCATGTTTTTATCCTTTAGTGTTATTTTGAAAACTCTTTTTCTTAGTTTCAAAGGAGTAAAACCTACTTAAACATGTATTCTATAGACACCTTTCTTTGTTCAACATTTCCACATTTAGTACAGATAAGCTTAGTATTCTTCTTTATGAGAATAGCTCCGCAACGTGAACATTGAGCGTATATTACGCCTAATCTTGCCCCTTTAGTTGTTAATTGGAATGGACTATTGTTTGTTAGAACTTTCGCTTTAACCACATCACCTATTTTTACTGCATCACTTATTGTTTTAACGAAATTCGTTGAAACTTGTGATACATGTAAAACTCCTGTAAAAGGCCCTGTATACAGTCTCCTTTTGTCATCAGCAAAAATCTTTAAGAAAGCAGTATCCTCCTTCACCGATGTAACTACTGCGTAAACTACCGTATTAGGTTTAGGTGGTTGCCTTGTTTTCTTTAAAGGAATAACTACAACTCTTTTAGCTACAAAGTCATATAGTACTCTACCTGCTATTTTAGAGAATACTTCTCCATTGTTCTCGTATGTTCCTTCGCCAGGGGTGAATTCTTCAACAACACATAGTTTTTCTCCGGGAAGCACTATTTTTCCTGAAACATACTTTCCTTCATTACTCATCTTCGGCACCCTTTAAACTTCACTACTTTTGCTGTTCCTTCATCTAAAAGGGTTGTTTTGCCTTTGAACTTCCCTCTCCTTAAAGTGGTTATATCCGGCTATTTCCTCTTAAAACAACTTCTCCACACTACCAAATAAGTCTTATATCTGATCACTGCTTTCCGCGTCATCTTTTAACGATTTTGTATAGGTCAACAAGTACTTTGTGCTTCATTTTGAAGTGATGCTCCATATAAGGGGGTATGGTTATTGTTTTTGTAGCTAAAATTTTAGCTATATAGTTTTTTTCATTACACATCTTAGCTATTAGCTTTCTTGTATTCTCATTTGATTTATGAATTGTGTATATTATTTTTGGTTTAAGTCTTAAAGCAGTATTTAAAAACATTAAATCTGCATGTCTCCTATGTACACCAAAAGGCGGATTTTGGAAAACAATGTCTACTTTGGATAGGTTAAAGGTCGGTAAGGATGCTTGTATGAAATCCATTAATTCTTTAACGTTAAATTTTGAAGCATACTCCATAGCTACTTTGAGTGCTTCGTAGTCTATGTCAACACATACTACATGTGAAGGGCCTAGAAGAGCTGAGGCTATAGCGAACCTTCCTGTCCCACATCCCAAATCGGCAACTACTGCATCTTCATATTTTAGGGAAAGATAGGAGTCAAAAACTAATTCAGCAACAATGTTTCCTGGCGTTAAATGCTGTTCAAATTCAATTTTAGGGTTAGGATGTAAAGGTATTTTTTCGATAATTCTTTCTAAAACGCTCTTTCTTAAGCGTATTGTTTATCACCATGGAAATCTGTATTTATAGATGTTTCCTGTTAAAACCATAATTGCCTCTCCTGGTGTAAGTATTGGTTTTTCGTATTCACTAAGATCATCTATAGGTAATCTAGGACATGATGTAACAATATAAGCGTCAATATCGCCTTTATCAATATTTCTTAAGACATCGATCGTTAGTATGTCTGCCGAAAATAGCTCGTAATCTAAGCCTTTGCCTCTAATTAGTTTAATCAATAACTTAACGAGTTCTTCTCTATACTGGCCTTTTCTAGCGCCAACTATTACACCATATTTTTTAGCGTCTAAGGATCTCATTATTTTAGCATACCTTACGCTTAAGTAGCGCTTAATAGTTTTTGATAAGTCTTCGAAACTGTTAGTGTAGGGGTCAAGCTTTATTATAGGCTTCATTGTCGCCATTCCTAATCCTATGGCGTGAAAGTATCCTCCACAAATAACAATATGGGCATCTACGTAGTTGTTAACTTTAACTGCTGTTGAATAATCACATCCGATTATTTGTCCATCATATTTTACATAACCTGATTTCTTTCCGATAAAAACTCTTAAACCTTCATGTTCTAAAACGTTTTTTACATAATCTACTATGGGCTTATGTTGAATAACATATGATAACCCAATCTTCTCTATGCTCTTACTTTTAACGTAGGATGCTAAAGACCTTATCGTGACAGCCGATGGTTTAAGAGTGCTGTAAGCACCTACATACACTACGTTGCTAAAGCTTGGTTTGTAATATTCCGTATGTCCCACATGAACTAAGAGGTCGGCGTTTAAATTTAGTGCTTCATTTTCCGCTAGGAAACATGCACCGTAGGCTGGATCTGAAGATATAATGAACTCTACGTTCCCATATTTTCTTTTGAGAATACCTAATGTGTTATAAAAAGACTTTTTCAGTCCATCAGGTATCTGTATTAGGATTTTCTTTAGCCTTTTCCCTTTAAGAATACTCTCTATTTTCTCTATTTCGAAAATGTATGGTTTATTTCTCTCCATTACTTCTCTATTTTCTTTATTCTCACGAATGTTTTTATCGGTAATTTTGATGCTCCCCTTCGTAGAGCCTCCATAGCTTTCTCTAAGTTCTCCTTCTTAATTCTTATTTCAAGTATAGCTTGTTTAGGAAACACTCTAGCTGCAGTCCCTATGGGTTTACCGAAGGCTTGCCTCATACCGTCCTGTAATCTGTCCGCTCCAGCGAAAGCCATCATCTTGTTTTCTCTTAGAACATGATGCGGATAAACTCTTACTTTGAAGAAGTAGTTTCCTTCACCAACTGTTGTGCTTAAATACTTATGGGTCATAACTCTAGCTGCTTCTAAAGCGTTATGCCTTATTTGCCCGGCTTCTTTAGCTACGAGTTCAACAACTAAATCGTAGTCTCCCTTAATGTTCCCCATTTCGAACTTGTTTATTTTAGGCGGAGGAACTCCTGGAATATACTCTTTCCTAGTATAGGGTGGTCCTGAAGAGTGCGTATAGCATCTAGCAGGCCTAAGGGGCATTGTTTCTACATCCTCCCTTTCTCTTTTCTGCCCCTTTATTCGTTATTTTCTGTAATATTAACCTTTCCGTTACATAGGTTTAAGCATCAATATCTTTACATTTAAATTCCCATGCATACATTCTCTCTCTAAAACTATGGAGTAACCTAGTTTAGTAGCTACTTCCTTTAGAAGAGAGTGCTCAGCTGTTATTACAACAATTCTTCCTTTAGATGAGAGAATTTTTAATGCTGAACTTAGAAATCCATAGTAAAGATCCTTTAGCTTCTCCTTTCTAAACAACCTTATACCATATGGGGGGTTTGTAATTATTAAGTCTGCTTGAGTACTTATGATTTCATTAAGCTTTCTTGCATCACCAAGTATGAACTTTATCTTCCTATAAGCTCCAGCCGAAATAGCATTAATTATTGCTCCATGTAAGTGCTTAGGTGAAATATCCACGCAGAAAACTTCTTTAACGTTGAAGTTCAGAGCTGCCTCAATAGCTATTGTTCCTCCACCACACATGGGATCAACAACTATTTCTCCGGGTTTGAGACTAGCTATCATGAGCATAGAGTATGCGAGTGTAGGTTTAAGAGCGGCTGGATGATCATAGACCCTATACTTCCTCTTATGTAGTGATTCCTCCCCTGATAATCTTAACGAGAAAAAGTATTTTCCATGAACTACTGTTGAGTCAAAAATTACTGCGGGATAATCTAAGTTAACCATAGGTCTAAAACCGTACTTTTCCGATGTAGCATCTATAACCGCTTGACCCGCTACTTTTGCTACATCTAGTGAGGTATACTGGTGTGTCCCTATTCTTTCAGATCTTATAGCAAATGTTGTGTGATGATTTAGGTAAATATAGGGTTCAGAGTTCTTTGTGGTATCATATATGGTTTTTAAACTCTTCTTATCGGCGGAAACTTTTGCTTCACCAAGCACTAGTGAAACTCTATGTACTGTCTTTAGCGAAAAAATTTTAGAAACTATTTCCTCTACGTTCACGGTCTTCGAAAGTTCTGCAATAAATCTTCCTTTAGCTATAACCTCGTATCTTACTTTTTCACCGATTTTCTCTTCGAATTCTCTTGAAGCTAAATCTTCCAAGCCGGGGTTTGTTGTTATAAGTAAGGTCATTTTTCACTCCTCGATAAAAGCAAATGCACCTTTCTAAAGAAACCTGAAAGAACATATGCCTCATGTCGGCTAATGAAAGCCCTACCAATAACTCTTTTCAGAACGATCTCGGTTTTCCTTTCCCTATAAGCCGGCATTTTAAGGGCTCTTACTGCTTGTTCAACGTTCTTAAGTAGTGCTTCCATTTCTTTAGGTTTAGGCTGTTCTACTATACCTGCTTGTGAAGTTTCAGCTTTAGCACTAAATATTTCATATAGAACTATAGCTACCGCATGTGATAGGTTAAGTGACGGATAATCTTTAGACGCAGGAATCGTGACTAGAACATGGCTTTTCTCTATTTCCTCACGAGTTAACCCTACACTTTCTCTTCCAAAGAGTATGGCAATATTTGCATCCTTAAGTTGCGCCACTTTCTTAGCGAACTCTTTTATTGTCATAGGGATTCTTAGAAGGTCTTCGCCAACGCTAACCCTACTTGAAGTAGCGGCTACCAATGAACATCCTTTAATTGCCTCATCTATGTTCTTACATATTAAAGCGCTTTTTAGAACATCATCGCCATGGCTAGCGTAGGATAGCGCATCTTCCACGCTTACCTTAGGGTTCACTAGAATAAGATTTTTAAAACCAAAGTTCTTCATAACCCTAGCAACAAAGCCTACATTAACTTCGCCTTCAGGTTCCACTAGAACTACCCTTAAACACATGCTTCAACACTTCCGCCAAGCCTCTATACAAACTATTTCTTCGAAAAAGAATTTTCTTCTACCAGCAATTTCCCAGAAAAACCCCTTCTTACCGAGAATTTTTAATGTTAAATCGTAATTTGAAAGTGAAGAATTAATTAGAAACAATTTGCCATCACAATTAAGGAATATGTCGAAAGCCTTAAGGAACTCATCTATTATTTCTCTTCCTGATTCACCTCCAGACCATGATTTACCTATTAATCCTTCATCCTTAACAGGAAGATATGGTGGATTAAATGCAATAATGTCGAATAGTTTCTTTTTAACAATAGGGTCAAACATGTTTCCAACAATGCTTAATGTTTTAGAATCCGCATTGTTTATAATGGAATTGCATTTAGCAAGTAAGGTAGCATAAGGGTTAATGTCTAGTTGAATAACTTCTCTAGCTCCTCTCTTAGCAGCATATATTCCAACGATTCCTGTGCCGCATCCTAAATCTAGAACCCTTTCACCGCCGTTGATCGCCAAAGATTCTATTAGCAAATACGTGTCATCCGATGGAGGATAAACATTAGGATGTGTGTAAACCATTATTCCGTAAACGTTCAGTTTAAGTTTGGATTCTTTAAAAATCCTCGTACAGTACTTTGGCAATTTCAACTATTTCACCTAAGGTTAATTCTCTAACTCTTTTTCTAAGCAAATTCTTTAACTTATTTGCCTCCTTAGAACTGAACTTTATTGTTCCATGTGATGAAGCGTTTTTTAAGACGCTTTCAACTACTTTGTTTTTCGAAGTAAAAAGCACTCTAACTACCTTCTCAAAAAAACCTGGATCAATAGGTAATGAGTATTCTTTCTTTGTCAAAACAATAAGCGATGATGAAACTTTAGGTGGAGGATAGAAAGCATAGGGACCTACATCAAGGAGTTTGCGGAAATCGAAATAAACATTCGCCATTACTGTTAATCTACTATAATCTGATGAACCAGGTTTTGCAAATAATCTATCGGCGAATTCTTTCTGCAATGTAAGAATGGCTTTTCTGAAAGACATTTTGTTTAGTGTGAAAAACAGTTTCGATGAAATATGGTATGGTACGTTAGAAACAACTAAATCCACATTGCTAAATGTTCCATAGTAGTCGAAGAAATCACCAATAATTATTTCCACATTACCATAGTTTCTAAGGGTTTCACTCGACGCCTTAGCTAAATCTTTATCAATTTCTATTGCGATAACCTTCCTGGAGACTTGAGCTAAGTATTTTGTTAGTGTTCCTAAACCACTACCTATTTCCAAAGTTACATGGGGTTTTGCTTCGGAGACTTCACGAATTATTTCTTTTAGGAGCCTAGGGCTTACGATGAAGTTTTGGCTTAATTTCTTTTTAGGTTTAATACCGTACTTTCTAAGCAAATATATTGTTTCGTTGAGGAGATCTTTTCTAGAAGGAAAAATCAAGATATTTCACTATGTTCTTCTTTTTGATGAAGCTATAGCGTACATCCTAGGTAGGTAGCCTAGGTAAACGTTTTTAATAGGGTTTGTAGGTTTTACGAAAAGATAGTATTTTTCCTCCCCTCTAAGTTCCATTAGTATTCTTTCAGTTAACAATTTAATGGGATTTGCTATTTTCGCCCTTTCCATTAACTCCTTATAGCTTTCGAAAGGTTCCTTTTTCCTTTCCTCAAGAATTATTTTCAAATGCTTTTTACCGATAGTAGGTATTAGCTCTAATGCGTGAAGCTTGATTGTTATTGGTTGCGCAATGTTAAAGAATTCTACAAAAACATCTTCCCTTTCTTTAACTATTTTCTCAACTATTTGAGGTAGAAGATCTTTTGCGAAAGAGGAAAGTTCATCATAAGATATTCTACAATATATAAACGCGATTTTGTCTCTTAACCCCTTACCTATGTAAACTCTTTCGCCCGGTGATAAAGTAACCCCCCTTTTAGGGGCAAGTTCGAGGAGCATAAAGTACATGTCGCCTAATGCTTGTGCTAAAGGCTTACTCCTATGTTCTTCATGGATGTCTATAGGGTTTCCTGAAGGAAAATAATCAAGAATATAAGCGTAATCCTCCATGAGCTCAGCTTTCCTCTGTTGCTTAGGAGGTCTTGTTCGGAACAATTCAAAACACCAAGTCATGTAAAACATGTTTTCTATATCGTTTGTTTCACACTATTTTCTGAGAAAACACGATATTAACAATTATTGTAGCGCGTAACATAAGCTATACGTAGTTTACTCTTCATTTCTTCTGTAATTTAATACATTCCGAAAGTATTTCAAGAATTTTGTTTATTTCCTCAGAAGTTAACGTTATTTCCTCTGAAGCAAGAATAGTCCTTACTTCCTCAGGAGTTTGCGGAAGAATATTAACGAGCATTATGCATATTTCATCACTAAGCTTAAGTTCCTCCTTAAGCTTCCTATAGGTTTCAACGGCTAAATCCTTTTCACACTTAGTAAATCTCTCTAGATAATTTAGCGTAGCATATTGAATATCGGAACCTTCCTCTTTTAGCCTTTCCCTAAGTATTTCTAAAGCTTCCGCATACGTTACGGGCTGTTGCGAAATTATCTTCCTAACCATAGTTAACAACTCCTAAGACTTAAGTAAGAATTGAGCTAAGATAACTAATAAACCTTAGTCTATTATTGCTTCGCGGGAACTATATGCTCCGGTCTTGCAATAACTATTTTCCTCTTACCACCTAAGTAAACCTCTATTAAGTAGGATCTACCTCTAACCCCTACTATCGTTCCTGTTTTCCCATGGAATCTCCTATGAGGCATTCCGTAGTGTATTGCGGGGTTTATTTTTATATGAACTTTTTCGCCTATTTTGTACTCGTACATTAACCTGCTTAGTGGAGGTATTGCACCCTTCTCTCTAACACTCTTCTTCAGCAGCTTTCTTGTTCTATGTCTAAACCCTTTTGGTGGTTTAACCAATAGTCAACACCATTACCGCTTTAGCTAGAGGGGAATTCTGGTAGTTGAAATCTAGGTTTCCGATATATATTTTTCACGTTAAACCTCATGTTAAAGAAACGTGTAGAACATCTAGTTCAATACATTTAAGATTTAGCCCCAAAGCTGATGAGAAACTTGGCTGTGTCCTTCCAGAATCTCCGCTTATAAGCTCTTTAACGTAAAGTCCGCCTTCACATTTTATTAGCGCTTCAAATAAATTATCGTCTATATAGTATGTTTTGACAGAGTAAACCATTCTTTTCCTAAGGATATCGGGTCTTCTATGAAGAACTCTCAAAGGAGTTCTTTGGTTAACGATCTTGTTTCTAAAGAACTCCTCCAATTTAACCAGTTTATCCTTATCTATCTTGTTTTCAGAAACAATTAGCGCTCTATAGACCTTAATGTGTCTCTTGGATTCCTCCTTAATTTTCCTAACATTTTCTCTCACAGTCTTTCCCTCAAGGAATACTTTAATAAGTTCTCTAGATGCTTTTTCGATGCGTTCTTTCGCTTCTCTTAACCTATCATCGGTTACTTTCCTCAGCTTAGGCTTTCTTAATTCAACAATCATGGGTCTTCCTTTACCAAGCATTCTAACATCAACATCTTCTCGACCTGCAGCATGCAGTATCGCATCTTCAGCCTTAAAGACCTCCGCTAATGGTTTAATTGAGTCCTCTATTGAAATCCTGTATTTTCTAATTTGTTTACCGTTCTTCCAAATAAGCCACTTAACCTGAGAAATTCTTCTAGCAGTTTTTACGTATTTTCCACTTATGAAAATGGGTTTTGGATGTATGATTAAACTGTTACTTGTGAGATTAATTTCGAAAACAATATCGGGATCCATGAATTCCGGAGATTTATTAACCTTATCTCTAACTAACTTACCTATTTCCCTCTTTATTTCGTTCTTTATAGACTCATATGATTCTATTTTGAATTTCGCTGTTAGTTCCTCCTCTTTTCTTAAAATACTTTTGGGGGCATGTACTCCTATGAGGAACGTGTTAAACTCGTAATTTATAATTTCTTTAAGTATTTGCTTCGAAAAATAATCTATAATATGGTCTAATAGGTCTTCGCATATGAAACACTTTGGTTCCTCATTAAGATCGATACTTATATTTTTTAACTCTTTAAGCGTTAGAATGAATGGTTTAAACTTTATGTTTAAGGCGAAACGCTTTAACTCTTCATCATCGAACTTGTTTACTATATTCTCTATGTTCATTGTTAAAAGAGTTTTTATTGCTAATCCCCTTATTTTATTTGATAAGTTTTTACCGTAGGTTGAAAAAATTCTACCTAAACATCTATCGCATAGAGGAGCCCATTTTAAAATTTCAGTTGCTAATTCAATAATTTCGCTCATTAAGCGCTCACCATCCTATCTAGCTCTATGTTAAGTATTGTTGCTACTTGGTGTTCACGTAACTTTTCCGCTTCCGGAATAGTTATGTAGGAGTAATTATTGGTTAAATTTAAACATTTAAACTTTAAAGTTGAAGGGAAAAGTATTGCTACGTTGAAATTAACTATTTCTGAAGGTATATTAACATATAATCCTTCCTTTACAATAAATAATTGCTTCTTCGAAAGATTTGTAATAAGCGTTTGTTTCGGAATAATTCTTAAACCCTTTCCTACAGCGTTTTTTAAAATGGCCTTCAATATGAGTCCTGATGCACTTTGGAAATCAGGTCTATAGTTTCTAATGTATTTTCCACTAAGTATTAACGCCCTGTTTAAATCTTTGATTATTATAATTGCTTCTCTATTCTTTCTAATTCCGTGAGATAGAAGTAATGTTGCATTTATTTTTAAAATAACATCATATATTCTTTCTAAAAACGAATGGAATGTTGGTTCGCAAAATATGAAAGCTATAGTATTATTTTCCTTCATAATGCCGGAAATCTCCTAAATATACCCTTTCTCCTCTTTATTTGCTTAAGCATTCTATTCATCATTTTATAGTATGTTAACAATTCCTTTACATCTTCAACTGATGTACCTGAGCCCATGGCTATTCTTTTCATTCTTGATTTATCTATTTTCTCGGGCTTATCTAGCTCATCATACGTCATAGATTCTATTATTGCTAGCCATTTGTCCATTTTCTCTTCTGTAAGTTTTGTTTGTTCGGTGTCTATAGGGATGCTTAAGCCCATACCAGGTATCATTTGAAGTATTTTTGAAAGCGGACCCATTTTTCTAAGGGACTTTATTTGGTGGTAAAGATCTCTCATAGTTATTCTTCCTGAAGCTAAAGCTTTCGCTTGTCTTTTTTCAAGCTCTATGCTTTCCTCTATTTCCCTTATTTTCTCAACTAAGCCCTTAATATCGCCTAAACCTAGTATTCTTGAAACAAAGGAGGGCGGGTCGAAAACTTCTATTTCCCTAATATCTTCTCCCATACCTACAAACTTTATCTTAGCTCCAGTTGCTACAACAGCCGAAATCGCTCCTCCTCCCTTAGCTGTACCATCAAGTTTTGTTAGGAATATTGAGCCTACAGGGGTTGCTTCGTGAAACGCTTTCGCTTGTGTAAGTGCTTGTTGCCCAATTGTTGAATCTAAAACAAGCATTATTTCGTCCGGACCTATTTTCTCAGCAATTTCCTTCATTTCCCTTATAAGTCCCTTTTCTTCCTTATGCCTACCCGCAGTGTCAATTATTATGAGATCGTATCCTTTGTTTTTAAAGTATTTTACACCTTCAATAGCTAGTTTTATAGGGTCTTTCTCATTGGAGTTCCCGTAAACTTCTACGCCTATTTTTTCACCTAACTGTTTAAGCTGATCATAGGCTGCTGGCCTGTATGTGTCAGCACATACTAAACCTACTTTAAACCCCCTCTTCTTATAATAGTAGGCTAGTTTTGCAGCACTTGTTGTTTTTCCGCTTCCCTGAATTCCGACAAGCATCATAACGTAAGGTTTCTTTTTAATTTCAACTTCAGGTTTTCTTTCCCCTCCGAAGAGTTTCGTTAGTTCTTCATAAACTATTTTGACAAACCAGTCTCTTCTTAAAACACCAGGTGGGGGTTCTTCTTTTAGTGCTCTTTCCCTTATTTTTCTACTTAATTCAAAAACTACTTTAACGTTAACATCTGCTCTGATAAGTATTCTTTGAAGATCTCTTATGAATTCTTGAACAGCTTTCTCATAAGACTTACCGCTGCCAAGGAATTTCTTCAACGCTTCCCTTAGTTCTTCTAGCATTTCCTTTAAACCACCTTGGTTAATCTAAGATTAGGCCCTCAGCACTCATAGGGTACCACATTTGTTTTAAACCTTCGGATCCCTACCTTCAATCATCGGGCCTCATTAAGAATTTAGTGTGTTTGGAAGTGAAAAATTTTGGGTTATTTGGAAAACACTAACCTACCTTACCCTAACTATTTTCGCTCTACCCATTATTAACCAGTATTCTACTTCAACACCAGGCTTAATTCTTTCCCTAAGCTCCGGCTCTTCAGGTTTAGGTATTTCTAGTGTTTCATAGGTTTCTAAATCCATTATTTGATAAACATCACCTAAATCTGCTAGAACCTGTCCTGTTCTCTTCTCGATAATTGGTACTTCAACTCTCTGGCTTACTGGTGCAACCAATGTTTTCTTGGATCCCGAGAAAACACCTATAGCTACAACGTGGGCTTTAGCGCTTCCATGTTTCCCTGTTTTAGCTTTAGTTATTTCAACTATTCTGCAGGGTTCCCCATCTATTATTACGTACTGTCCTTTCTTTAATGTGCCTAATTCAGCATATGTCTTGCTCATATCAGAAAACACCTCGCAAAGATTTTTCGAAAAATCTTTATTTAAGTTTTCACCTTACAAATCCTCGATTATCCTCTCCCTTATAACTTTGCTTTTAATAGAAAAACAATAAATAACCTTAGTACGTTATTAGTAACACTTAAGGGAAACAACCCGGCTCTCTTGAGGAAAGAGGTAATGGAAAATTGGTTTCAGCATACGTACTAATAACTGTTAAAACAGGAGCAGAATATGATGTAGTTGATGAAATAAAGAAAATAGTTCCTCAGAAAAACCTAAGAGATGTTGCAATAGTTTATGGAATGTTCGATATAGTTGTTGTTGTAGAAGCCGAGTCTCTTGCGGAACTTGAGAAACTGATACTTTCCATTAGGAAAATAGATAAAATTACAAGTACCACAACACTTGTTTCAGCAAAAGTTTGATTTTATTGAACGTTAAAATAAATTTCCTCCATTACGATTGTAAATTATTTTGAAACACCATTTAATGCCCCTACATTACCCATACAACGTTTTTCAAGAACAATTACAGTATTGTTTATTAAATGTTTAATGTGTAGGGTAAGCCATAAGCGGTGACAGTGTAATGGACAGGGAAATCTTTGAAATACTTAGTAAAGTTCCTGACGAACTAAATTTCTTTAGGGAAACATATCCATTTACAGAACTTCCTCGGCTAAATATTCCTAAAGCTAAGAAACTCTACATTACAGATGCTACTTTAAGAGATGGTCAGCAAGGTTGGAGACCCTTAACAGTTAAGGAGTCTGTTGAAATATATAAGCTACTTAGCGAATTAGATAATGGAAGCGGAGTTATTTTTTCAAGCGAATTCTTCCTCTACACAGCTAAGGACAGAGAGGTTATAAGGGAGGTTAAAGACCTTGACCTAAAGTATCCTAAGCCTGTAGCCTGGATTAGAGCTACTATGGAGGATTTAAGGTTAGCTATGGAAAACGGTATGGACAAAGTCGTTATGCTAACCTCTATTTCAGACTACCACATATACTTTAAGTTCAAGCTTGGTAGAAGACAGGTTCTTGAAAAATACCTTAGCGTTATTGAGGAAGCATTCAAAAACGGTATCGCTGTTAGAGCTACGCTTGAGGATGCAACTAGAGCCGATGTTTACGGGACAATTGTGCCTTTCGTTAAAGCACTTCTCAAATTAGGTGAAAAATACGGTATAGAACCGGAAATTAAAATAGCAGATACTTTAGGGCTTGGAGTGCCTTTCGAAGAAGCGCCTCTTCCAAGAAGCATACCTAAACTTGTAAGAACAGTAATTAGCGAAACAGGAATTCCCGGTGAAAGAGTTGAGTTCCATGGGCACAACGATTTCCACTTAGTAGTAGCTAATCATTTGGCAGCGTGGAAAGCTGGTGCTTCAATGTCTAACTGCACGCTTTTCGGAATAGGTGAGAGATCAGGTAACTGTCCACTCGATGCAATGGTGCTGTTCTATGTTCAACTAACAGGTAATGAAAGCGGAATTAACCTTAAGGTCTTCAAGAAAATAAGGGACTTTCTCGAATGTTCAGGCTATGTTCTACCGGAATTCTATCCAGCCTTCGGAGCTAATGCTTTTAGAACTAAAGCTGGAATACATATTGACGGGTTAATGAAGAACCCGCAAGTTTACCTACCCTATGATCCGACGAGCATTCTTGGGCTTCCATATTTAGTGTCGATAACACCATACTCTGGTAGGGCTGGTGTTGCCTTCTGGATTAGAATGATGTTTCGTTTGGAAGAAGACGGTATGCTGAAAACTGATGAGAGGATAGCTAAGATATACGATGAAATAATTAAAATGTTTAGTGATGGTAGGGTTCATCCGCTAAGAGATGAGGAAATGGTAAGGCTCGTTAAAAAGCATATGCCAGATTTCTACGAGAAACATAGGAATAAGTTGCCGCCTAGATTAAGAAATGTTACTTAAGAACATATTTTCCGTTTTTAAACTCTAGAAAGCCTTCTCTAACAAGGTTTTCAAGTGCTTCATCAAGATACCATCCTACATCTTGCCCATACCATTCCATAAACTTCTCCTTAATCTCCTCTTTCGTCCATTCCTTCTTCTCCTTACCTTCCTCACTAAGCATTCTCCTAATGAACTGTGTTACATCTTCAAGCCTAGTCCATGGATACATAAACCAAGTCCACTCTTTAACTTCTAAATGATAATAGTCGGGCTTAAACTTTGCAACAGGAGATATCCACTGGAGAGCCGCTATTTTTAGCTCATCAGGTTTCCACTCTTTCAAAATAAAATCTCTAGCTAGTAGAAGGGATTCTCCGGTATCGACAATGTCGTCTACAAGCAATGCCTTATAACCTTTCAAGTCAACATAGTATTTGAACTTAATAATCGCTTTCTCAGCCACCTTAGCAGCTTCTGTCCAATGCTGACTCTGAATTGAAAGTAAGTTTTCAATACCTAGAAAATCACAGAGAAGCCTTGCCGGAACATATCCTCCACGAGCAACAGCAATAACAACACCAGGCCTATACCCTGATTCCCTAATTTTCCTAGCAAGCTCCCTACTCCAATCGACAACTTCCTCCCATGAAACAAGCTTAGTTCTAACCTTAACCACGAGAATCCCCTTAACACCATATTTTAAACCAATATATAAATCTAATCACGGAAACGCATTGCACATTTATTCTTTTTGATTGAAAATTTTTGAAGAACTTATTTGTGTTTTTGGTGCGGGGGGTGGGATTTGAACCCACGCAGGCCTACGCCAGCGGATCTTAAGTCCGCCCCCTTTGTCCTAGCTCGGGCACCCCCGCACTTTTCATTAAAGTGTGTAGTGGTAGCGTATTTATAAAGTTTAAAATGGTTAGTGTGGTGCTAGAGTTATTTTTCTTACCCGCTTAATTTTTACTCCAAGCTCTTTAGCTTTACTTAGGGTTTCCTCAAGTATTTTTGCTGAACCATATATTAGCAATATTGGTTTAGCATTTATTTTTGATGAAGCATTAGCTATTTCCTCTACTTCATTGGGTGTAACGGGGTTTGATGTTAAATGTGCTTTTATAGCATGTTTCACGTTGTTCTTTGATGCAACAATGTCAACTCTGTACTCGCCGACCTTAGCATTTAACGTTACAGCATGTCCTGAAGCAACATATAGCGACGCTATTTTCCCTAAAACACCATTCTCCCTAATTAGCTTCGCTATTTTCCTAGCAGTCCACGTCCACACCATAAGGAACCCTCTACAACATAGAACACTTAAGCACATATAAGAACTTGTTTACCTAGGAAAAATATAAGCTTAAAATACTGCTTAGCGGAAAAACTAATGCTAGAGGGCCCGTAGCCTAGCCAGGATAGGGCGCCGGCCTCCTAAGCCGGTGGTCCGGGGTTCAAATCCCCGCGGGCCCGCCACATAACTTTAAGCGGCTTAGGGGAAAGAAGAAGGGTAAAAATTATTCAAAGATTTTTAATTAACTCCTCGCTTAAGTTTCATCAGTCATCGAGTAAATGCTCCACGATCAAGGGCATAGAACTAATATAGAGTTCTTTTCTTCAACTCGTTAGGTAAGTTCTTCTACAAGTACCTCTTACCTTAAATGTTAGCATAGTTTTTCCTCTAAATGTAATTCATGGTTATGGTAAACTTATACTAATATGCGGTAACGCTTATAAACAAAGTAATTACTTAATGGAGTTACTGGTTTGTTGCGATGGAAGAAATTCTTGAAACATACAGTTTAATTGACATGTGGTTTTCAAGAAAAATGAAAGCACTTATGCTAAAGAATTTTCGAAAACAAAACTTTAAAAATCTAGTCAGTAGAAATATTGCGAGACAAACAGAGCCGCGGTAGTATAGCCCGGCCTAGTATGCGGGCCTGTCGAATACCTCCTCTCATTGGTAGGGGGTATGTGGATAGCCCGTGACCCGGGTTCAAATCCCGGCCGCGGCGCCAAATCAATTCCTTCCACTTTCCGGGAAAGAATTATTTCTCCGTTTTGAACACCAATATTTGGGGGTTTAGTCTTGGTTATTACACATCCTAAGGATGTTAAGGCTGAAATAGGTATTATTGGAGGATCAGGGCTATACGACGTGGAAATGTTTGAAAACGTAAGGGAGATAAAGGTTTATACGCCATACGGTCAACCGTCAGACAACGTTATTGTTGGAGAGTTTAAGGGTAGAAAGGTAGCTTTTCTTCCAAGACATGGTAGAGGACATAAGATCCCCCCTCATAGGATAAACTATAGGGCAAACATTTGGGCTTTAAAATCGCTAGGTGTTGACAAGATAGTTGCCGTTTCAGCTGTTGGAAGCCTAAGAGAAGATTATAGACCAGGGGATTTTGTAGTACCGGACCAATTCATTGATTTCACTAAGAAAAGGGAATACACCTTCTTCGAAGGTAGTGTTGTAGGACACTTCTCAATGGCCGATCCCTTCTGCGAACCCCTTAGACAACTAATAATCAACGTTGGTAGGGAGCTTGGCTTAAGAATTCACGATAAGGGAACATACATTTGCATTGAAGGGCCAAGGTTCTCAACGAGAGCTGAATCTAAACTTTTCAAGTCTTGGGGAGCGGACATCATAGGTATGACATTGGTTCCCGAAGTCACGTTAGCTAGGGAAGCTGGAATATGCTATGCAACAATAGCTATGGTTACAGACTACGATGTATGGGCTGAAAAACCTGTTACAGCAACTGAAGTAGCTAAGGTTATGGCTGAAAACGTTGAGAAAGCTAAGAAGCTACTTTACGAACTAATACCTAGAATACCTAAAGAACCCCTCCTTAACTATGAGGAAATATCTAGGGAGGCACTAATTTAGGAAATGTTTGATAAAGTAGTTGAAAAGCTAACTGAAAAAGTAGTTAGAATAGAGGATAGGGTAAGAGAGGAACTTAGCAGGAAGGAAAATGAGAAAATAAAGGAGTATTTGAGAAAGGAAAAACTCATAATAACTTTTTCTCCTAAATGGAAAATACCTGCATCAATACTTTACTGGACGCTTACCGCTTTCAAAACGCACCAATACCCTCCAATTTTAGCCCCGTACTCATCGTTCATAACGCACATAGCTCCATACCATGAACAGTACTCTGTTATAGCATTAATAGATAATATTAACATATTGAAGCCTATGTTCGATTTCAGAAGGCTTTTAAAAATAGATACGTTCATTCTTTCCGAAAACCTACCTAAGCAAATGAAGCTTCTAGATACTATGGAAATTAGGTTTGAAGGGGGATTTTTCGAGAAAAACATTGCATGGAGCCTTTACCTATCGATTCTCACTTTAAAATCATTAGCTAACGAAGTAAGAACGAAAAGAGTTGAAAACTTGCTTAAGGAAATAACCAACGTAGGCGAAGTAGTCGAGGACATGTGTGGAAAATTTAGGAGGGAAATAGAACACTTAGCTAAAGTGCTTAGCGAAAATGTTGAAACATATGTTTTAGCACCTGATTATCTATTATCTGTAATAGAAGGTTTTCTTAAAGACTACGTGAATGTTAGGGTTTACGACATTTCATCAGTATACTCGATGAGTGACATGTTTAAGAATAATGTAGTTGTTGTAAGAACAGGTGTTGAGGAACACATGGGAAGATATATTAGGTTTAAACTAGGCTTCGGGAACGTGCATGAAATAGTCGTAAATGTTGACCCTGTTTCGGCACCACTATACCTAATGATAATTATTGAAGCTTCTAAGGAAATAGCTAGGAATATGTGAGATAAGCTACTATTAAAGATAAAATAGCTGCTATTATCGAAAGAAACCAAAAGCCAAAAACTACTTCATCCTCTCTTAATGGTGTTTTCAACGTTAACAGATGAGCTAAGGTTAGCGGAGCATTAGAGTTTTTAACAGCGGAAATATGGCCTGAAACTTCATCTACGACAACAGGTCTCACGGGGATTTCCCGTCTCTCCCTTAAACCCTTAATTATAGATATTATTCCGAAACCATTCATTATTTGAGGCATAAAAGCTGTTACAGCAACTATTTCCAATCTGCCCAAAATAGCTAATGCCCCGAAATATGTTCCAACAAATAAGCTACCAGTGTCTCCATTAAATACCTTAGCGGGGTACTTATTGTAGCGTAGGTATCCTAATAGTGAAGCGATAATTATTGCGGATGAATATATTGGGAAATAATCACCAACGCCATTATTAAGCTTAATTACCGAAGCTATTAAAAGAGCTATGAAAGCGAATAACATAGAACCAACCATTGAACCGTTATAAACATCAATCATATTAGTAGCGTTGGCTGTAACAGCTAAGGCGAAAGGTATTATAGCTAAATATACTAGTGTAAGTCTCGCTTCCCCTATGAAGGGAAGAATCAACCTCGGAACGTATGTTCCGAAGTAAATTATAGGTATTATTGCTGAAACGGTTAATACTGTTTTAACTTTAGCATCAAGTTTTCTAAAGTCGTCAAGTAAGCCTACAGCACCTGCGAATGAAGATGAAAGTATAAGAGAAACTATTTTCAAAATGTTTCCTCGATCAAACAACATCATGATTAAGAGGCCTAATATAGTGGATGCTATAAGCGATATTCCGCATGACTCCGGAATCTTAGGTTTCCGAGGCTTATGGACATCTACTCCTACATGCCCTATTTTTAACATGAAATTAGCAATTAATGGTGTTAAAATAAGGCTTACAATGAAGGATACAAGTGAGGCTGTAAGGATTGCTAACGGTAGCACCATACATTCACCAACATCGTCATCGACTTTAGGCTATTACGGTTAAATTTATTATTTAGATTAGGCTTTAAATGATTCGCAAAAAGCTTAGAGAAGAGGCTTTAAGGAATGATTACTCCTAAAAGGCTTGGTGATTTATCGCTTTTACTTTTAGTAATTACGCCAGCTTTATGGGCTGTTTTAGGATATAATGAACAGTACGTAGCTGTAGTTTTAGTTCTTTTAGTGCTATCGCCTTTAATGTTCATATATTATGTGTTTAAGATGGGGGGAGAAAATGCTGATACTTACGCTTACTTCTATTCAGCAATTTACACCATAGTGGTCATACTTATTGGTGCTGGTTTAGGTAATTTAGACGTTTCTACAAGAACAGCAATACTTGTCGAAGGAATAACATTTGCTTTAGCAGTTTTCATTTTAGGCTTAAAGTTTTCAATAAGAATTCACAGAATAACAAAGGTTACCCAGCTTTTATCTAAACCCCTACTCCTACTCGTAATGGTATTATCCGTATTTGTAGTTTCTTACGTTTTAACGAAAATCGCTAAATTGGGATATACTATATCTTCACCTATTATATCGTTACTTATGATAATTATTCCCATTATTGCTTATTTTGGATTTTATAGAGGTAAATTCTAAAGCAGACTTTTCCACCTATTTTCTCGGTAGAAATGTCGTACGTCGCAATAATTCATGAAGCACCCGTTCCTACGTGGAGTAGTCGTCAGCTGATATTGGCTTTGGAAAGGAAAGGTTTACGAACAGCTTATTTGAGACCTTCAAGAATGTCTTTAGAAGTGTCTAGTGGAAATGTTAAATTACATTATGGGCTAAAGGCTATTGAAAAACCCGAAGCTATGATAGTTAGGTCTTTCGGATTTACCGTAAGTCCCGAGCAGTTCTTTGCAAGACTTAAAATTCTCGCTATACTTTCCTCAGAAAACATATTTACAATAAATCCCATAGACTCAATAATTAATGCTAGAGATAAATTCCATAGCTTATATATTCTAAGTAAAAACGGAATACCCGTCCCAGAAACCCTACTTACAGAAAATGTGTTCTTAGCTACTCAGAAAGCTAAGGAATGGGGAGACGTTGTAATAAAACCTTTAATGGGCTCATTAGGTTATGGTTCTTTGAGAACTAATGAACCGGACATAGCCTTCCATATAGGTAAAGTTTTAGCCTCAATAAATCAGCCACTTTACGTGCAAAAATACGTTAAGAAACCACAGAGAGACATTAGAGTCCTCGTTGTTGGCGAAGAAGTTCTAGGAGCTATTTACAGAATCTCTAGGGAATCTTGGAAAACAAATGTTGCACAAGGAGCAAGAGCTGTTAAAGCTCCGAGAATTCCTGAAGTTGAAGAATTAGCTTTAAAAGCAACTAAAGCACTTGGCTTAATGTACTCAGGTGTTGACATTGGCGAAACTCCTGAGGGAAAATATGTTGTTTTCGAAGTTAATGCTTCACCGTTATGGAGAGGATTTCAACAAGCAACAGGTGTTAATCCCGCAGACAAAATAGCTGAATTAGTTAAAATGAATATTAGAAGATAAGCTTCTTAAATACCCTCTTGGCATTACATAATATTTTAGGGATGAAGATTAGCAAACCATCTGATAGGTGATGTTGAGCTCTCAAACTGACCCTAAGCTAAACCTTTACTGTTCTTTCCTCCTTATGTGTTTGAAGAACTAAGGTAACATAGATTTCTCTAACTCCGTCAACTCTCCTTAGCCTTCTAACTATTTCGTTAAGTTTTCTTCTCGAATCAGTTATGATTTTAAGAATAAGTTGGTATTCACCAGTTATTTCATGTAATTCGTAAATATCGTCAATATTCATTATAACCTTGGTTGCTCTTTGATGCTGTCTAGGAGTAGTCTTTACGAAAACGTAGGCTATTGTGTCTTTACCTAATCTCCTATGATCAATATCTACTGTGAAGCCTCTTAGAATTCCTGAATCTCTTAGTTTCTTAATTCTTAAGTAAATTGTGCTTTCACTTACTCTAAGATGTTTAGCAAGCCTTGAAAACGGTATTCTACCATCAATCTGCAGTGATGCGATAATTTTCCTATCTAAATCGTCAAGTATTACCAATATCTTAACCTCTACGAATCCTCTAAACTATTTAGGTATTTTTACAAATACTTAAAGGGTGGGTTTCGATGTTAAGTCAGGATTTAGTTAGGGAAGTAGTTTTGGTTGAAAACGCACTATATCATCTTCTTAAAGCGTGTTTTTCGGATGAATTTGAAGATTACATGTTTGCTTTAAAGCAAATTTTAGAGCTCGAACAATTTAGAAGCGAAAAAATAGTTGAGAATATTTTAGAAAAAGCATTAGTTTACGCTAAGAGAAAAGGTTATTCCATAGATGACATATTGAATGTAGAGGATAGAGTTGGAATAATCATTCCAGCTAAGCTTATAGCGAAAGTGTATGGTGTAAAAAGCCTTTACAACGATAAAGGTTAAGAGGTAGCTTAGAAAGAGATTTCTTCTCTAGGAGAGACAAATTATGTCTCTTTGGTTTAAGAAGAAGTTTTTCGAAAAAGCGCATAACATAGAGTATTTGGACTTAATAGTTTACTCCATAGAGGAATTTCAAGTAGGTTATCGTAATGGGAGTGTTGAAGTTAATGAAAACAAATCGACTGTTTATGCTATTAGAGCTTTCAATAAAGGTAGGTGGATTATTAACTCAACATATGACCTTTCGAAAATAGATATGATCTTAAACAGAACTGTTGAAAAAGCCTTACATGCTGAAGGGAAAAGAGGTGAATGGTATAAAATACCTAGTCCTGTTAGAGGGAAATATGTGTTAAGTTCAAAAATTGATGTTAAAGATAAAGAGAAGGCATTGGAGCTTTCTGAAACGCTATGTGATAGAATAATTGATAAAGGCTGCAGTGGATGCGAAGTAATAGTTACTCTGTCTAAAACATATAAGCAATACGTATCAAGCGAAAACGCCGAAGCAGAGGAAGAAACGAATTCAACATACATCCTAGTTTATGGTGTTTCAGAAGCGATGAGAAGAGGGATAGCTGGAGAAATAATAGGGTATCTTGGAAACCTAGTATCTATTGATGAAAGTTTCTTCCTCAAATTAGCCGATAGGGTAGCTGAACGCGCTAAAGCATGTTCTAAAGCCAAATTACTTCATCCTCTAAAGAGAGGTTTGAAATGGGATGTAGTGTTTGACCATACGACTTCAGCAGCAATTTTCCACGAAGTAGCACATATGCTTGAAGCAGATACTATACGTGCTAAAATAAAGTTACCATATAGGTTTCTTAAATCGAAAATAACGCTAATAGATGACCCCACTATTCCATGGGGATTCGGATCTTACGCTTTCGACGACGAAGGCGTTATTGCCAAGAGGAAGACATTAATTGAGGATGGTGAAATAGTAAACCTAATTCATACTCGAGAAACAGCTGCTAAATGGAATGTTGAGCCTTTAGGTAATGCGAGAGGGCTTTTCCATAAACCTAAAGCTTTAGCTAGCAACATAGTTGTTAAACCCTCTGATTGGGGATTTGATGAACTCATCGAAGAAACTAGGGAGGGAATATATGTTGAAGGACTTGTTATGGCAGAGCTTTCCTTAAATAATATAGTTACCTTAATTCCCGAAGTCGCATGGATTATTGAGAAAGGAGAACTCAAAGAACCCGTGCTAATAAATCACATTAAACTCCAAATACCGAAATATTTAAACAATATTGAGGGGTTAGGCAAAGAACTTAAACAGAAACCCTCATTCGAAAAAGGATATAGGATGTCTGAGTATTCACCACCTATGAAAATTAAAGGTGTACTAGTCGGCTAACTATCCTTTAAAATACGAAGGCTCTTAAGTTAAGTACAGAAAGCAACGTTAAGTGGTAATGTAGGTAACGTAAGGTTTTTCAAGAAGTTAAATGAAAAACATACACTATTGGTTAAAAAGAAAGTAGCGTTAATGTATCTTCTAGGGTTTGGGTTCTCGTTAAAGAATTGGTTTAATGTTAAAGCACAGCTAATAGCGCTAATTAGGAAGGGATTCGGCGAATAATGAATAGAAATATCTTGCGCAAATGGTTTAAGATACCGTTGAAAACCGCTCATGAAGAAAAAGGCTTACTTAACTACTTTTACAGGTATTCTTCTTAACTCGAAAATTTTCTTTAAAACACTAATAACGATGTCTGAAAGTTCCTTACTAAACCTTATCCTTATTGTCATTCCTTCGCCGAGAGGTCCTGGCGATCCTTCGAAATCAAAGGTCATTTTTAAATCCTTACTTAAAACAACGTTGTTTATAATGTTTATTATTTCTCTAGCGTCTATATGTGTATGTACCTCTCTAATTACTAGTTCCTTCCTCCCTATCTTAGCTATCATTTTTAATTGCCATTTCTTAGTAGGAATATTCTCATAAATTAACTTTCCTAGGAATTCCTTACTTAGTGGTTTTAGCGTTTAGGTACTTTAAGATTCTTTAGCGGTGTTGAAACTATATTATGAACTTGCTAATCATAGGGGCTTCGCTAAGCATTTTCTTAATAGCTAATTTAGGTATTTCCTTAAGGAACATGCTGTATGTGTTTTCGGGGAAGAGTGAAGCTATTTTCTCTACTTCAGCTACCTTATCTTTTAATTTATTGAGAGCTTTTTCCAAAACATTATTTTCCTTTATTATTTTTAGAAGATCTTCTGATGATATTAGCGAGATCTTCTTAATTCCTTTAATTTTCCCTTCTAAAACCCATGCTACAAATGCTGGGAGGCTTAGAGAGTGTAAGAGAATGTTTTTATTGCTTTGCAGCTTTACCAAATCAACTATGTCGTCCGCTATTTGAAATGCGAAACCCAGTTGGGACCCGTACATGTAAGCTATTTTCTCGTAATTCTCTTTCTCAGCTGCAATTGCACCCATAAGTGAAGCTATTGCAAAGAACTCTCCGGTTTTAAGCTTAGCAATTATTTTGTAGAGTTTTTCATCGAAAGTTTTACCCTTCCAAATATCGATTATTCCTCCCTTCAAAGTGTTCATCCATGCTTTATTAAAGGCTTCAACAGCTTTCCAACCATACTTTCTAAATATTGAGAGACTTAATGAGATAAGATAATGTCCGCTTATTATAGCAGCTGTAACCCCGTATTTCTTCCAAAAGCTTTCCCTACCTCTTCTTTCTTCATCACCATCTATTACATCATCATGAATTAACGATGCGTTATGAACAAACTCTACAGCTACAGCCGCATCCAACGCTTTATCAATGTTTCCACCTAAAGCTTCACATGTAAGTAATGTTAAAACCCCTCTAAGCTTCTTACCTCCATGAATACCGTACATTACCATATCATATGCTTCTGTTTCTTTGAAAACAGGATCGAATTTCGTTGTTAATGAAACAATTTCCTTCATTCTCTCCTCTATAAGCCTCTTTCTACTAAGATAGTACATCATTAATTTTTCAGAAACACTCATCATTAAGTTAACACCACTACTCAGCACGTTTAGTTTTATAGGCTAACTTAACTATATAGGTTCTTTTAAGAAAGTCTAGATGTCGTAATGGTTTATGTGAATAGGGTTGGGGGTGCTACAGCAGGTTTTATGAGGATTTCACAGTATGGATCTCCCTTAGCAATACATTTGGTTTCTTCGGCGCCGCAACTCTTACCTGTTAATTCAGAAAACCATCCTGCAAGTGCTCCTCTAATGAATTGACTGTACGGTTTATTCGTTCTTCCCGCTAGTTCGCATTCGAAAGATTTCTCAACAACAGCTATCGCAAAGCACTTACTACTATCGTAATCTAGAATCTTCAGTTTACCCCATCCGACAGCTTTAAACAAGACCTCGTTTATCCTTACTAGTTCTCCGGGGGTTTTACTTATCGACATTTGGTAGTGGTTCTTAAAAGCTTTCCTGCCTATTTCGTAACCTATGTAGTATAGGAAGGCTTCACCTATTGAACCAAACCTTTCTCTTAGACCATTTATTAATGCTTCGAAAATAGGCTTTCTGAAAATTATGGCTCTCTCCTCGTTGATAATTAAGGGGAAGTGTAATGTATCAACCATTACGCCTTCAATCACAGGCCTTATAATTCTTATTGAACGTACGTTAACATTTTTACTTAGTTCTTCAACTATGGTTTCTGGCTTTACTTTAGAATCTGTAAAGTCAACATAAAGAAGGAAATTCCCGTATTCTTTAAGCGTCGGTTCTGATGTGGAAAAATATACTATGTTAAGTCTGTTTTTAGCGAAGGTTTCAAGGATTGAATAAAACGAGCCAGGAATGTTTCTAGCTACAATAATGAATCCATATATTTTACGATATTTATTTGCAATAATCCTACCTACATCTAATGCGACATCTTCTTCGTTACTCAGCGTTACCACCATAATCAACCGGAAATTACGTAATTATTCTTCCTACTTATGTCACCTATAAAGTTTCTTGGTTGTATCGCCTACAAAGGTTAATAGAGTGTGTAATAAGAATGTTCGTGGGAATACTACGGTTAGGCGTAATAAAAATGCCGTATTACTTAGTTGAACTAGACGGAAAGCTTTTAGAAATAGTTCTTAAGGAGCATGAAACATTGAAAAACGTATTCAGACATGGTATTAGGGAGTATTTCGGGAATGAAATATTGACTGTAATGGACTCTAAGCTTGTTAAATTATTTGAAAGAGCTAAAGAAATCCTTGTAGCTGAGGAGGAACGTTTCAAACTTATAGTATTTAATCCTGAAAAGAAAATTATTAAGGCTAGAATTGAGAGCAAAAGCATTGCCGAAGGTAAAGTTAAACCTGCTAAATATGTTCTTTCAAGAGGACTTAACGGTAAGATGAGGCTTGTTTTAGAAGGTAAAATACCTTATGATGAACTATCCTACTTTATAATAGTAGATGAGGAAAGAGGTTTATGCGAATGTAAAGCATACGAAATAGGGCTTGAAAAAGCACTTGGTAGAGAAAAAATGCTTGGAATACACGACCATAACCTCACCTACCCCTGTAAGCACGTTTTAGCTGTCCTATCAATTTACGCTACTGTGAGAAAATTTCTCGAAAATGGTAAATTCGAATTAAAGAGAACACAGCTATTTGAAAGACTTATTAGAAGATTCACATTGTCGAACCTGTAATTTAATGAAGAAATATTAGGACCTACACACTATCTCATATAGCGATAACGCTGAGCTGAGGAGGTGTTCTAGGTTATGAAAATAATTGATCTTTCATTTGAAATATATGCTGGGGCGCCTGTTTTCTCAGAGTACCCTACACCTATAGTTCATAAGTGGACATCCATTGATGAGCATGGTTATTACTCTAACTTGCTAATGTTCGTTGAACATACCCTTACCCATGTTGATGTTCCCGCACACTTCGTAAAAGACGGTTTAACTGTAGAACAGATGCCTCTAGAGAGGTTTATGGGCAAAGGTGTTGTCATAGATGTTTCGAATAAGCCGCCAAAATATGAAATAACACCGGAAGATATTGAATCACAACTTGAGAGGTTAAACGTTAATGTGGGTCCTGGATGGATATTACTATTCTACACCGGTTATGATAGAAAAATAGGTACAGCTGACTTCTTCAATCATCCAGGTCTTGGCTGGGCATCTTCCAAATATATTGCAGAATTGGAAGTGAATGGTGTAGGATTCGATGCTCCAAGCGTTGACCATTACCCCTTTCCAGCACATAAGACATTGCTTCCTAAGGGAATTGTTCTCTACGAGAACTTAACAAACCTTGACAAACTCGTAGGATTAGCAGAGTTTAAATTCATAGGTCTACCTCTGAAAATAAGAAAGGGTTCGGCATCGCCTGTTAGAGCAATTGCGATAATTGAAGGAGAGTAGAGATGGAAGCATTATTCTTCCTTCACTATTTTGCCCGCGTTTTCTTCTCTATCTCGATAAGTTTTTCCAACATTTGAGAAGCGGCAACAGAAGAACTTATTCCGGAAGTTTGAACAAGTTGAATACCGTACTCGTAGGCAGCAGCAATGTTTCTTTCAAAACGCTTATAACTAGAAAGAAGTTTTGCTGCTTCCTCTTCATATCCTAAGTCTATGAGTTTTTCAGCTGCGTCTAAAATAAAATCGGGAGTTCTTTCATGCTTCATATTTAGATCCTTAAGTATTTTTCTTAATTTCTTTCTTGCTTCGCTCATGATAACCACCCTAACCAAGCACTCATATTGTATAATGCATTTTTTAAGAGTTATTCTGCTAAGCCCTCTCTACATTAATATGGCTAAGTAATGCAACCTTATTTTGACTATATGGCGACGGTATTCGAGTGTACCTTTGGAAACAAAGTAACGTAACAATATTATAATAGCGTTTGTTAATGAAGCTAAATCTATGGAGTAGCTGAAGAGGTAAGTTCAAATGCTCCGAGATAACAAACTCTATAAGCGAAATAGCTCGGGGCATGAGAGTTCTTGGCGAAATCTTGAGGAAATAAGGGAAATACCTAAATTGCGTACAAATAATTAAGCGAGAACCCATATGATCTCGTAGAGTATCCAGCCAGTAACAACGCTAATAGTATTGAAGGGTATGCTGAGCTTTATAAAATCGGTAAATGACACTTTGTGACCATGTTCCTCAAGATTCCTAACAGCTATGACATTAGCTGATGCTCCAATATACGTTAAATTTCCGCCTAATGTAGCCCCTAAAAGTAGAGCCCACGCTAACATTATTGCTTCAACACCTATTTTTACATGTATTTCCTCTATTACAGGAAGCATAACTGTAATGTAAGGTATATTGTCAATAAATGCTGAAATAACAACAGAAATCCATACTAGAGCTGTTGTCAATGTAAATAAGCTTAAACCAGCATAGCTAATTATAGCATACGCTACGTCCTTAGCTAAGCTTTGCTCAGCAAAAGCACCTGAAAGAATAAAGACACCCAATAGGAACATTACGGTTTTCCATTCAAAACCACGTATCAAAGCATCTTTAACAGACATTTTATCTCCACTAGCAAGCCTAGTTATCGAGAGGCCGGCAACAGCTATTATTGCTACTTCAGTTAATGAGAGGTTGAGGATAGATCTAAACGTAAGTAGTGCTATTTTTAAGCCTAGGAAAAACATGGTTTCTAAGGCAAAAACCTTGTCCCTAACATTTACGCTACTCTCTTTAGTTTTTAGAGTAACATTTCCACTAATGTGTTTCCTAGATCCAATGTAAGATATTGCAAAGCATGCTGCTATCATTGCTGCGATAGTGAAGAAGAACATTGATGGTTTACCCTTATAAACTATGAAGTCGCTAAAACCTATGTTAAAATATCCTGCGGTAATTATTGCTTGAGGATCGCCTATCATGGTAGCTGATCCTGAAAGATTAGATGCTAAAGCAACACCTATAGCTAAAGGTCTAGGGTCTATTTTAAACTTTGATGAAAGAGCGTAAACTATAGGGAGAATCATTAAAACAACTGTTACGTTCTCTAAAGCAATACTTATGATACCTGCTGTAAGTGTTATTAGAAAATAAAGTGTGAAAACGTTCTTAATTTTTCTTTCAATAGCTGAAGCAACAATATCGACCAAGCCTGAAATCTCCATGTATACTGACATTATACTCATACCGACGATTAGCCCGAGAACATCAAAGTTTACGTAATCTATAGCTTTACTCGGCATTATTAGCCCTAATGCTAAAGCTAACAGACCTAGCGCTAATGAAATGTAGTGTCTGTAAAGTTGGGTTTTCGAAATACTTGAGAAGACAACGAGTAGTGCCAGCAGCAAGAGCACTAGCTCCTTCAAACTGCGCTACCTCACATTCGATGCAGTCATTCTCCATTGTTGTTATTAAATAATGTTTTAAGAATCTACCGCTACCGTAGAAATGGTAAGCTTATAAGCACTTACATCATTTACTTTTAACGGTGTTAGGTTATGGTTACTGTTGAAGTGCCATTATATACCATTAAAAGAGAGCCTATAGAACTTCTAAGTAGAGAAACAGCTTTAATAATAGTTGACATGCAAAATGACTTTGTTAAGCCTGATGGAAAACTTTTTGTTCCAACAGCTCCTCAAACTATTCCGGTAATTAAAGAATTGCTTGAAAAAGCACGAAAATCTGGAGTTCTAAGAGTTTTCACTCAAGATACGCACTATCCGGGAGATCCCGAATTTAAAATTTGGGGTGAACATGCCCTTAAAGGGTCGTGGGGTTGGGAAATAATCGATGAACTTAAACCTAAAGTTCCTGAAGAAATAGTTATTGAAAAAATGAGGTATGATGGATTCTTCGGTACAAGCTTAGACCATATACTTAGGGTCTCTGGGATAAGAAATGTTGTTATTGTTGGGACAGTAGCTAACATATGTGTTTTACACACAGTAGCTTCTGCAGCAATGAATCTTTACAAGGTAGTAGTGCCTATTGACGGTATTTCTGCTTTAACAGAATTTGATAAACACTTAACTCTAAGACAAATAGATTTCCTTTACAAAGGCGTATTAACGGAAGCGAAGTACATAATTTTCAAATGAGATCCTTAAGTAAATCACTTAATAGCTCATTTAAACCCGATCTTTTTTTAGCGCTTATCTCAAAAACCTTTACGAAACCTTTCTCTTTAAGATGCTTTTTCACCTTAACCACTCTATCTTCATCTTTAATATCTACCTTGTTTAAAGCTACCTTTACTGGTTTGTCGAAGGAACTAAGTATTTCCTCAAAAACTCTAATTTGCTCATCTAATGTATAGTAACATCCTATAGAGACGTCGAAAAGGTAAAGTATCACGCCTTTAACATGTTTTAGAGCCATAATAGCTTGTAATTCTATAGGGTTTCTTTCAGAAAGAGGTCTATCTAGAAGCCCAGGAGTGTCAATTACCTGAACTTTCCTATCATGCTTTAGGAAAATATGTCCTACGACAAGGTTTTTTGTGGTGAAAGGGTAAGATGCTATTTCGGGTTCTGCTGTTGAAATAGCCTTAACAAGTGTTGACTTACCTACTTGTGGCATTCCCGCTACAATAATTGTTGGTTCTTCAGGATTTATTGACGGTATTTTTCTAAGTTTAACTATGGCTGAAGCTAAGAAGTCAATATACTTCCTATTTCTTCGTAAAACAGACATCATTCTTCCAATGCAACTTCTTCTAATATGTGTGTAATCCTTAGGTTCTTGAGCTAGTTTCATAAGATTCAAGCATTCTTTACGTATTTTACTAAGTATTTTTCTAGCATTAGCTAATCTTAGAATAGCTCTCCTATATCCTTCAATACCTACTAAAACGTCAAGAAGATCTCTATAGAATGGATGTATTTTACTGACATGTGGCATAGTTTTAACAATATTGTCTAAAGTGTCATTAATCATTGAATATACTAAACCTATTCTCTGAAGTTCCTTACTTTTAACCTTAAGGTTATGAAGCTCCCTTAGCTTAGAATCTAGTTTAGCATATCTTCTCTCGATTTTCTTCACTATTTCCTCATATGAAGGTATGTGTTTTACATTCTCAAACGGCGATGACAACACTTATCAGCCATTCTAGGTATTTAAAAAACTGGCGCTAATATTTAATGTGGTTACGAACTATCAAACTATTGTACTATGTTTTCTACATACTCCGTATAGAATCTATTGGTGCTAATCTTAAATTACGTCCTCTAATTACTCAGTTTACTTGAGGATTCTAAATGCCGCGTAGGAGAAAACGTAGTTACAAGAGTGTTAAAATAACAATTCCGCTAGACGACTACATCGTTCTTAGAGAAGTACTGTCTTCGAAAGGGTACTCTAGTGTTTCAGGATGGGTTAGGGAGGTCGTTGAAAAAGAAATAAGCAGGATTAAAGAAGAACTACAACCAACGGGATGGATTAAGTTAGATCTTGATCCTCTAATCTTCATAGATAAGTTATCAGAAATTTTCAGTAAGAACTGTGTTGAAATATATGGACGGCCGCTCCCATTAACAATAGTGGCTAAGGACTATTCTGAAGAGGAAAAACTTGCTTCAAAATTCTGCGATATACTGTTAAGTGTAATCAAGGATACATTTGCAAGTTTCGGATTGGAAAACCAAGTTTACGGATGCAAATGCTATCCCGAACCTCATGTAGCATCACTAGCAACACTAGTTTTTTACATCGATGAATATCCGTACGTTGTTTCTTTAGAAACGAAAACAATGTTTAATGAGGAAATGAGACTTCAAATGGAAATTAAGGGATTAAGGGTTTCAGGAGAACTCATACTATCGTATTGGAAAAAGAAACTTTACGAGATTTTAGTTAGAAGGCTTACTAAATGGAATCCTAAATTTGAAGGCGAAAACATAGTTTTCAAAATCGACGATGAACATTTAAGCGAATTCGAAAACAGAATTATTGAGGCATTAAAGGTTTTTGGCGAGGTCTTGGGAAGTAATGCCTTAAATATAGAATCAAATATTGGACCTTCAAGTGTAAAGTTTGAAGCAGAGTACATAAGGAACAACATATTCTACAGCATAACCGTTGAAGGCGATAAAGAAGAGATAACGCCGGGCAAATACAGGATATACCTTAAAATATCTGCTTAGTAAAAAACTAAGTAACGGATGATGAACGTTACCGACCACTACAGAAAAGCTTAGTGTTGAGGCGGTGGCTGGCTGACACTTAAATACCATTTGCTATAGTAATTAACCTTTGAATCTCTTAGTACGGGAAATTCCTTCCTAATTTTCCTTAGAAACACTAGGTTTATCCGTACGAACTTGACTTCTTCGTGAGTACTACTTAGTTTGGCTACAACAGCTCCCCAAGGTGAAGCAACAATACTTTCGCCAGCAAATTCTTCAGCTAATACGTTGCTTCCACCTACTCTGTCAACACCTATAATGTAAGCTTGGTTTTCTAAAGCACGTGCTCTAATAAGTAATCTCCAATGAGAAGCCCTTTTCTTACCCCAAGCAGCTGGAATTACGAATAATTCAGCTCCCGCTAAAGATTCCACCCTAAATATTTCGGGAAATCTTAAATCATAACATATTGCTAATCCTATCTTTACATTTTCAATGGTTGCTAAACTAAAGTCTAATCCGCAACTGAAAATTCTGTCTTCTCCGAATTTAGCAAATAAATGGACTTTCCTATACTTACCTATTATTTCTCCTTCGGAAATTGCTACGGCAGTATCATATATTTTTCCACCATAGGCTTCGGGAACTGTAGTTATGATTGCAGTTTCATAGTCTCTTGAAATTTTCGCTAGAAAGTTTACAATTACAGAATCTTCTAGTTTGGTAGCATATTTCCTAATTGCTTCACTCATAAAACCTGTTGCAAATAGCTCGGGAAGTACTGTTATATGAGAGTTTTGAATAGCAAACTTGTTTTTGAGAAACAGCTTACTTGTATGTTTTAAATTTCCATTAACATCTCCATCAATAATCTTTAGCTGAACCATGGAAACATCCAAGTACTTCATAATTCATTTCCACCTACAGGCGAAAATAAAATGCTCTAAATGGTTTCTTAATAGAGAAATGTGCGGATAACTTTAAAAATTTAATCTTCCACATCAATATACCTTAGAACAGTGAAGGGTAGTGACCAAGCAATGGAAAATAGGAAAATGACACATAAAGATGTTGCTAAAAAATACTTCAGAATGAGCGATAGCTTACTAGGTTATGTATCTAAAAACCAGATTTACTCCGAAATGGCATCTAAAATACCTTTCACATATGTTGATTCTAAAGGAAATAAGCATGAAATAAAGTCACTTAACGATTTAGAGAAAGTGGTTAACGATGTAGTTTCCTACATTAGACATAACAGGGAAAAGTAGTTTCAAACGTTTTCTCAAGTGAGTTAAAGAATCAACCTAATGCTTAAGTATCTATGTTGTAGCTTTAATTTTGAGGTAAAATAGCTTATGAAAGTAGGTCTAACTTTAGCTATCGCAATAATCATTTTGGCTATTTCCTCAGCTATTCTAGGCTATGCTTTAGCAACATTACAGTTCCGAGAGAAAATAGGTGCTATTGAAGCGAAAATAGATGCTTTAACCTATATTGCTGAGGTAATTAATGCTAAAGAGCATGTTGAGGGCTCTCTCCTCTACGCGCAAGCAGTAATAGAGGATGAATGCATTGTTAAGAGCATTAGCAGTATTCTTAATGCAAATCTAACTGTAAAGACAGACATTAAAGCATCAGCAAACATACTATTTCTTAACAAGTTAAAACATGACCTAAAATTACTTAATGAAACAATAGCGCCGAAACAGTACATAGGAATACATGAACAACTCATTAACGTTCTTAAAGATTATGTGGAAAACTATGAAAAATACATTGTTTACTTCGAAAGTAACACGACATGTGAGAATCTTAAAGCTATTCTCACAACGCTTAATAGCGACTACGATAAGATTTCTGCTCTAACAAACGCTATAGTTAATAGTTAAAAGCTTTCCAAAATAATTGAAAATGTGGTTTTAGAGGGGCGCCAACTATTGACTAGCGATTCTGTCCTTAGAAGGTGCTTTCATAATCCTAAAAGAGTAACTATCATTTCAACAATTAGAGGTAAAAGACCACGTTACAATAAATTCCCAATTGCAACTAGAAGTGAACTTTGCCCATTCTGTCCTGGGAATGAAAAGTATACACCACCAGCTACTTTAGTGTTGCTCACGTCATCTAACGATAAACATGTTTTCTCCAGTGAAGAAGAAAGTGGGGAGATAAGTGCTTGGATTGTAAGAGTTTTCCCCAATAAGTATCCAGCATTAGCTCCTAAACCAAACATGAATTTAGCGTATGGCTACCATGAAGTCCTTGTTGAGACAAGAAATCATAACGAAGAAGAATACCTTAAAGATCCAAGGAACATTTATTTTGCGCTTAAAGCGCTTAAGGAAAGAATTAAACGTATTCTTGAAGACCCTAAAATAAAGCATGTAATGGTGATTAAAAATAGGGGTGTTAAAGCTGGAGCTAGCATTACCCATCCACATCTTCAAATATTCGCTAATACTTTCATACCTCCGGAAATTGAGAGTGAAATCTTTGGTTTCAAAAGGTTTTTTGAGGAAAAAAGCGAATGCCCACTATGCTACCTATTGTCCACACATAGGAAACTAATCTACTATTCTAACGAATCATTTGCTTCACTTATCGCGTATGCTCCAAGAGTTCCCTATGAAACATATATTGTTCCCTTTAAGCACTCATACAGTTTCCTAAACATTAGCGACAATGAAATGTATAATTTAGGCGAAGTATTGAGCAGAACCTTACTTACGCTAAGGAAAGTTCTGGGAGATTTCGACTACAATTTCTGGTTTCACACAGTATATGATAGCTCACTTGGTTTCTACCATTGGCATATTGAAATATTACCTTTAACTACTACATGGGGTGGCTATGAAAAAGGCGCCGGAGTATACATTGTTGACAAGTTTCCCGAAAATGTAGCTTCCGAGTTAAGAAATGCTATTTCTGAGGAAAAGTAATGTAGCTTAGTATTTCTTGAGCAAACCTTCTCGGATTAAAGTATTGTGCTTTATAATAGCATCTTTTCCTAATTTTCCTAATGTATTCGGAATCGCTCATTTTTAAAATTCTAATAATCTTTTCCAAGGCTTCATTATCTGTAGTGTAAGTGAATCCGTCGATACCATCACTTATGAGTTCCGCTAAACCTGACTTCTTAGGTATTATTGGAATTGTTGCTTGTGACATTGCTTCTACAGGTGCCATGCCAAAATGTTCACCTACTCTCATATGAACATATACCCTAGCCATTCTGTAGTACTCGGCCATTTCCGATGGTTTAAGCGGTTTATCAATAAACAATACGTTGTTTAATGATTCAGTATTTTCTCTAAGTTTCTCATAATACGATGTGTATCTTGGGTCTTTCACGCCGATTATTATTAGTTTTGCTTCGGGTATTTCTCTTAAAATTTTATTTTTGAATAGTTGAAGTAATTTATCGATTCTTTTATGTGGAACAAATCTACCTACGGTAATTATGGTTTTATCGGGCAATTTATCCGGTGCTGGTTCTTCTTCGAAATACTCCCAGGGTATTGCGGGATATACTACATAACTTGTTACTCTAAACTTTCTATAAAGTGTTCTAGCAGTATATGTTGAGTTCGATATTCTCACATCAGCTATGGAAAACAATTTCTCATAGAAACCTGGGAAACGATACATTTTTACGAATTCGGCGATGTTATCTTTGGTAAGTTCTTCTTCGAACGGATAGTGAATATAGATTGCTGTTGGTGTTTTAGGGCTCACTACTTTAATTAGCATGTTATATATAGGTTCCTGTATCATAATCAATGCTGTATCGTATTCTTCCTTTTCAAAAAGCTTAAAGAGAGTTAAGTGTACTTGCAATATTTTTTCGTGTACTTCGTTTAAACCGAATCTTTTTCTTTCAAAGAAAAATGTTTTCAGACTACTTATTTGATAAATAAAGTCCTTGTCTATAGAGGATGTAAGAACGTGTACTTCATGTCCTAGCTTATTTAGCTCATTAATTAGAATTTTTGTTAATACTTCGCTTCCACCCATGACTGAGAGATGTGGATGAATTATTAAAATTTTCAAACCGTATCAACCTACCCATTCTTTACATACTAAATTATCACATTCTAAGTTAAGTAGCAGATTAATCTTATATACGCTGGAGACTTATATACTAGTAAGTGATAAATTTTACCCGGGTAAAACTATGGCAAGCGCACCCACAACTTCTAAAATAGCCTTTCTGATAGTGGGCATTATAATAGGGATAATAATAGGTTACGGGATAGGTTATGCTACAATAACGCCTCAGCAAGTTACAGTAACAACTACAACCACTGTAACTTCGCCAGCAACTGTAACAGCTACACCTACTGAGAAGGTTAAGCTTATTGTTATTGGGCCATGGGCGGGCGCTGAAATGGAAGCTTTTCAGCAAGTACTTAATAAGTTCATGGAGGAACATCCCAATATTGAAGTGGAATATAGGATTTACAGAGCCGAAGATCTTGCATCAATAGCTCCACCCCAGTTTGAAGCCGGAATGGCTCCAGGTGACGTAGTATTTTCTGCTTGGGGCTGGTGGGTTAAGGAGATGGGTGAAAAAGGACACCTAATGGATCTTAGCGGTCTCGTTAACACTGACGAGTTCGTTTCAGGAATATTTGATCCTGTAAAGAGCGGAGATAAAATATATGGATTACCATTTACTGCCTGGGCGAAGCCCGGATTCTGGTATCGTAAATCATTCTTCCAAGCGCATGGATTACAGGAGCCTAAGTCATGGGATGAGTTCCTACAGTTGCTTGACAAGATAAAAGGTATTAGTGGTATTGAAGCACCCATAGTTACAGGAGACAGTGTAGGATGGCCTATAAGCGACGTAACAGAACACTTCATAATAACCTTCGGCGGTATCGATATGCAACTTCAGCTTATTAAGGGTGAGCTTAAATTCAACGATCCACAGGTAAAAGCGATTTTCGAAAACTATCTGGTACCTCTCATTAAGAATGGGTACTTTAGTGAACCAATAGAATGGACCAAGGCAATTGAGGAATGGTGGAACGGCAAATACGCACTATACTTCATGGGAACATGGCTTACAGGAATGGTTGACGACCCCAACGACTTAGGATTCTTCCCGCTACCCGGATGCGAAGGCGTTGTTATGGGTACTGACTACGTTTTCGTACCTAAATACACTGAGCACCCAGAGGAAGCATTACTTCTAGCTAAATGGTTAGCAACTGAAGGGCAAAGAGTACATGTTGGAACACGTGCTGGAAAGTATGCAACATGGCTCAAAGTTAGCGTTGAAGACCACTGGACACCTATGCAAGTAGTTTATGAGAAACTATCTAAAATGAAGCCTGTACCTGACCTTGACGACAGCGTTGGCGGTGATTGGCAGAAACTCTTCTGGGATCAACTAAAGCTACTATGGGTTGAACCCGATAAGCTAGATGAAGTATTAAATACTTTAACTGAGAATTTCCCGAAAGAGTAGCTTCAAACTAGCGAGGCGCGGTAATGTCATCGCTTAAACTGTCCCCAAAAAGAATTACCTTTTTTATTCCAGCCCTTATCCTCATATTAGTGTTTGTCGTATACCCTATTATTGCAACTATTCTTCTAAGCTTCAACATAAACCCTATTTTCGGGGTAAACATTGTAGAAAGACCTCCGGGATTAGAAAACTACGTGAAAATAGTTTTCGATAAGAAATTCATTAATCCTGAAGGTATTAAAACACTAAGTTTCCCCATGGGGGCAATAGTTCACAATATCATATGGATAGCTATACACTTACCATTAACCCTCATTGTAGGTATTTTATTTGCAGTTTTCCTACAGTATGTTAAAGGAGGTAGTATCATTAGATCGTTCATTTTCTTGGGAATGGTTATACCCATGATTGTCGGAGGCTTACTCATACAATTCAGTTTCGATAAGGATCTTGGAGTAGTTAATCTTTTACTTAGAATTTTCGGTTTAGGTTTCCTAGCTAAAACCTGGACAATATATCCCGATACAGCCTTGTTTTCACTAATACTCGGCTCTGTATGGTTATGGTCAGGCTTTACCGTGACAATGTATTCTGCAGGTTTATCATCACTACCTCGTGAAGTTATTGAAGCAGCTATTGTAGATGGCGCTGATTTTAAAACAATACTTTTCAAAATAATAATACCTATGCTTAAGCCTGTGACGTTAACTGTTGTCGCCATGACTATTCTATGGGATCTCAAAATATTTGACATAGTTTACGCATCAACGCAAGGAGGGCCGGGAGGAGCTTCAACAGTTCTAGCGTTGCTAATGTATGAGTACTTCGCTAGGTTAGGAGACTATGCTATGTCAGCTACTGTAGCAACAATTCTAACGATAATAGTGATACCAGTAGTTATTTTTTGGATTAAATCCATTATGAGAGGTGAAAAGGAGTAATGGGGAAAGCGTTTAAACTTAGAAAACCTGGGCTTTTAGGTTCACCGTTTAAAATACTTGTCCTGAATTTCGTAGCGTGGATTGTAGGGGTTTTATGGATAACACCTTTCATAGGAATTTTCATGACAAGTATTAGGCCTTTTAGAGAAGTTGTTCTCTACGGTTGGTGGGCTTTATCACCACTCACGTTTACTCTTAAGAATTACGTTGATGCATTATTTAATCCAATGTTCTCTTTAGGGAAAGGGATACTTAGTTCATTCATAATCGCAATACCTAGCACATTAATACCTGTAGGTATTGCTGCTTTAACAGCTTATGGTTTCGCACGCTTCAGCTTACCTGTTAAGAAGTACTTGTTTGTAACAATACTTTTCCTAATGGCTGTTCCACAGCAAATGACAATAATCCCAATATTCTTTCTTCTAAAAAACCTTCACTTACTAAACACGTATCTTGGATTAATACTTGTACATTCATCATGGGGTATTCCATGGATAACGTTTTTCCTAAGAAACTATTTCTCACTACTACCTGTGGAACTTGAGGAAGCAGCTAGAGTTGATGGTGCAACGGACTTCCAAGTTTTTAGAAAAGTTGTTTTGCCTCTAGCATTGCCCGGACTTATTTCAGCATCGGTTCTACAGTTCGCATGGGTTTGGAACGACTTCTTCTTCGCATTAATGCTAATATTCGACCCTAACAAAATGGTTGTAACACAAATGCTACCTAGACTTAAAGGACAATATCAAGTTGATTGGGGACTTCTATCTTCAGGATCTATTATTGCTATGCTTGCACCTCTCCTAATATATGCCCTATTTAATAGATACTACATGAGAGGGTTTAGAGGATGGGCTATGAAGAGGTGAAACAGGCATGGCCAAAGGTGTAAAAATAGTTAACATATGGAAGATTTTTCCACCAAAGGTTATTGCACTAAAAAATATTAATGTTGAAATTAAGCCTGGAGAATTCTTCGTAATTCTTGGCCCGTCAGGTTCGGGTAAAACAACACTTCTTAGGATTATTGCTGGATTAGAAATACCAACAAAAGGCAAAATAGTTATCGGCAATAAGGAGGTTGTAAGTGCTGAAGACGGAGTTTTTGTAGAACCTAGAGATAGAAACATTGGAATGGTATTTCAAAATTGGGCACTATATCCTCACATGACAGCTTATGAGAACATAGCTTTCCCTCTGAGACTTAAGAAGCTTCCTGAAGACGAAATTAGGAGAAGAGTTAAAAAGGTTGCTGAAGCCCTTGGAATAGCCGATTTACTTAACCGTAAGCCAGCCCATATGAGCGGTGGTCAGCAACAAAGAGTAGCTGTTGCTCGCGCATTAGTTAAACAACCAGACGTACTACTGCTTGATGAGCCCTTTAGCAATTTAGATGCAAGAATTAGGGTTACGGCTAGAGAGTTCGTTAAGGAAATACAGAAGAAACTTGGAATAACAACAATACTTGTAACCCACGATCAAGCTGACGCTTTCGCCGTTGGAGATAGAGTAATGGTTTTGAGAAGGGGTGAAGTACAACAAGTAGGTATTCCCGAGGAGCTTTACAATAACCCAGCAAACATCTTCATAGCGAACTTCATAGGTGATCCACCAATGAACATTTACAAGCTTCCAACATCTCATAAGATAGTTGAAAGTTTAGGTATTCCTTCAGAAATAGGTAAGGAATACGGTGAAGTTTTCATTGGAATACGTCCGGATGAAGCGGTAGCTTTAGAACCAACTAGTGAAGGACATTTGGAAGGTAAAGTTGTTATAGTAGAATATGTTGGATCGCGTAGATATGCGAAAGTCGATGTTGGCGATGGACTATCGCTAAGGGTTCTTCTAGAATGCAATGCGGACCACGGAGACCAAGTTAAAATAAAAGTGTATAAATTACACGTATTTGCATCGGAAGGTAAGAGGTTAACAACAATAACGTATTAGCTGATTATTTCCACGGTAATGTAGTGTGCTTCAACATCTTCTACGGAGGCCCCTAAGCCTCCAATACTTAGTTCCTCCCCCTCCTTAGTTTCGACAATTATAGTTCTTGTTCTATCATCGGGGCTTCTGTAAACTCTCTTAGCATAAGCCTCTAATTCAGCAGGCTTACCTGTTTTGACCCATTTACCAACAACGTTGACAAGCACTGTGTAGTTTTCTTTTAGCGCTCTATCTATTATCGGCATGACTAACCATTGATGCTTGGCGAAGTACTTATCTCCTCTTCTAACTTCGAATTCCTTTATTACTTCAACATTTCTCCAGTATCCGAAATAGTATGTATCATTTAGAAGAACAAGCAGTTCAGGTTCCGTTGTAAACAAAGCATATCCTTTACCGAAAATCACAGCTCTTTTAAAGTCTTGCTCAAAAGCTTTTATGAAACCTGTCGACTGATATAGGAGCCTTATGTTCCTTATACCCTCAATTTTCTTAATTACTTTCTCATTAGGATACTCTATTAGCGTTATCGAGAACGGAATAGATGACTCCTTAGAGAGCTTATCGGTTAGTGTCGTAAGTATCTGCGATAGAATGTTAAGGTTTAATGAAGCGTATCCGTCAATTGTCATTTGCTTAATCCACTCGATAGTTCTTTCAACACTCGCTTCCATGCTATGGGAAACCCATAAGTATGGTTCATGTGTTTCCGTTGTCTTATAGAGTTTCTCAAGTTCTTCAACTACCCTATTGTTAAGACTCATTATTTGCTCAATATATGATCTAACATATCTCGTTAAAGCAATACTTGGAGGAAGAGCCCTGTACTTTCTTGGCCTACCAGCCTTAATTTCTATGAGCCCCTTCCTACATAGACTTTCAAGAACATCGTACACTCTTGGCAAAGGTATTCCAGCTTTAGAAGCCAATTTAGGAGCAGTTTCCTCGCCTATCCTTAGCAAGGTGAGGTATGCTTTTCCCTCATACCCCTTTATTCCGAGGACTTCTAGTGACTTAAGAATTATGTCCATGTTCTCCTCCATAGCCGAAGACCCTAATTTATCTCTCAAAAGTGATAATTTCTAGGTAACTTCTATATACTTCAAATAGTATATGTTACATTAAGCAATTTAAGTGATGCGGCATGAAGGTCTCTGATTTACTGCAACGCAGAATTCTTGAATATAAGGAAATAATCGGTTTACAGAAAATAAATGAGCTATTAAATCTCGCTGAAACATTGGAGAACATTAAAGTTGCACATGTGAACTCTACAGCATATGGTGGTGGTGTTGCTGAAATACTCTATAATCTAGTGCCTCTGATGAAGGATATTGGGATAGATACTGAATGGTTCGTTATAGAAGCTCCTAACGAGTTTTTCAAAATAACTAAGAAAATACACCATGGACTACAGGGAATGGAAGTTGGGGTTTCAGAAGAAGAGAAGAGATTCTACATGAACGTTTTGAAGGAAAACTTAAGCAAAATAGATTTAGCGAAGGACATCATTGTTATTCACGACCCTCAACCCCTAGGGTTAAGAACCCTAGTTAAGCAGGGCTTTAGCAAATGGATTTGGAGATGCCACATAGACTTAACATCACCATATAAGCCCATATGGGATTTCGCTAAAGAAATGCTTAGGAAATATGATGCTTCAATATTTCACATAAAAGAATTTATTCATCCTGATACTCCTACACCTAAAATATTTACAATGCCTCCATCAATAGATCCTTTAAGCCCTAAGAACCGTGAACTTAGCGAAACAGAGGTACTTAAAGTTCTTGAGAGGTTCGGTGTGGATTCTGAAAAGCCAATATTGACCCAGGTTAGTAGATTTGACCCATGGAAAGATCCGTTTGGTGCAATAAACGTTTACAAGAAAGTTAGGGAGAAAATAGGTAATGTACAATTGCTTCTAATAACGACTATGCCTACAGACGACCCTGATGGGCTAATTTATCTTGAGAAAATATGTAGGAAAATAGGTGAAGACCCTAACATATTCATACTAACAGACTACAAAGGCGTTAGAGCATTAGAAGTAAATGCTTTCCAAAGAGCAACAACTGTAGCATTACAAATGTCCCTAAGAGAAGGATTTGGATTATCGGTTACTGAAGCATTATGGAAGAAGGTTCCAGTAGTAGCTCGGCCGGCTGGAGGTATTAAGCTACAAGTAATTGATGGTGTAACAGGTTATCTCGCTAGAGATGTAGATGAAGCAGCTAAGTACGTGGTTCATTTAATAAGGAATCCAAAAGTGAGGAAGGAGCTTGGGGAAAACGGGTATAGGCATGTTAAGGAGAACTTCATTATAACTAGGCATTTAGAAAATTATCTTAAAATATTTGCTGAAACATTGAAAAACTAAAGCTAACATGTTAAATGAAATGCTCCTACAACTTTAACGCCTTTAGAGAATAAAGTGTTGAATTCTTCAACTGCCTCACGCGTAGGTTTAGCTATAACTTTCACGCCTCTCTTACTCATTTCCTTAAACACCTCATCCGAAACTCTCATGAATCCGTAATATCCTGTTCCAATAACTAGATATTCGAATTCTTCATTTAAAACATCCTTTAAATCATCGAGAAATAGCATGTGCCCTTCTATTCTCCACCAATTACTGATTATCCTACTCGGTGTAATGATTATATCTCTACTATACTTTTTACCATCAACAACTATTTCTCCGAAATCATAATGTTCAATTTTAACCATAGTTCAACACTTCCATATTCTCTAAAGTAATTTATTGTTTACGAAAATTTAAGTTATAAGTAGATATTCGTTTACTGTTAGAAAACGTAAAATGTAGGCTCGTACAGAACATTTCATTTAGGTCTTTGAAAATGTTTCCTCTTAGGAATAAGCTAGTGGCGCTTACAGTTATAACAATAGTTCTAGCTTTAGCTTTGAGGTTTTATGGTGAAATATGGTTTACAAAAGACATTGAAGTTTATGTGTCAGGTAATGTGCAAAATAAGTCTTTTGAACTAGACATAGTTAATGATTCACCATTCACATATCATGACGTTATTTTGCATGTTAACTTAAAATCTAAAGATAGTGGCAAGACAGTTCTCTCAAGCAACTATACATTAGGAAGCCTCGGTTTCTACAGTAGGAAACGTGTTTACCTTGCTTTACCCGAAATAAACTGTTCAACACTCATATTGAACTATGCTTTAACGTTCAGTATTGGAATATTTAGTGAGGTTTTAAGAGGAAATGTAACGTTAAATATTGGATTAGGTAAGGTCGAAACAAAGCTCATAGTATACTCTGTTCCTCCTAAAAACGTTAGATGGGCTGAAATAGTTTATTTTAGAGGGAGACTTGTTACGAAAAATTCCGAGAAACCCGTTGTGAATGCTGAAGTACTTCTCATATGCCACAGTGAGGTTTTAGGGGGTACTGTTGTTGCGAAAAGTAAAACAGATAGTGATGGGTTTTTCGAAATAAAATGGCTTGCTCATAGAACAAGTTTAACGAAAAGCTATGCTGAACTGTACTTGAAGTTTCCTGGAAACATTTACTATAAAGGTTCTAGGTGGCCTAATAGAGGATACTATAGGATAACGGTTTTCGAACATAGAACTGCATAAGACAAGGTTTTAAATGTAAAACGCAATACTACGGTTACTTAGTGATTCGATGAAATGAAGAGTTCGGAAGAAGCTAACGCTTTAAGAACGAAAATACTTAATGGGCCCGTTGTAAAAACTATTTTCTGGCTAGCTTGGCCCATAATATTAGCTAATCTTGTAAACATTTCCTATAACCTAGTTGACGCTTACTGGCTAGGTAAATTAGGTAGAGAAGCATTCGGAGCACCAACTGTTTCTTGGCCCCTAATAATGCTCTTCTACTCTTTAGGTATGGGGTATGCTACGGCAGGTATTTCAATTATTTCCCAATATTTCGGTGCTGGAGAGTTTAGACCTGCAAGTAAGAGTGCTGGACAACTCGTAGCTTCAATACTTAGCTTAGGCTTAACACTATCCATACTAGGATATGCTTTATCACCTAACGTTATGGAGTTAATGGGTGTACCTAAGGACATATATCCATTAGCTGTATCCTACATTAGAACGATATTTTTAGGTGTTCCCTTAGTTTTCCTAGGTTTCGCATTTATGACGGTAGCTAATGCTGTTGGAGATACTAGAACACCTACTTGGTTAAGCATTACTTCGGCGCTTACAAACATTGTTCTCGACCCGCTGTTTATCTTCGGCTACCTTGGCCTACCTAAACTAGGTGTTGTTGGAGCAGCTGTTGCAACAGTTATTTCACGATCAATAGTTTCCATTGCTGGAGGATACTTTCTAATCAGAGGATTTAGAGGTATTAAGCTAAGTGTTAGCGACTTAAAAATTGAGGGTTGGTGGGTTAGGAAGATTTTCAAAATAGGTACCCCCCTTACACTTCAGCAATCATCTAATGCTTTAGGATTCACCGTTATGACATCTCTTGTTTCACGCTTCGGCTCAGTCGCTATCGCAGCTTATGGTGCTGTAATAAGAGTTATCGATATTATACAAGCTTTCACATGGGGTATTAGCAGAGCTACTTCAATAATGGTAGGTCAGAACATTGGTGCGGAAAACTACGATAGAGCTAAGAAGGTAGCGTACATTTCCTCGGCAATTACCGCGACAATACTTTCAATCGGCGGTTTAGGTATTTGGTTAGCTAGGGAATGGGTTATTTCGGTTTTCATAAGCGATGTAGCTGTCGTTGCTGAAGGAGAAAAGCTCATAAACGCTATGACACCTTCACTACCCTTCTTCGCTCTATTCTTCGTAACAGGTGCTGTTGCAGGAGGCTCAGGGCATACTAGCTTCTTCGCTTTACTATCAATACTTAGACTTTGGGTTTTAAGAATAGGTTTAAGCTATGTTTTAGCTTTAAACCTGGGCTTAGGTGCTTGGGGTATTTGGTTAGCAATGTCTATTAGCAATATCGTTTCCGGAACCTTATCACTAATGTGGCTTACTAAAGGTGGATGGCTTAAACGGGTTGTTGAAATTCCTAAACCTAAAATAGCAGGTTTTAAAAGCTAAACTAGATCTTTAAGGTAGGGCTTTAAAACATGCTTTATTATTGAGAGAACACATGTACTTATAATTAATGCTAAAAGTATTTTGAAGCTAAAACCGTTAATAGCTGTAGCTAATGCTGTTCCGGAAGCTGGTGGATGCTCCATATCAGTAATTACCATTAGAAGTATCGACAATCCTACAGCTAAAGAGTACATGGCCGATGTAATTATGGGTTCTGTTTGGGGAAAGAATAGTCCAACATACCAGCATAGGGATCCACTCACGAACCCTATTATGTGTCCTCCAATAACGTTCCTCGGCCTAGCAGTTACGCTTCTAGGCATTGTGAAAACTATAAATGCTGAAGCACCTATTGAAGCAACTATAACTATGTGTTGTAAGCTAAGCATTACTAAAACAACGAAAATAGCTACCATAGCTAGAAAGCTTTGCACAAAATAGTTTATCCAAGGCTTATTCATTGTTTAGTGGCCCTTCCCTTAGGGTTGCATTCCTTCTTAAGCCTAAATATTTCTTCAACAGGCACATTGAAGAAGTAAGCTATTTTTAAAGCCAAAGTTAGTGATGGAAGGTACTTTCCTTTCTCAATAGCTATTATTGTTTGCCTAGTAACACCTACTGATCTAGCAAGTTCCT
>CAZGLL010000002.1:0-91291 GCA_964526225.1 uncultured Desulfurococcales archaeon | reverse complement strand
AATTATGTCGGATAAGTGCATTGAAGCTTTAGGCATAGTAATAGATTTGAAAAGTGGGAAATGGTGGTTTACATAGTTTCCTAAAACCATTGGGAAGAAACTATATTTCCACTATGGAATAGTGTTTTATTGGAGAAAAACGGTGTTTGCTAGGTATGCTGCTTTAGTTAAGAATCTTAGAGGAATAGTTCTCTTCGATTTAGATGAGGAAAACGTTAGTGAAGCAATTAGGTGGCTTGCGAACAGGTTTAAATATAGGAATTTAGGGTTACCGCCAACACTAACTGAAAAATACGGTGGTGAAGTTGGAAAGTATTTGGGAGGAAGCCCTTTTAGAAAAATAGTTTACCCAATACCTGAACTTGAAAAGCTATCCTCTATTGTTTCGGAAGAAGCCGAAATACCTTATGAGCTTTCGGAAGGACTTGTTTTAGCTTCAACATATATTTCGCCTCTCCTCGTTTTAGGAAGTAGGTTCGTAGGGTTTGTTGAGAATCTTGCTGTTGAAACTGTTAGGGTTTGTGGAAAATTGGATGTTAAGCAGTGGAAGTTGCATTTGAGAATAGCTGACTACACAGTACTTGACTTCTATGAGAAATCGGTTCTCGAAGCCATGGAGTTAATCAGGAAACGGCATGTTCTCACAGAGGAAGAGTTAAACAGTGTTTTAGAAGCAAGGCTTAAGCGAATTAGGGAAGACACCAGAAGGTATTGGAGAATAAAATGTTCCGAAGGAAAACCGTTCCTATACTACATTGACATGCTGAACGTTTTAAAGAATAGGGTTAAGCAGTTAAGTGAAAACCATTCAGCAGCATTATCGATAATTCCGGTAGTTCACGTAGCACCATAGCCGATTTACCAGTTAAGTTTCACATTAGCTGCTTCCAATCTAAGCAGTGTTGTATCGTAGGGGTCAACATTTTCCTCTTCAAGTAAGATGGCAAGTTTAGGCTCGATATCCCTTAGTTTTTCAATTAACATTTTCCTTTCACCACTACTCATAATTCTAGGATCGGTCATTGCAGCTACGTGGAATCTTATATTGCTTTCTGCAAGGGCTTTTACTGCGGAAAACTGTAGGTTTAACGCGGTACCTTGAGCTCCAGTTCTAAATTCGAATCCTTCAGGGGTACCTCCTTTAATTGAAACTCTAACATATAGTTTAGAAAGCTTCTTTAACTCACTAATTAACTGGGGGTTTAAGCCTAAAACTATTCCGTTAGTTTCAAGTATGAACAGGTCGAAATATGGTGATTCCTCTATAAGCTTCAAAACCCTTAGTAGGTGATTCCAGCAAATCGTTGGTTCACCGCATGAAAGCCTAGCTTTCCTAATACCGCTTCTCCTTGCAAGCTTAGCCATTTCGTTAACGGCTTCTTCTGGACTATAGTATTTACCGTAGAATTCGGGGAAATCTCTTGAAATAGGGGACCAGCAGAAAAAGCATCTTAAATTGCATCCAACAATACATCCGGTAACGATTCCCCTATAAACTCCTGCAACATAGAAGCTCGTATACTTTCTCTCTTCAATACCTCCAACTTTCCTACACACAATTTTCCTTGTAAGCTCGGTTACTTCAACAACATCGTAGGGTTTCCAATTGGGTGTTATGAAGCGTGGATACTTCAATATGTAACATCAGCCTTTAACTTTATGCTCTAGCTAATTTAGAAAGTAAGCTACTACTTAAGCTCCGTTTAACATTCAAGCATTAAAACAGGTACTTTTTTAAACTCTGGGGAGTTCAACATTAACCCATGTTCCATCTAGTTTAAGTTTGAACTTGTTTATTATTTCTCTACCTACGAGGACTTCATCGGATAGGTATTCGGGTTCGACCGGAACGTAAACGTTGACTTCCCCTAATGGGATGTTGTGGTTTAGTTTGGGATGTGCTAGACTTGCTTTTGCTTTGAAAATTTCGCAAACAACAGGTTCATATAGGGGGTTTTCTATGCGCTTAGTTTTAACCGGTTTTAACCCTTCCAGTATCTGTACTACTTGGATGTTAGGGTATATTCCTCCGTCAAATCCTGTATCTAGGATTGCTGGTCCCCTAGCTCTGCCGCGTTCGGTTTCTATGGCAAGGTATATTATGGGTATGTCAGGTATTTTCTCTCCATCTTCATCTAGTCCATCCTGCTCATACCTGTATCTAAAACTTCTCAATAACCCATTCCCCCCTAATCTTCCTCCCAACCCTTCTGGGGGATCTTAACCTAATACCCCCGGTAGCTCTAAGCTTCCATAGAACAGTAGGGTATCCCTTAGCTTCCTCAGCTACTACACCGTATTTTCTCAGGTATGCTTTAACAGCATACACTATGACCTTGCTTCTGGAGAGACCCTCAGCCCTAGCATACATGTCTAGTTTCTTTAAAAGCTCCTCAGGTATGCTAACGCTTATTTTCCTAACACCCATGATACCACCAGGTAGTAAGAGGTGGTAAAATTATTTAAATGTTAACTCAAAGTTTACTTAGCCTGTGAGAGCTGGGTTTGATAGTTTCTTCCATGCTAGTATATGCTAAGGCGATATGGATGAGTTATGCATAAGTATTTGTCTTGCACCAACTTTACTTCATGATAGTGTGTTGGCGTTTAAGCGGTAAAAGCAAGTTGCGGTGAGCTGATGAGCGGCTTAAGCGAGTATCATGGGTGTAGGAATGTTGTTGGCTTGGCTTTAATGAATGCTTTTAGAGGTGTTGTTGTTGGAGGGTACATGGCGCTTTACGGGCTATACTTAGCCTATTTAGGTTTTGATATGGGCACTATCGGTTTAGCTTCAACTATTGCTAGCTTAGTTGGTGCTGTTTCATCTCCTCTTATAGGGTATTTTGTTAAAAAATGGGGGTCTAAGCTCGGTATTGTTTTAAGCATGTTGGCCTTAACTGTAGCATCGTTAATACTGACTTTGTCGAAAACATTGCCTCTACTGATAATATCCTATATTCTCTACATGATATCGTTTCTTACGGGCCAGATTGCTCGTTCAGTTTTCCTAGCACACAGTATAGGTGTTGGAGGCTTAGGGGTTGGTGTCGGAATTACAGGGGCTGTTTTCAGCATTACCCGTTGCATAGGACCTGCTACTGCAGGTTTCATAGCGTACAGTAGAGGGTTCAAATTTGCATTCCTATTCCTAACGGTATCTTCACTTATCGGACTTATAGTTTTCCAGGTTCTTACAACGCAGCCGCTTGAGGAAGTTAGGAGGGAAAAGCAAGAGTATGTAAGTCTCATTGATGCTTATCGTCAAGTATTCAAACCTAACCCATCACTTATCTTCGTATATACTGTATCGGTGCTTGACAGGTTCGGATGGAGCTTATGGTTTCCCCTATTGAGCGCACATATGTACAATTACGGTTACAATGAAGCTATCGTGGGGTTATTAGGTACAATTCAGTCAATTGCTCAAGCATCTACTCTTCCATTTCTAGGCAGGTTAACGGATAGGTTAGGGTCCACTAATATATTGATGATATCGGAAATCTTAGGTGCTTTATCTACACTGTTTTTACTTAACCCTACACCACGGCTTAGAGCCTTAGTAGCCTATGTTCTCATAGGGTTAAGCGTTGCAGCATGGGTACCTTCCTTCAGTAAACTTGTAGCTCTCGCAGCAAACAAAAACAGGTTGAGTGAAGCATATGCTTCAGTAAACACTATTCGAATAATTCCCTCAATACCAGCACCATTAATAGGAGGAATACTTTACGATGCAATAAGCCCGATAGTACCCTACGGCTTATCAGCAGTAATTCTAACAATAGCGGCGATAATTCTCGCAAAAAAGTCTAAAGTATCAAAACCTCTGAAATAAAACGGAGAAAAATACTTACTCAATAATGTGATTACAAAGTTTGCTAAGAACCATACGAATATTGAAACTGTTTTAAACACGCTTGCTTATGCTCCCTCAGGAGAAATTATCAGCTTTGAAATTTCGGTTTTAGGAAAACCATACTCTACCTCTTTTTAAGTCTAATATTAAGCCTAATTCTTCAATACACTTATCTGAAACAATGACCTCCTCTTCCCCTGGAGTAATAAGTGCTTTCGCTATAACCCTTCTGGTTTCATTATTTAAACTGACCTCTACTGTAACATTGTTTCCGAAGTAAGCTGTTCCCTTAGTGAAGCCTGGGCCTTCGAACTCTACTGGCGAAAGAACATTTAAACCTAGTTTTTCAGCTAACCTTATAGGTAAGGAAACAACCGGTTCATCAGTTTCAAACCCTGTATTTAAGAGTGCGTTTTCTTTAACACATTTGTTATTATAGCATATTTTCGCTTTAACCCTTAATCCCATAAGCTATCACTTCTTGATCTTCATTTTCTTCCATTTTATCGGTGCTTTATGCTTCCTTTTTCTCTCAACCTCTACTTCCTCTATTTTCCTAAGTATTCTCGGAATTTTCTTTTCCGAAACCACCTTATCCCCTCTAAAATATAGTTTGATGCCTCCGAAAGATAGAGTTGCTGGTTAATTTTCAAAACAATGCGAATCTATGTTGGCGCGTTTCTAACAGTGAACTTCCTGGTGCAATCGTAGAGTTAAGTGTTCGCCTATATTTTCATTTGTGCTTTTTGGCTTCAAAGGACTTGGGATTAACTCTTTGTTTTTAGATGTTTAGTTTTTGCTTTAGCTATTGATGCTAGATTCCACTTTCTCTCTTTTACGTAAACGTATCCTTCGGTTTCACCTACTTTCCTAACGAGTTCCTCTATTGTTTTTTCCAAGCCTATTCTATCGTAGAGGATCTTGTATCCTAATGCTAATCCTGAAAGGAAGCTTCCTGGCTCAAGGTTTTCCCTAAAGGTTTCAGGGTCGAAAACATGGATGTCCGCGGGTTTCCTAATGGTTCTTCTAAGCTCTACTGAAGCTTCAACTTCCAACTCCACTTTTTCCCTCGCGTTTTCTAGCTTATCTACGATAACTACTAAGTCTATGTCGTGGGCTTTCATTGGGCTGTAAACGTAGCTTCCAAAAACAATTATGCCTAAAACCTTCCTACCTTTCCCTTCAAAGAAGCTTCTAAGCTTAGATAACACTGTTTCTTCTAAGGAAATCCCTTACCACCTCGAGAGCTTTCTTAGCTAGTTTAACACCTTTCTCAGCTATTTCCTTAGAAACTATGTCGCTTGGGCCATAAACTTCTCCTTTGAGTAGGAAAGGATACCTAGCTCTAGTGTAATACTCTGTTAAATACTCTAAAGCCTCAACAATAACATCATATTCTCTCCTCCATTCATTGGAAAATGCCTCGCTAAATATCCCTATAAGCTCTGGCCCATGGTTATAAACAACTTTCCTTCTTACTTCAAGCATTGCCTTAACTCCTTTCTCAACAGACTGTTGAGCATAGAAAACAGCTTGGGGATAGTCATCTAAGTTAAGTGCTCTAACAGCTCTTTCCAAATCCTTCTCAGACTCCTCAAAATACTTCCTAGCAAACTTAATGAACAACGACATATCCTATCAGAAACCAACTTAGAACCCAAAACTAAATATATCTTACCACGAAAAACATTCACCTCTTATGCTTGCTTACTACGGGTTAGAGTTATTTCGGTTTAGATTACTAATGTTTTCTTAGAGGAGGAAGCTCTAGGTTTCCTCGGGCACCGGGTGGTTTTGTGGAGGGGTTTGGTGCTGCTGTTTACATGTTTAGGGTTGCTCCTAATTCTTTTTTCAGAGTTTTTAAGGGGCTTTGGTTCCCCCTTTGCTTCTCTCTTTTCTGCATTGCTTTAATACTTCTCCTTGGGGGTTATGTTTCAGCTGTTATTGTTGAGGCTATGTTCGTTGTTGCTGGATTTGTTTTTGTTAAGGCCCATGTTCCTCGGTATTATGTTTTAACTACGAGAGGTATTGTTGTTAAGCGTTTAATGGGTGATGTTTTTATTCCTTACGGTGAGGTTTTGAAGATTTGGAAAGCTAGTGTTGAAGAGGTTTTTAGGGATTTTAGAGTTGAAAGCTGGTTTCTAACGCATGCTGCACTATGGGTTTTTAAGCAACTAATGTCTTCTAAAATGAGCTATGGCGAGGAGAGAGTTTATTTTTACGCAACAGACCTTGAAAGAACAGTTATTATAGAGTGTTGTGGGAGGAGAAAATACTATATAAGTCCTGAGGAGCCGAAGGAGTTCCTTAAAGTAATAAGTGTTTTTCTAGGAGAAAAAGCTTTGATAAGCAAAAGTTAGTAGCTAGTTTGTAGCCTATATTTGATTGAACCATAGCTATATAGGTGTTTGAGAAGATAGCTTAGTGTGAGGGAGCGTCTAAGTGAAACATCAATTAGCGGTTAAGAGGAGAATAGGTGTTTTCCGCAGGGTAAGAAGGCTTGGTATTTACAAGAAGGTTGATTAGGTATGGGTGTTAGGGTAAAGATTAGATTATGTGTTAGAAACCAATGCGCCATATTGAAGGCCCTAGTGAATTCAGGGTATGAAACAGAAGAACCAGAACTAGCTATTCCACAGAGTATAGCTGAAAAATTGGGGATATGGCCTCCCCGAAAATTCGTACTTGAAGAAGCATATACTGCTGGAGGTTTAGCACCAGTATACGTGATCGATGAAGACGCTAGAGTAAGCTTGGTGCTAAACAGCAATTATGTTGAAAACGTTAAAGTCAAACTCATAATAAACCCCTACCTAGACGAACCCATCATAAGCGACCACTTAATCGATGCTCTCGGAATAGTTGTTATAAGCTTTGGAAAAGGACTATGGAAACATAGAGGCGACCCAGAAAACATTGTAAGGAAAAGTGCATAGTTAATTGCGACTACAAATACGCTAAAGTCTGCATTCGAAACCTCATTAGCCTTCTCAAAAACGTTAATTCTTAAACTCTAAGTGTTCGAAAACCTAGTCTTATTTAGTATTACAAAACATTCTATCTAAATGTGTGAGAAAGTATGAAAGGGAAAATAGTTGCTATAGCGTTCATCATAGCATTAATAGCTACAGCATTAGCAATAAACTCCGCTAGGAACATTTCGAGAGAAGAGGAGACTTTAATTCTAGAGTTTAGTGTTGATTCCGGAAAGGGGAAGGTGTTTTTCGAAAACATAGGAACAATAAACATGGAGTTTCAAGGGAACATAAGGCTTAGAGCGGAAGTTGTTAGTGTAGAGGGTTTAGATAGAATAGTTCTAAACGGAAAAGCGATTCTGGAAGCGGATGAGGCGGAATATGAAATTCTTATGCCATGTATTTACACTTTAAACGTCGAATGCTATAGGATACTAATGGTTATTCCGGGATGGGACCAACCACTAAGAATTAAGCCTGGAAAGTACAGTTTATCGGTTATGCTAGCATGGTCTAATGCTGAAGGAAAAGGAAAGGTTAAGCTTAAAGTAGAACCTGAAATAACGTATGCTTCCATAGAAACTATTGGAGCGAGACCGGAAAGCACTAAGGGATGGAGTATTGCTGAATGGTCTACGAAAAGCTACTCAATGCTAACATCTAAGCCTGAAATAATAGGAGACAAATGCGTATTCAAAGTTTGGATATGGTTCTTCAACAGAAACATAGAGGAAACGCTTTTAGAAGTAACAGATATCGAAGGGAAACAGTTCATTGTAGAATATGTTAAGCTCCTAGAGAAAGGAATGTACAGGGAAGTACTACTAGAGATAAGTGTCCCCAAAGGAAACACATACATTATCAAAACCCATGCTGGAAAAACGGTTCTACAGCAGAAAATCAAATGCTAAAATAAGAAATATAATGTTCTTACTCCCTTAATTTTCTAATTTAAGCTCAAAGTAAGTTTTATTAGATAGTCAATAGAAGTTAGGATGTTAGAAAGGGGAAGGAAAAATATGGTTAATAGGGTTCTTACTAAGGAGGAGAAAGAGAAAATACTGGAAACATTAAAGGAAGATAGAGAATTCAGATATGTGCTCATGGGGTTTCTAGGATTCAAAGAACTACTTGAGAGATTTGCTAAACTAGAGGAAAGACAGCAAAAACTAGAAGAAAGATTTGCTCAGCTTGAAGAAAGGTTCGCTAAACTCGAAGAGAGACAGCAAAAATTGGAGGAAAGACAGCAGGCGCTAGAGGAAAGGTTCGTTAGAGTTGAGGAGGAAATTAGGGATTTGCGTAGGGTTCTTTCAGTTATTGCTCATAGATTTGGTGTTTTAAGTGAAGCAGGGTTTAGGGAAGCTATGAAGTACGTTGTTGAAGAAGTTCTTGGAACAGCTAAGATTGAACAATGGATTTATAGGGATAATGAAGGTTTTGTTTATGGCTATCCTTCAGTAGTTGAAGTTGATATCGTAGTTCGCGATAGAGAACATGTTTTAGTTGAAGTTAAATCTAGGGTTTCTAAGGGCAATGTAGCTGAGCTTTACAGGATAATGAAGCTTTACGAAAAAGTTAAAGGCGTTAAGCCTAAAGCAGTAATTATAGGCGGTTTTATTGATCCTGAAGCATACGAAGCAGCAGCTAAGCTAAATGTTGAAATAAAACTGGTTATTAAGGAGAAAAAGCTTCCATAAACCTCTTATTCACTAGTTTCAGTTTTCATACTAAAACACACTAAAGCTTTGGCTCTATGGTTTTTGCTGTTCGAAATCGACGATTATTTTTAGTGTTAATGATGAATCGATACCCTTGTAGCCTTCGTAATTTTTAGCTTTAATAAGCTTTAGCATGGGGTTTTCCGGGTATTTATGTTTCCATGTTTCTAGAAGCTTTGAAGCGTAGATGCTCATTGGGCAGCAAAAGCTTCCTCCAAAGTAAACAACAGCTTTAACAACATTGGCTAAGAACCTTTTACCGTCGGTTTTCTCCTTAGGCTTAAGTATGAGTTTGGACCCTTCTATTTCGAAATCCAATGTTACTTCTGAAATAGAGTATTTAACGATTGAAACCTCTGTTCCAGCATCTCCAAACTCTTTAGCTACTTCCCTAGGCATTTTCGAAAGAACACTTTCAAGAACGTTTCTAATTTCCTCTGGAGCATCTATGAGCCAAAATACTTTATCTTCGAAAGGCTCAATGAAGTATGCAACATAGTTTCCCTTAACTACATGTTCCCTTAAAACCCTAGATTCAACGATGAATCCTTTATCAGGAACCTTAGGAATAATGAACAGCTTAGATTCTGCTAACACAACCATGGAGTCTACATTATCATCTACTTTCGAAACAGCATCTCTAATAAACGATGTTTCCCTATTTTCCGAAAGCATCTAAACCAACCTATATGTGGGAATGTGTTTCAAAAACTATTTCCCCTAGGTAGTAAAAATATTTAAACATTGTTTAAACTCATTAGTATCAACAATGGAAGAAGCGGTGAATTCTCCGTAAGGAAAATTATTATGTGAGATTACTCTTAAACGTAAGTAAGTATTTTAAGTGATTAACATGACCATCATAGTTGATGTTGAAAGGAAAGGAAGTAGGGAATTAAGTGGAGGTTTCAGGGTTTCGGGTAGGAAAGTAAACTTATGGGTTAGAATATATGATACGGAATTCGGGAGAAGAGTAAGAATAACAATGTCATATCATGATGGGGTAAGATGGGTTAATACACCACCAATATGGCTCAATAAGGACTTATGTGTAGAAGTTTCTGAAAGACTAAGAAAAATATCTGAAAAACTAACATAATCTTTTCCTTCCACATTGTTTTCAGAAATTAAGTGTTGATGAAAAATTAGCTTTTAACTACTTCGTTTAATATTTCCTCCCATTTAACATCTTTCTCTATTACATCAAGTATGTCTTTATCCCTTACTTTTAGAGATTCGGGTGTTACCATTCCCTGCACTACCCTAAGTTTCTCAACTGTCGTGTATGTGTCGTAAGGTACTAGCAGTATTGGGACTTTAGCTTCCCTAGCCCTTATGAGCACCCCTATTGCTGGATATAGGTTTCCGGTTAAAATTACTACGCTAGGTTTAGTTTCTATTGCTTGAATTATCAAGTCTGTTCTATCACCACCAGTAACTATTGCAGCGTTAGTTGCTCTCCTAAACCATTTTATAGCGGCTTCAGGGCTCATAGCGCCTATTAGGATGTCTTCAACAAAATTGTTAAGGTATTCTTCGCCCTCTAAAACTTCGGCACCTAGGGATTCAGCAATATCTCTAACAGTAGGTGCTATTAGCCTAGGTTTTTCACTAACTAGCCCAAGAACTTTAACACCTAACTTCTCAATTGAAGGAGCTATGAACCCCTTTACCCTTTCAATGTAAGGTAACGGTATGGTGTTTAAAATTACTCCGTGAAGTTCTACACCATGCTTCTCCAAGAAGCACTTATACAAAGCTACTTTATCAACTAAAACATCAATTGAGTCTTCGGTTTTACAGCTAACAATCAAAATAACTTTGGAACCAAACATTTTAGCTAATTCAGGAACGCTGCATCCAATGATGGATAAAACTTCAGGATATATGTGGCTTTCAATAACTACAACATCATTCCCTTCGCTTAATAGTTGAAAACTTTGCTCAATTTTCTTCTTAACATCATCTGGTTTATGTTTTAGTTCAAGGTATCTTTCAGACAACACCACAGGTGAAATAATGTCTAAAGGTTCCTTAAGATTCAAGGCCTCCTTTAAAGCAATAACGTCCGTGTCAGCAAATTTTCCTGTAGGCATTTTCCTTCTAGCAATAGAAACAGGTTTAAAATACGATGTTTTCAATCCTTCACTTCTAAATTTCCTTATTAACCCGTAGGTGATTAGTGTTTTACCGCAACAACCAACCCCGGTTATATATATTGACTTAACCATTTACCTTTCACCTTAAGAAATTACTACCTTAACATCTAAGGCTATACAGCCTTCTCCTTCCTCATATACGAATAGAGGATTAATATCCATTTCCACTATCTCGGGTATTTCTTGAACTAGCTGGTTCAATCTTAATAACACATTAATTACAGATGCTATGTCAGCAGGTGATTCTCCTCTAACACCTTTAAGTAGAGCGTATGCTTTAGTTTCTCTAACCATATCTTTAGCTTCAGCTAGCGTTATTGGAGTTAATCTAAAAGATACATCTTTAAGTATGTTCGCGTAAATACCTCCGGAACCGAACATTATTAAGTGTCCGAAAGTTGGATCCTTAGTTACCCCAACAATAACCTCTCTACCTTTTGGAACCATTTTCTGAACAGTAATACCGTAAAGTGTTGCTCTAGGAGCATACCTACGAACCCTACTTAGTATTGTTCTAAAAGCCTCCCTAACTTCATTATCAGAGTTTATGTTTAAAATAACACCTCCAATATCTGTTTTATGAAGTATTTGTGGAGAAGCAACTTTCAACACAACAGGGTAGCCCATTTTACTTGCTGCTTCAACTGCTTCATCCTCCGATTTCACTAAAACAGTAATTGGGGTCGGTATTCCGTAGGCTCTAACAAGCTCTTTAGCTTCAACTTCTAGCAGTACCTTTCTACCTTCACTCTTTACCTTATCTATTATTCTCCTAGCTCTTTCAAAATCAACATCGTAAAACTTAACCTCCTTCTCAATGATTTTCTCAAAGAATTCGAGGTATTCTCTATATGTACATAGCCCGCTCATAGCTACTACTGCTCTCTCAGGTAGGTCGAAACATGGAATACCGTGTTCGATAAGTATGTTCGCAGCTTCCTGTACAATGTCGCCGCCAATAAATGCTGCAACAATGGGTTTATCAGGGTATTTGCGGTGCATTTTAACTATTGCTTTAGCTGTTTCAACAGGTTCTGTTATTGCTTGAGGGGTCAGTATAACTATTAATCCATCAACGTTTTCATCGCTTAACACAGTATCTATTGCAAACTCATACCTATTGGCTCTAGCGTCACCTAAAACATCAACTGGATTATATATTGCGGCTGCTGGGGGAAGCTTCGATCTTAACTTACTTATGGTGTCCATGTTGAAGCTAGCTAAGCGTAACCCGTACTTTACGCTTAAATCGGTGGTTAATATTCCAGGTCCTCCAGCATTAGTTATTATAGCTATTCTATTACCTGCCGGTATTGGCTGGTTGCTGAATGCCATAGCGTAGTCGAATAGTTCACTTAAAGTGTTAGCAGCTAAAACACCTGATTTCTTAAAAGCAACTCTGTATGATGTGAAGCTACCGGCCATGGCGCCTGTATGGCTCATTGCTGCTTTAGCTCCAGCTTCAGTTATGCCACCCTTTATTACTACTATTGGCTTTACTTTCGATACTTCCCTAGCTACCTCTATGAACCTCCTGCCTTTCTCAATGGATTCAACGTAGAGTAGAATTACCTTAGTATTTTTATCCTGACCTATTGCTTGAATGAAATCTATCTCGTCTAAGTCAGCTTTGTTTCCTAAGCTAACTATTTTGGAAAATCCAAGACCTCTCCTAATGGACCAATCCAGGATAGCTGTTATTAGAGCTCCGCTTTGGGAAATAAACGCAATTCTTCCCTTCTTAGGCATTACGGCAGCGAATGTTGCGTTTAAAGGTGTAAACGTGTCTATGAAGCCGAGGCAGTTTGGACCTAAAATTCTCATACCATACTTTCTACCAATATTGATTAGCTCCTTTTCCCTATCTACGCCTTCACCTCCTATTTCCTTGAAACCAGCCGATATTACAACTAAGTATTTAACGCCTTTTTCACCACATTCCTTAGCAACATCTAAAACTATTTGTGCTGGAACAGTTATTACAGCTAAATCAACATCATCGGGTATGTCAAGTACGGACTTGTAACATTTTAAACCAAGAATTTCATCAGCCTTAGGGTTTACAGGGTAAACCCTACCCTTATACCCGCTTTCAACAATATTTCTAAGAACAGTATGCCCTACTTTAGCAGGGTTTCTTGAAGCACCAATAACAGCTAAACTCTTCGGACTAAACAGGTCACTGACCATAGCACTCATCTCCTTTAACCACTACATCACTAGGCAGATATAACGTTTATTTTCAGAACTCAAACACTAAATAAATAGTTAATAAAACGCATATAGACCTTAATACGGCATTGTAAATAACCATGTATATTGTAGTGTTAAATAAAAATAAATTAGGATTGCTTACGTTCTTATTTTTAACTGAAGCTATGATGGTTGTAGCTTAGCTAAAAAGCCCATCACTTTTATCCGAAATGGGAAACGGTGGCGTTGGAAGGAGGAGCTTTTTAGAATATTGCTAAGGTTTTACTATGAATTCACAGTGTGGATCTCCCTTAGCAATACATTTCGTTTCTATGGCGAACATTTTCTTATTGAAAAACTTGCTAAAGAGGCCTGCAAGATACCCTCTAACAAAGTGGCAGTTTGGCCTGTTCTTCTTACCTTTCACATGTATGCTTTCGAATAAATCATAAAATCTAAGAATTACTACGCATTCTTCAAGATCCATCCTCAATATTTCTGGAATACCCCATCCAAATGCTTGAAACGCCAATAAATCTTCTCTAATGAAATCCTCAGTTATTTTCTCACCTTTGTATTTTTCACCAACAGCTTCACCAAAGCTATAACCTATATGGTAAAATAAAGCTTCACCGCCAGAACCGTAAGTTTCCTTTATTTTCTCATAAACCCAGCTAAATTCGTCAGCAGTTAAAACTAATACCGCATATTTTCCCTGATCGAAAGTCGGTCTAGCGAACATGTCGATAATTTTCTCCCTAATTCTCTTAACCCTAAATTTAGCGTTGGAAACATTAGGGTTTCCTTTAAGTTCACCTACTAAATCTTCCAATGAACCCTTAATTGAAGAATAATCTATGAAGAAAACGGCATATTGTTTATCAACAGTAGATGTCATATTGAAAGCTAAAGGAAAAACATTGTATTTTACGAGAACTTGGGAAATAAACGATATGCACTTAGCTGAATCGGAAAATTTAGACTCCAAAGCTATTTCAGCGACAAACGGATTCTCTGTAAAGAACGTTCCCAGAATGTCCTTAGGATAGAGTTTAGAAGGCACTTATTTCCACCAGAAAATAAATCATTACTTCACCAATTGTTTTAGGATAATTAGAATATTTAAACCCCTACGCCAAACGTATAGTAAGGTGTTTAAATATGCCAAATATGGAAAGGAAACCTGACAACTCCGGTAGCTTGTTTACCGGAAGAAACATTTACGGATTACTAGTAGAAACAAGCCGTGGAATAGATGCTGTAGCTGAGGTTCTCAAGGCGCTTTCGAAATTCAATTTAACATTAGTTCATATGACAACGTATGAGCCGGTAGGTAGGGGTAGTAAAGGCTCTTTCTCTTTCTTTCTTGACTTCAGCGAATCAAAAATATCGCCTTCTGAAGTCAAAAGGGTTTTAGAAGAAAAAGTTCCTGGAATAACGGTTAATATTATAGAGCCTATTTCATCCGGAATAACTTTAGACACCTCCCGTTTTCCACAAGTATTTCTTGGCAAAAGAGCAGTTATTTTCGATGAGAAAACACTTAAGGCATTGTTTATCAGGATTAGGGAAAAATATGGTACTAGCGGAGAAGTGTTTCTATTCCACGAAGGGTACGTTGTTGGTGAATATCTCTACGATAAATCGCGTGAAATGTGCTTGAAAAAATGCGATATATGGGATGTTCTTAGAGCAATACTTTTTGCCTCAGGAATAGCTGAAGATTTAAGTGTAAGCATAAACGATGACGAAATAGTGGTTAAAGTATGGAATAATATTGAATGTTGGCTTGGTAGGGAAAAGAATACGAATAAGCCATTTAGCCACTGGTTAAGAGGTATACTAGCAGGTTTCAGTTCAAAACACTTCGATACTAGGGTTAGGGTTGTTGAAACAAAATGTATAGCTAAGGGAGACCCATATTGCGAATTCGTAATAGTCTAGGCAGTAACTAACTCTAACGCCTTAGCCACCCTAACCCCAGCGCTACTACGAAATATTTTTATACCGAATTCCTCAGCAAGCTGCTTTAAACCCTCACCTATTTCGGGAACAATTACTGCTTCAACTCCTTCATCCCTAAGCATTTTTAAAACAAGAGGGCCAACACCGTACTTTAGCCCGAAATATGGGTTTTCAACGACCTTGATTACTTCTGCTTTTCCATTCACTTTTACTAATGTGAAAAATTTTGATCTAGCGAAAACATCGCTTAAAACATCATCTAGTCCTTTACGATCTCTTGTGGGTATAGCTAAAATCAGAGCAACTGCACCTCCTACAGTCAAATATTTAACGTTAAGTTGTTCTTAAACTGTTCTGAAAATCTAGTAGAGAGAGCTAAGTAATTTTGAATTAAGCTGGAAAGGTTACGTAAACCTTAACTAACGGCGAGGGTGAAGCAAAATATTAAGAGGCTAGATATGTATGGCGTATTCAAGCATGTTCGGTAAGGTTTTCGAAACTTACATTAAAAACATAGGTAAACTCATTATCCCCCCAATAGCTTTACTCATAGCTGAGATTGTTTTGGGAGTTATTGTTTTCATCGTTGTTTTTGCATCAGCACCGCTAATGTTCTATAATGTTTTTGCTTTAGGGATAACTGCTATTGTAGCTACACTAGTAACATCGCTTATCATAGCTTTTGTTTTTGCAGGAGTAATTATAGCATTAATCGAAATTTCAATGTCAATTCGGAATGGAGTGTTTAGAAATCCTTTAGCTACGCTTATGGAAGCATTTAGGAAACCGTATTATCCGCAAGTCGTTTTAGCTTCAATAATTGTAGCAGCGCTTGTGTGGCTAATGGGTTCAGCACATAATCTCCTAGGATTCTTGGCTACTGGAGTACTTTACCCAATACTTGTAATTACGGTAGCATACATTATGGAGGGTGCGTCTTTAAGTAATGCTGCAAGTAAGGCTATTAATAAATTACTAAACCTTTTAAACGTCGATGTAGCCGCCTTAGCAATAATTTTCGTAATAGGCTTAGTTTCGAAAGTAGTTATCTTAGACATATTTGCATTACCCTTACTAACACTTTACCTAACCTACATTCTTAAGAAGGGAGCTTAAAATTGAACATTATTGAGGCATTATCTAGAAAGCCGTTCTCCATTGTAGGACATAGGGGGGCTAAGGGTTTAGCTCCCGAAAACACCTTAAAAGCAATAGGTACTGCTCTTAAACTAGGTGTTGACGCGGTAGAAGTTGATGTTAGAACTACAAGTGATGGTAAACTCATCCTACTACATGATGAAGACTTCTGGAGAGTGGCCGGAGTTAAAGCTAAGCCTAAAGAAATGACATATGATGAAATAAGATATAAGATAAGGATTAATGGTGAGCATGTACCCACGCTTAAAGAGGCAATAGAGCTCATAAACGGGAGGGCTGGGTTACTTGTAGAAATTAAGGAGCCTGAAACCGTAGATAGAATAGTTGACGTTCTTAGAGAATATGGGTTTCCCAAATGGATAGCTCTAATAAGTTTCTATGAGGAAGCATTAGCAAAAGTTCTGAAAGAAAAAGTTGCTTTAGGACTTATTTACTCTAAACCTCCAGGTAAAATTGTTGAAGCTAAAAGGATAGGTGCTAAAATCGTTCTACCACATTTTAGGTTAGCAACTAAGAAAGCAGTTAATTTCGCACATAAACTAGGGCTTAAAGTAGTCGCTTGGACTGTAAATGACATTTCAACATTAGCTAAAACCTTAGAAAACGGCGTTGATGCTGTAGCAACAGATTATCCAAATCTCGCATTAGATTTTAGAGCAAGTAAAGTAAGCTTGGGAAAACCGGATAGGTTTGTGTAGGAATACTTCATATAGCTTACGGTATTGTTTTGAAGAGAAGGAGGGATATAAGAGAGGTATGGAATTAATTGAGAAGGGGTTAAGGAAGGTTAGAGAATCAAAATTTCATAACAAATGGGCTTCCATAGTGCTTGATGCTTTAGGTGAAAAAGTCAAGTAATGTTTTAGCCTTACGTTTAACTCTTCCCTCAAATCGCTTCTTCACTTCAACAATTTCTCTAGGAGGCTTAGGCGTTTTTCCCTCAAGTATTTCTGCAATGAAAACATCTCTTACCGGTTCATAAACTAGTTTGTAAAATTTCTGGGGATCTTCAAGTATTTCTTTTGGAAATTGCTTTACGTACTCTACTGCTTTCTTCCATGCCTCCTTAGGGTTCATTATTTTAGCTATTCTCCAAGTAACTTCCCTATCAAAATCTGTCGGTTTCTGTTCAACACCACCTATCATGTAGTACCCTGACTTATCAACTTCAACACATTCACCTAAAACCTCAATAAAACCTTCGGGGCACTTGGTTTTTCCCGTACTTCGTGTTTTCAGTTTTCTAAGTGTTTCCTCTATTTTAATCGTGCTTGGAAACCTCCTTCTTGGACCATGATATTTAGCCCAAGCGTAAAATATTGCTCTGTTTAATCCGAAACTTTTAGCTTTATCTTGGTCCCCATGGAGGACATAATGTCTTGCTGCTTGAAGCAACGCCATAACCTGGAATCTTCCTATTCCAGCTAACTTAACTTTCTCTTTATTCAACACAAACACCTGTTTTTCGTAAATATATTGCAGTAGCGAAATATGCTTTAAACTATTTCTCCTCTAAAACTCTTTCTTCACTAATGTATGGTGCAAGAACATCTGTTGAACTTAGGAAAACAAGTGTTGCTATGAAAACAATTACGGGTAAAGCTATAATGTGGTATCCTAAGTGCTCAACTATTAACGTAAGAATTCTGGAGTCAATTATTGCTAATGTTGCCATAGGGATTAACATTAGAAATGTTACGTAAACTCCTCCTGTAGCTAAAGCCGCAAATACAGGTTTTAAATGAAACTTTTTAACTAAATAGTCTTCTAAAGAACCGAAAATAGCACCTATTATTAGCATTTGAATAATGTAGAGTATTGGGGAAAGCATTATAGCGTAATTAATTATCGGTTTCACATATTCTATGGTTTCGGGAGGCGCACCTTCCAAAACTATTAAATCATATGTTAACTTAATTATGGTTTCCCTACTAAAATAGACTATTAATCCAGAAGCCAAGCCCGATATTACGCCTGAAACTAAGCCGTAAACAACGTATTTGCTTTCAACCATTCAAACCTATCCTCTTTATAGTTTAAATTGAAATAGCTAATATAGTATTGTGTCTTAAGCTATTTTAGAGGTTTTAGTAGTTGAGTTTAAGCATATTGTTGATAATACCGCTGGCTTTAGCTATACTCCCTAGCTTGTTAATCTTAGTTTTCATATCTAAAGTGAAAACTAAACTTCTTCTTACAGCAATAATGGGTGGTGGTGGATGGTTTATAGCTTTAATTGCTAGAATGCCTGTATTAGCTCTTTTTTCAAGAGGTTTTCAAGGAAACTACGTTATAGTTACTGTAGCATCATCTATTTTAGCGGGTGTTTTCGAAGAACCTACAAGATATTTACTACTTAAACATGTTTTTAGAGGTAGGAGAAACTTAGACATTAACGCTTTAGTATCGTTTGGTTTAGGCTGGGGTTTAACGGAGGCCATAATAATATATGTTTTTCAAGCAGCATATATTGGATTTGCTCTCAATATTGACTGGGTTAAGCTTGTTCCAGGAGCTTTAGAGAGAAATATTGCAACATTATTCCATGTCGCCCTAACTTTCATTGCAGCTTACGTTATTATTAAGGGGTTAAAGCTTATTGTTATTCCAATAAGCTTACATGCTTTAGCGAATTTATATGCTACCTTTCTTCTACAGATAACTAAGAATCCATGGTTAATAGAGGGGTTTTTGGCTTTAGCTTTAATACCTACTTCAATAGCTTTAATCGTTTTTTCGCAGAAAACTATTGCTTCCTCCTAATTTTCTCCTTGATTTTTCCATAGAAGTCTTCTGAAGGAAATGCTTTACCGCATTTTGGACATATTAGTAGTGGTGGTCTTTCCCTACCCTCTTCTATAGGCTTAAACAGCGCTACATTAACTACTGCTTCGTAAAGCAAGAAGTAGTCTTTAGGTTCTCCTTCAAAACCGCAGTATGGACACCTAATTTTCATTGCCTACCCCTCTTCTTTTACTAGAAACCTATGAGTCTTGTTTTTGGAAGTTCTACTTCACCTAGGAAATGTTTTGCAATGCTTATGATCTTACCGTAAAGAGTTATTGCATCAGTATTTGAAGATGCATAGGCGGATTCATCATATATTTCAAAAAAGTATTCGTCGTTATCGTCTGTTTCGAGCCTTAAATAAACCATTTCAAGAAATTGGTTTTCATAAAGAAGCTTTCCATGGGCTAAACTAATGCTTCTCACCTTTTCATTTAATGCTTCCTCAAAATGCTTTCTAGCTTCGCTAATATCTAATTCGCTAATTTTCCTTCTTAACTCACCAATCTCTTTTCCGCTAAACTGAACTACACCATAGCATCGTTTTAAGTCGTCGAAAAAATATACGCTAAGCTTCAGATTTTAACACCAAGCTATATATTGTTTAGCGCTACAAATAGGTTTATATGGTTTGTAACCAGTTTTACTGAAACTTCACTTATAACCTAGAATGTATATTATAGTAGTAAGTGGGGAGAGAGAATGATATTCTTTAGGGGATCTAAAGAAATACATCCTCTAAGAACATTAGGGATAATGAAGGAGTACCCATCATTTAATGTAATAAGTTCGTCTTTTAAACATAATGAGAAAATACCTGTTCAGTACACATGCGATGGACCTGACATTTCACCTCATTTGAAATGGGAAGACCCACCTGAACCCGTAAAAGAACAAGCATTAATAATGTATGACCCTGATGCACCAATAGGAATATTTTATCACTGGCTTCTATATGGAATGAAACCTGACTTAAGAGAACTACCGGAGAACATACCTAAACAAGCAATGACAAATTATGGTGTACAAGGAGTTAACGATTTTGGTAGAGTAGGTTACGGTGGTCCATGCCCGCCTCCAGGTAGGCCTCATAGATATGTTTTCTTAATACTAGGTTTAAATAGGAAGCTTGATTTACCAGCAGGTCTTAGACCGAGACAACTTCTCAACGCCGTAAAAGACCATATAGTTGCCTATGGAGCAATAATAGGACTTTATGGTAGGTGAAATAGGGTTTTAAGGTAAGAGAAGGCTTTCCTTTAACAAATAATTTTTTCTCTACTAAGATAAATCATTGAATCCCTAACCAGTACGTGGTCACCCGTACTTTATCTATACGGGCTTCTTCCTTAACCTTCTCGTTTGGTTCCGTAGTCCATCAAGAGGCCACATCGAAGGGTGCTGTATTGCCCATACTTATAGTGAACTAAATAGATTCTCCCACTCCCGATAACTACTTTGCCGTCATTGAACAAACTCCAATTAATCTTCAAAACGCCTTCAACATCAAAGAATTTAGAAGTTCTCATAACTTCAAAACACTCAAAATACTTAAATAAATGAGTAGTTCCATGGTTGCTAAAACTTCACTAATAGCTATCATATGAGTAAGCGCGTTCTGGGTTGTTTTCTGCCTAAAATAGTTGCGAAAATACTAGTCATCCCTAGCTATTCGACTAGTGGGCTGGAGAGTGAGCACTAATACTTAGAGAGCAAGCTATTATACTGTTCGTTGGTTACTAGAACATGGTTTTCTGCAGTGGTGGGTGCAATAGATACTTTACTGGCCACGATGCTTCGGCGAACTGTTCTTGGTTTCGCTACTTCCCCCTATCGAAGTATATGTTTTTAGCTTTGGCTGAGAGGGGTATACCGTACACTATGTCTGCGTTAACTAGCCCTAGTTCCTGTGCAGCTACTCCAACGCTGAACATTATTCTGTTGTCGACGTTGTGTATCGATGCTATCTTAACAGCTGAGCCAAGCGCTATACCTAAGTTTACTAGAGAATTCGCTGTACCTGAGTCTATCTTCCACTTTTCTGGAGTCTTGAGCCCAAAGTCTACTATCTTACACCCAATAAGCACTACTGCATCACTTCCCCTAACATTGCCGGCATCACGCTTAAAGAATTCACCATACTTCTCAGCTAATTCCTCCATTTTACTAGCTAGTTTCTCCAGTTCCTCTCTTTCGCTAAGCACAACAGCTACTATATTGTCTATTCCACGCGCTTTTGGCGCAGTCTTAGCGGCTACAACCATGAGATAAGCTGCCTCTAATACCCCCCTCTTCAGAGAGTCATGCTCCGAGATCATGAGAAACAAGCCCCACATATAATTAGCGCTCTTTACTATACTATAGTACTGGCTCAAGCAATTATGTGTTTTGACGGTTGGTTTTTATTTTTGTTCTAGGTATTGCATGGATGCGCTGTTGTCTCAAGGTCGGCGGAGAACGCCCCTTCGATGAAAGATGAAGTCGGACCGATTGATGAGAGAAAAGATAAACCAATAACCAAGACATACAAAGAGGTAAACCTTATTTTTCCCATAGCCGATCTGTTATTACTACAAGGTTTTCCGAGCTTAACTGCTAAGTTGTTTTTAAACACTCTTGCGGAAGCAGGGAACGTTTCATAAAGTACATTATTCAATAATTTACACTCATTATGAAGTAACTACTTTTTCTCCTATTTTATTTGGGAAATACTTTTTAACTGAACGATACATTTTAACTAAGGTAACGTAAGAGGTTTAGTGTAGTCTTGAGGAAAGTACCTGAGCTTAAACCGACGCCTTTAATTAGAGTTAGGAATGTTGAGAGAATTTTCAGGGTAAGAGAGGTTTATCTAAAATACGAAGGTGTAAATCCTACTGGAACGCATAAGGACAGGTTAGCTAGGGAACATGTTCTCGAAGCCCTAAAGAAAGGTTACGATACTATAACTACTGCTACCTGCGGTAACTATGGTGTATCAATAGCTTATTTCGCTAAACAAGCTGAGCTAGACGCAGTAATATATTTGCCAAGAGGATACTACGGGACAAGGTTAAGGGATTTAGCTAGATATGGTGCTAGAATAGTTTGGGTTAGAGGAACATATGAGGACGCTGTTGTTAGAAGCAGGGTTGACGCTATAGCCCATAACTGGTATAATGCCAATCCTGGAGTGGAAAACAGGCCGATAAGCATTAGAGCGTATTCTAAAATAGCTTTCGAAATAATTGAGCAACTAGGCGATGAACCAACAACATTAGCTGTTCCTGTAGGTGATGGTACAACACTTACAGGGATATATCATGGACTACTAATGCTTAAAGAGCAAGGTAAAATAAAGAAGCTTCCGCAATTAATAGCTGTTTCAACAATACATGGAAACGCCATCATAGTTAGTTTTCAAAAGAAGCTAAGGAGAGTAACTAAGTTAGCTAAGGCTAGAGAAACAAAGTACAATGAGCCGTTGGTTGCTAGGGAATCATTTGATGGAGATACTGCGCTTAAAGCATTATGGGATACAAGAGGAAAAGCATTAGCTGTACCTGATTGGAAAATGGTTGAATACGCTAAACTCTTAAGTAGGAAAGAGAACTTAAGCGTACTTCCAGCTTCAGCTTCTGTCTTAGAAGCTCTAAATGAAATAGTAGAGTTAGGAAAACACGTTCTCTTAATAACTGCGAAAAGAGTCAGATAAAAAATAAAAGGTTATAATAGCACATAGCTAATGCGAAATAGCAAAACTCGCTAAGATTCAATAAGCGATTTTGTGGGAAAAATTTGTTGTCTAAAGTGAAACATGTTTTACTCTATCTTTTCAACTTTAACCGCGGTTCCATAAGCTAATATTTCTGCTGCTCCAGCAGTTATTGCTGAAGTAGAGAATCTAACGTTTAAAACAGCGTTTGCTCCAAGCTTTTTCGCTTCCTCTACCATTCTCCTTAAAGCTTCCTTTCTAGATTCCTTAAGTAACTCAGTGTATTCTTTAACTTCACCTCCAACAATGTTCCTTAGGGAGGCAAGAATATCCTTACCCAAATGTTTAGCTCTAACAACACTACCCGTAACGACACCTAGAACTTTAACTACCCTGTATCCTGGAATGTTCTCTGTTGTCGATAAAATAACTTCCTCGGACATTATAGGCTACCCCTCATGTAGAATTTTTACAGAAAACTCCTTATAGTTGTTATGGGTAATTGCTACAATAGTTGCTTATGGATAATATAGGAGAAAGTGTTGGAAAACATTACTGAGGCAAGGTTAACAATGCTTGAAGTTAAGGAGTTAACTGTAGCAGTTGAGAACCACATTATCGTGAAGAGGGCATCTCTGAGAGTAATTGAGAGAAAAATTAGCGTTCTAATGGGCCCTAATGCTTCAGGTAAGACAACACTACTTAAGGCCATAGTGGGTATACCGGGTTACGAAATAGTTTCTGGTAAAATATTTCTTAACGGAGAAGATATAACAAACGATCCACCATGGATTAGGGCACGTAAGGGCATATGTTTGGCTTTTCAAAGTTTACCTAAAATCCACGTTAAAATAGAGCATTTAGTTAAAGCTATTTCTGAAAAATATTCATCAGCTAACATTGTAGATTATGCTTCCGAAAAACTCCATCTAAAATATCTTTTCGAAAGAAGCTTGGGGCAGGGGTTAAGTGGTGGTGAGGAGAAGAGAACAGAGCTCCTTACAGTTGTTCTTCAAAAGCCTAGAATAGCACTACTTGATGAACCTGATAGCGGAGTAGATGTTGAAAGTATAAGGATAATAGCCGATGTAATAAACGATCTTGTCAAAGAAAACGTTGGAGTACTACTAGTAACACATCAAGGTTACATTCTAAAGTACTTAAGAAACCTTAATAAAGCATACATTATGGTTTCTGGGGAAATAGTTTACGAAGGAGATGTGGAAGAAGTTTACAATAAAGTACTAAACCTAGGATACAGTTACTTCAAAAGAGAATATGGGGGCAAGGAAGCATGGTAGAGGTTAATATGGAGGAGGTAGTTCGTAAAGCTCTGGAGAAAGCGTCTTCCCTAGGACTAGAAGTTCAAAGAGGAGGATCATTCCTACTCGACGAAACAGTTATTTTTAAGACGCTTTCGAATGAACTAAGAAAATATGATATTCTCTACTTAGATATTAGAGAAGCCTTAAGTAACTACAGAGATCTTGTAGAAGAGTATTCTAGAAAAATAGGGGTCAAGATATCTGAAAAAGTAAGTGGAGGTGTCTTACTTTACATTCCTGAAAACGTTAAGGTACGTGACCCGATATTTACATGTTTTGCGATTTCCAAACCCGGTTTTACTCAGAAAATAGCTAACCTTTACATTGTAGAGGATGGTGGAGAAGCTGTTGCTGCGAAAGGATGTTTAGCTTATGTTTGGGAGGGAGCGCATGTTGGATTAACGGGTGTGTACTTAGGTAAGGGTGCTAAGCTTGTTAGCGTTATGCTTCACAATTGGATGCCTAAAGTTGCTGTTTCCGCATACACTAAGGTTTTAGCCTTAGATGATGCAGAACTTTATGAGTACTACATAAACCTAACGTCCCTTTACAAAATAAGGTTTCTTGTCGATATTTTGCTGAAAGGTGAAGGGGCTAAAGCTAAATCAGATATGGTAATTATAGGTAAGGGAACATCAGATATGACCTATGAGGTAAACGCTAAACTTCTTGGTGAAAATTCCTCAGCCGAGCTTAGAAGTAGAATTTTAGGTAGAGAGAACTCTAAAGTTGTAGCGAAAGCCTCAATAACTGCTTCGGCTTCTGAAACGAGAGGGCATATAGAATGTCACGGTTTACTTTTGAGCAGAAACGCGAAAATAGCTACAATACCTAAACTACATAGTTCCATACCTGAAACAACATTAACACATGAAGCAAGTATCGGTAGAATTTCTAAGGATGCCCTAGACTATCTAATAGCTAAGGGATTTACCGAGGAAGAAGCAGTATCAATTATTGTTAGAGGATTCATAGAGATAGGCTTAGATAGAATACCAGCCAAACTGAGAGGGTTAATAGTTAAAACGATAAATGCCGTAGCTAAATCAAGTATGTGATTAGTTCTACTCTCTAGAACGTTAATGTTAATGTTCTAAACTCTAGATTAAATTAGTTGTTTTCCTATTTAGAAACATAGGTGATTTGAAGAAGTGAGTAGTGGAGTAAAAGCGTTGATTATAGTTTTAGCTCTAGCAATTGCTGCGTTAGCATTAGCTAGTTTATCCACGGAGATAACGCAGAAACCATTCGGGGAACAACAAGTACAAACAATAGGTGGGTTTGGGACTGTTGAAGCTCTCCCAACTACTAGAGAACAGCAGAGTTTCACGATGAATTTTTATGGGAATGCATTAGTTGTAACAGGGTTCGCTACCGTGTATGCGGAGCCCAATAGAGTATATTTGGAATTAGCTATTGAAACTGATGAACCATATAAGAATGCTACTGAAGCATATAGTGAAGTAATTCTCAAAGCTCAAAAAATCATTGATGAACTTAAGAAGGAGGAATGTGTAGTTTCAATTAAAACAGAATATGTTAACCTTCATCCGATTTTCGACTATGTTAGTGGGATGAGGATACTTAAAGGGTATACTGCTAGCTATTCTTTCCAAGTAGAAATAAGTGATCTAAGCAGAGCAGGTGAAATTGCTTCTAAAGCAGTAGCTTTAGGAGTAAATAGGTTGTACGGACTTTTCTTCGGATTATCCGAGGATAAAAGGAAGAGTATTGAGAAAGAAGCTATAGGGAAAGCTGTCGATGATGCTAAAGCTAAAGCAGAGAAGCTTGCAGAATCCTTAGGAGTAAAAATAACTGGTATTAGAGATGTTGTTTTAGGAACACCGACAACCACACCATATTACCCAGCGAAATATTATGGAGTACCTTTAGCAGCTGTAACAGAAGTACCATCGCCTATGCCCATCGAAACCGGAAAGGGCGTAGCTGTTTCAGTAACAGTAACTGTTGTTTACGAAATAAGTGAAGAGTAAAGTTGCGAAGTCCCTCATAATTTTTACATTTTTCTTATAACATATTCTATGCCTTTACCCTTCATGAGTGATGTACCTATTTTTTCGAGAATAATCTCTGATGTTTCAAGTAGTTTCCTTACCTTCCTATTCCAAGATAGAACTATTGGGAAGAAGCTCTTCCTATCAATCTTTCTCTTCAACTTAACCATTTCCCTAACATATACTTCAGTATCTCTAATGCCTAGACCTGTTAGTTTAGCTAGAATATTTGGGAAATCTGAATCACTAAATGTTTTACCAATTGTTTTTCTGAAAGCAACATCTAGTGCTGTGTAGAGTGCTTCGAAATCCGAGCTTGTAAGCTTAACTTTCCCAGAAATAACAACTCTTCTTATTGGAGTATCCACTAGAATATCTATTTCTTCAGGAGGTTTCTCGGCAACATCGTTAACATGAATTTTTGCTCCAACGATTTTACCCATTCTTCCTCTAATAAGGAATAAGGTTACGGCTAAAGCTAATGCTGCGAAGTATCCTACGGATAAAATGTATTTCTGAAGAATGGTATTTTCTATTGACAATATTTTCGAAGCTAATTTTGGAAACCACATTATAGGGTGAAGGTAAATCGCTATGGCATATAGTATTTTTTCAATGTCGAAAGTAGCTGCACCCAAATAGAAGAGCTCTTGGGGAGTAAGGGGTTTTACAGGGTACTTTGACGATTCGAAAAGAACGATTGTTTCTTTAGGGTTAGGTGCCAAGTCTTTAGCTAAAGCTAAAGCGTAATCTAAGTATTTAAGCTGTGGACTTAGTATCATGTTTCTATTTATGAAAATTGAGCTATCCCCTACAACATAAACTTCAACCTTGTCGTTTAGCCTATAGTATATGGCCACGTATTCTTCGCTAATATATCCTTTAACGTTTATTCCTAGAGGGTTAATCGGTATTATAGGTGAAGCATAGTCTAAGAATAGCTGATAAATTTCACCTTTTGGTGTTTCAAGCCCGACTAAAGGATAAGGATTATTGTTTGGACCGTAAATTGTTCTTTCATGATCTATTGCAACCCTATTTCCGAGAATCTTAAGTATGTCGTTGGAATAAGGTCCTTCATCAGCTATTATGAAAGATACATGCTCGGCTTCATTAATTATGTGAATTATGAAGTCTAAGTCTTTCTGGGTGTAAGGTTGTTCAGGAGAAACTATTATCACTAAAGCTTTAGTGTAGTTTTCGAGAGATACTCGAGACCAGCTAGTAACTGGGACGACATGGTATCCTAGCTTCTCTAGTTCTGAAGCGTAAACTGATGTACCGTTCCAATCACTGTTTAAAGGGGACGCTCCAGTAGCTAAACCCGGAAGTGTAGGTAAGGTTTCAAGCAACGCTATGAAGGCTATTACTATGAGCGAATACATGAAGTATTTTCTATTCAATCTAGCCTACCTTTCTCTCTTCCTTCTCCCTAAGAGCCATAGCTATAGCACTAAGTTTGAAAAGCTGTACCGAGAAAGCTAAGAATGTAAAGCCAATTAATGCTGATAGAGCCGATGTCGCAATATACGTTTTAGCCATAAAAGATATTGCTGACGCGAAAAACTGATAAGATAAAATAAGGCCTATAACACCTAAAGCTAAGTAAAGGTATTCTTTAACTTCAGCCCTTATCTTCATGGCACCACCCCTATTACCGTAGATATGAATCTAACTATTTCGATTAATTCAGAGTAAAATGCGAAGTATGTTTCGTAAGCGTAAGAGCCAATGGGTAAGCCTATGGGTTCTCCAATATTAATAAATATTGTTACGTAATTAAATCTTAACTCTAAATAAGCAAGAAAAGCTAAAGTTATAAGCATGAGCAAATAAACGGTTTTCCATGATGGCTCAATAGTTATGGTGAACATTATTTTATCAACGATCTTCCATGAAACATAGGATATCGCTAGAAACAGGAATATTGAGAAAACAGTTGAAGCTACAAAACTTGTAATAGGTAGGAAACCAAATAAATCCCTTAAAACACTAACTATTACAACATAAAATATTATCGCTGAGAAGCCGACAATAGTTGCTCTATAGGGGAGCCTTGCTTTACCATAAAATTCTTTAAGGTACAGCTCTTTCTCATGAGAAACAAAGGATTTAGCCCAACGCTTCTCTCTCATTGAAAGAAACACTAGTGTTTCGGAAATCTCTCTTAGAAGATAAACACCTAACCCTATTATAACTAGGAAAACAAGTATTTTACCCACTATTTCATGTGTTATGAAATACCAGAAAACAGTTACACCATAGCCAGCCTTTATCTGGTACGTTAAAGCATACTCTATAACATAGTAAAGTGTTAATCCAAAAATTAGCGGTAAAGCATATTTTGAAGCAGAAAACACTATGAATGGAATATAAGATAATAAGCCTTTCGTACGTGTCTTTCTAATTAACGGACCCTTACCGCCATATTTTGTTGCAGTGAAAGGTAGTGCTAACGTATCCATAATCAGATACGTTATGAATCCGACTACAAGTAATGCTAAATCAGAAAATCCGAAGGGAATTCGAAGCCAAAGCATTGAAACGACAAGTAACAGTATTGATGAGGAATAAGTTGTCGGCTTAGATGAACCGAGAGAAATAAGGCAATTTAATGCTAAAATGAAGCCTACTATGTAAAGTAATGCTCCAATGTAGTTCAGATTTAGTAAAAGAAGTCCGTATATGATGTTACTTAGCATTGGCGATAACGTAGGGAACAGTATAGTATAGGAATATATTAACGGTAAGACTGAAATAGGCTTCACAGCCTTAAGTATTATACCTAAGTCCATATGGTATCATCTCTTATGCTAAATTCTTTTCAAAACATTTAATTCTATTTTCTTAGCTAAATACTCAGCCTCTTCAGATTCTTTTTCACTTGCTTTTTCCCTTGAAAACCTGTCTTTTTCGTAGAGAAAGGTTAGTTTTTCAAAATCTCCTCTAATATCATTTATTCGCACTTTTTTCAGATACTCTCTATGAGTTTCATAGTTTAGTTTGGGAACGAGCTTTGAAAGAATACCTACAGCGTACCAGTAAGCCTCTATTACCCCGCTTATTCTTACCTTAGCTTTAATTTCGCGCTTAACACTATACACTATTTTTTCAACAACCTTTCTAGCTGAAACCTTTACGCCGAACTTTCTAAGGAACATTACTAAGAAGTATGTAAGGACCATTGCTCCGACGATCGCTCCAACATACATTAGCGTTGTCGTATTTGAAGCTAGAGAACTTAAAGCTATAGAAGGCATAGTTATTAATGGCGTTCTCAAGGAGCCAACATAGTTTTTAACGAAACTACTTAATCCGTCGCCTCCAAGAGCATGAGGCGATGTTACTGTTTGCTCCGGAAATATTGACGCCACATTTCTAAGGACGTTAAGGCTTTGATCTATATCTTCAAGAGTTTCAGGAGCTATCTGCTTTTTAGAGGACAGCATTTCAAGAGAGCTAAGTACTCTCTCAATATCGTTTAATGAAGCATCTCCGGATTTTAGAGCATAGGAGAGATCTTTAAGCTCCTCAGCTAACTCAACAAGATCCATGTTGTTACTGGTTATTCCTTCGTAGTATAGTTTATCTGATAATCTATTCATATATGAAGCATAGTAGTTTCTCAAAGCTATCTGCTGATCAACAGATAACTCCCCCGCTAAGGTTGTCATTTGAGAGAATATTCTAAGAAGTTCCCCATATTCTTCGACACTTAATCCCCCTGATTCTAAAAGGTTTGCGGCATAGTCCATAAGTTCTTGATAGTTATTAATAGCTTCAACGGTATTCCCCTCCTCCAGAAGCTTAGATATTTCTAGAAGTTCCCTTTGTATTTCAGGATCAGAGAATTCTGGGACAAGAGACTCAATTTCGCTAGCTAATTGAAGTGCTTCCTCAGGTATTTGTGGTAATTGGGTAGCTAAGGTTTCAGTAGCTACTGTTTCTACATAGTCTACAAACTGCTGAGAATGCCTTACAACAGCAGCATTAACTACGGATGAGCATATAAGTAGCGAAACCACCAAAACCGTCGCAAATAATGTTAATGACGCTTTCATACCTTATCACTTATCTTATTCTCGCTCCAAGAACTTTTAGATTTACTCTAAATCAAACTATTAGAGAAAATATTATGTATTCTAAAATAAACTACCCCTTGTAGGGATTGAGCATTGTCAAAGTTCTCGGAAATTATGAGGAAGGTTCTTGAGAAATCAAGTAGTATTGTTGTTGAAAGAGAGAACGAAGTTAAATTTATTGTAGCGTCGATGATTACTGAAGGACATATTTTATTAGAGGGTGTTCCGGGAATAGCTAAAACACTTACTGCAAGAGTTGTTTCTAAACTTTTCAATTTAAAGTTTAGAAGAATACAGTTTACACCTGACCTGCTACCAGCCGACATTTTAGGGACAAAAGTTTACAATCCAAAAACTGGAGAGTTTGAAACGAGAAAGGGCCCTGTTTTTGCTAATATTGTTTTGGCTGATGAGGTTAATCGTGCTTCTCCTAGGACTCAAAGTGCTTTGTTGGAGGCTATGCAGGAAAAGCAGGTTACAATAGAAGGGGAAACACACAAACTACCAAAACCATTCACAGTAATAGCAACACAAAACCCAATCGAAATGGAAGGTACGTTTCCGCTACCGGAGGCTCAACTGGATAGGTTCCTAGTTAAGCTTAATACTAAGCATCCATCTCATAGGGGCTTAATTGAGGTTCTTAAGAGAATAGATATGATTGAAAGAGAAATAGAAAAGTTAGAACCTGTTGCAGGAGCAGAAGACGTTCTTAAAGCTAGGGAGGAAGCTGAAAAAGTACATGTTGACGATGCTATTTACGAGTACATTGTTTCGATAGTTGAAGAAACCCATAAACATCCTGCAGTTAAGCTTGGTGCTTCACCTAGAGGTGCTATAGCTATTTACAGGCTTTCAAGAATATGGGCTTTAATGGAAGGTAGAGATTATGTAATACCTGACGATGTTAAAGCCGTTGTTACACCATCACTTGTACATAGGATTATTCTTAAGCCGGAATACGAGTTTGAAGGATACACTCCCGAAAACGTTATTGAAGAAGTTTTGAAGAAAGTGGAAGTTCCTAAGCCTTAACGAGGGTATCTGTTTTGTCTAACCGTAGAGAAGAGGAAGCTATTGGGCTAAAGCTTCCTCCCCTCGAACAGTATACTTCAAGAGCTTACGCAACTGTTTCGTTAGCAGCTCTTCTCTTCGTATTAGGAATAATTTTTGCTAGAGAAGAATCAGCAACACTTCTTTCACTATCTCTTTTCCTTCTGTTGCTACTTACAGCCTCAAATATTTTCATGAAGGCTGAAGCGTTAGCTCTAAGGAAGCTTGTTGTTGAGAGAGAAGCTCCAGAAATAGCTATTGAAGGGAGAGAGCTTAAAGTAACAACGATAATTAAGAACCCAACAATAATTCCTTTGGAATATGCTGAAGTAGTTTTAAACTATCCGACAACATTTAAGTTAGTTAAAGGCTCGCCTAAAACAGCGCTAACTATTCCTCCGAAATCGGAAATAAAGTTAACATATGTTCTACTTCCAAGGATAGGTGTTCACACATTTCCTCCTGTGAGAATAACTATAAGGGATTTCTTCGGATTTTTCAAATCAACAGCTGATGTAGGTGATACCTTTCAAATAAGGATTTATCCTAAACCTGTATCGATAGTTGGGTTTAGGGGATCGTATAGTACTAAGCCTGCTGGTTTATCTAGGGCCAAAAGGAAAGGTTATGGTATAGAATTTTACGGTGTTAGGGAATACGTTCCAGGTGATGAATACAAATGGATTGAGTGGAAAGCTTCGGCTCGATTTGGTGCTCAAAGGTTTTTCGTTAAAGAATTCGAACACGAAGTTTCCCTCAACATTTTCCTAATACTTGATTTGAGATCGCCAGCTTTTACTGGGTCATGGGGAAATACTGCTGCTGAATACGTTGCTAGAGCTGCTTTAGCTATAGCTAACTATTCTCTTAGAAAAGGGGATTCTGTAGGCCTAGTTTACATCGGAGACAAGATATCACGTATTTTACCGTTAGAGAGAGGCGTTAGAGGATTAACGTCTATCACTAAGGAGCTAGCTAGAATAGAATGGCCGACGTCACATGAGATTTCAGGTTTAAACTATACTTACTTAGCAAATGTTTTGAGAAAGAATTTACCAAGATATTTACCTAGGGAAAGAAACGTCTTGGTTATTTTCTCAACACTACATTACGGTGAAGGCCTAGGGGAATTCATAGATATTCTTAAGGAGCTACAAGCTAGAAACAACATTGTTTTCATGATTGTACCTATGATTGAATTTTTTGAAGCAATAACGCTTAAGGGGATTCAAGCAGCCATTTACAGGATAAGAGCTATTAGGGCCATCGAAGATAAGCAGAAAACAATAAACACTCTTCTAAAAAATGGTATAGCTGCGGTAACTGTTGGACCGCATGACATAGTTGATGTAGCTATTAGAAAGCTTGAAACAATAAGAGCTGTAATGTAGCTGAAAACTATGAGTCTAAGAGTGCTTCTTTTCGAAAAACCGGGAAACCCATATTTTAACTTAGCATTCGAGGAAGCCTTAGCTAGAGCATGTTCTACAGAGGAAAAATGCTTTATTTTAAGGATATGGAGAAACGAGAAAGCAATAGTAATCGGATATTTAAGAAACGTAAATGATGAAGTACGTGTTTCCCTAGCTGAAAGTAGAAACATACCTATTGTTAGAAGGTTTACTGGCGGTGGAGCAGTATACCACGATATGGGCAATTTAAACTATACATTAGTTATTAAGGATTCAAGAATAAAGAAGACTGTGAACCGCATTTACACATATGTTTTAAACGGAATTCTTACAGCACTTAGGAATTTAGGGTTAAAACCTGAGGTAAGAAACGTAAACGATGTTGTAGTCCACGGATGGAAGGTTTCAGGGGTAGCAGCTTCACTACGTTGGAATACGATATTTCTTCATGGATCTCTTCTCATAAATGCGGATTTAAAAACACTATACGAGGTTTTAATTATTCCTCCTAGAAACCAACCGTATAAAGACGTTGATCCGGTAAAGTATAGAGTCAATAATCTCTCAACAATTATCGGAAGGAGGATTTCATTCTGGGAAATTGCAAATCTAATTATCGATGGTTTTTCGGAAACCTTAGGTTTAGAGTCGTTTTTCGATAAACCAACATCTTTGGAAATAGAGTTAGCTGAGAAGCTATACTTAGGTAGGTATATGAACATGCAATGGAATCTTCGGAGAAAATCCATTTCGGAATTCAAGTTTCTAGAAGAGGAAATATGTGAGGTTTTAAGTAAAAGTAAAAAGCGGTAGCTCGGAGAAATTTATTTTGGCGCCCGCCGACGCCCGCAGACACCCCCGTCGAAAGGGGGATGGATGAAGCTGGGTCTCCACGAACAGCAATTCTCTGTGATGAACACGACTCAAACTGAGTTCTCATGTGATGATGGAGGTTTCGACTGATTTCCTAGTTAACGCTAAGGTAAAAGTTGTCTTGTGATTTTAAGTGGAATTGTTTAGTTTAGGAAAACCACCATTTTCGAATGTTTGGAAGCAATTTTCGGTTACTTAATATTAGGTGATGATGTTAAAGAAAAATTGAGGGTTCTTTGCTAAACAAGCTTAGAGATTAGGTAGGACTTTTTCACCAAAAATCTTCATCATTTCGAATCTTCGCTTACCCGGGAACACTAAGACTAAGTGATCAACACCAACTTTAGCATATTCCTTAACCGCCTCTTCAATATCTCTTGGCGTTCCCGTTAAAGCTGTTTTCATGTAGAAATCCTGAATTATGTGTTGTAGTTTTTCACCCTTAGGAATGATTTCCCAATATCTTCTCTTAATGTTCTCAGCTTCCTCGGATGTTTCCGCTATAAAGACATATAGTTCAAGAGATTTCTCTATTTCACTGAAATTTCTTCCGACATTTTCGCAATGTTTTTTAAGAATAGCTGCTTTTTCCTTAAATTGCTCAGGAGTTAAAGCACCATAGTTCCAACCATTCGCTTTTTCAGCTACCAGTTTCAGCATTTTCTTTTCCCCAGCAGTACCTATGATAATTGGTGGATGGGGCTTTTGCTTGGGCTTAGGATTGAAATATGCTTTCTTAAGTCTGAAGTATTTCCCATTGAAACTAACTTTTCCTTTAGCAGTCCATAGCTTTTTAAGATAGTCTATTAGCTCACTAAGCATCTCTATTCTCCGTTTAAGAGGGGGATAGGGTAGGTTATAGGATAATATTTCGTCTTCATACCATCCCAGCCCTAATCCTAGCTCCAACCTTCCATTTGAAATTCTATCTATTGTCGTAGCCGATTTAGCTAATATTGCGGGATGTCTATATATTACGTTTGTAACCAAAGTCCCTACTCTTGGTTTCTTAGTTATTGAAGCTATGTGTGATAACAATGTAAAGCATTCGAAAGCTGACTTGTTCTGTTGAAGCTGCCATGGAGTTAAATGGTCCTCAACCCATAGCGAATAATATCCTAATTTTTCAGCAATTCTAACAAACCTATTGGTTTCTCTAATACCAACACCATATTGGGGAACAACAATACCAATCTTAACCAATGTGGTTCAACCACCAAAACTTTTATATTGATAAAAATGAAGTTTTGGGAAAGTAAAAATTTCGATCATTAGAGTTTTTACGTGAACTATAGGTTCTCTAGGAATCCTACAAGCTGGTTTTCTACCACTCTATGTTGCTTAAAGTGCTCATTTGGATCCTTAGCTAACGTGTATATCCAGTAGAGCCCAAAGAACCCTAATGTAATTATTGTTAAAACTATGTACAGTAACGTGCTTCTATCGGGAACTTTTTCTTCAAACTTCACAATACCTGGCGCACCATGTTTCCTAAGAACATTATTTATGAGAGATATTAGTCTTCTTTCCCTCAGTTCATGCTTTCTAAAGTCTTTATTTAGGAAGTGTGCTATGTAGAACCACAATATCCCTATAAGTACTGTTAAAACGACCCATAAGACTGCATTTTTCTCTGTTTCTTCATTTTTCATATCGTAAACTATCGATTCCATTTCAACTATTTCAGCCGTGCTACCTTCCTTCTCCTTTAGGAGATTAACTATTGTATCGTAGAGTTTATGTGTTCTTCTGAAGTGATCATTTCTTCTAGTAATGAGTTTGTAAAGAACGTATATTCCTACAGCTATTGAAGCAATGTATAGTAGTAAGAAAAGTGATCCAGCAACTGCAACTAAGCTTACAAAAGCTACAGCACCACTTGCTCCCATGGCCTCTTTATGTATTGAAGCAGCAATTATCGTGTAGAGAAGTAGAAACGTTGATACGACCGCTAATATTGCTGGAAGAAACGGTAACCATAGAGGCATTATATAATCTGTTTTCTCAGCTTCGCCAATGTATCTCTTAATCATCATAAGATAGGGGGAACTCATAACATCATCACTCTTTGTCATGAATTCTGCAAGGGGATTTCTTAAATGTTTCGATTTGTCCTCCATGTGGGAGGGTATAGATTAGCCTTCTCTGCCTCTGCTAGAATTCCTAACACTTCTCCATCGCTAACATCATGCCATTCGAGATATGCGTCAGCAACAGCATAAGGTGACGATCTAACATTGACAATAACTACCTTGTCTGCTTCTTTAGAAACGAGCTGTAATCCGGTATTGCTAGCTGTAGGGGAGGCTACGATGATTTTACTTACATTTTTCTTTCTAAGAAATCTAGTTGCTACCACCATAGTATATCCTGTAGCTATACCGTCATCAACTATGACTACTGTATAATCCTTCATGTTAGGGTATTCAAGTGAACCCCTAAGCCTCAAGGTTCTATTAATAACATACCCTTTTACCTCATTAGCTAGGTGTTTAACATCTTCCTCCGAGTAACCTAGATAGTTCTCAGCTACGAATTTATCATAAACATAAGTTCCATCAGGCGCTACTGCTCCAAAACCCGCTTCAGTAGTCCATGGATAAGTTATTTTCTTAACCACAAGAATGTCAAATTGCTTCTTAAGGGTTTTAGAAAGAGCATACGTTACTGGAACACCTCCGGCAACTAGCGCGAAAATAGCGATCTTTCTCTTTAAAATATTAGGAACAGTGTATGTTAAGAATTCAGCTAAAACTTTTCCTCCATCAAATCTGTCTTTAAATACATTTTCTCTCCAGCTCAAATTATCGCAATAAACAACATTACCTACCTCAACAATCTTAAATTCCCCACGAATACTTAACACCCTCCCTTTAAAGTAAATATATTAAACATTACTAAATATAGTATCTCGGAATGATGAAATTCGCCCTTACTGAAGAGCAACATGATGATGTCCTCCCTGGGTTTGCCTCTTTATATGCTTGTATATGATTTTATATAAGCAGTCATCGGTTCATATATAGACCCGCTCTTCAGTTGGATTTCATCCGTCATCGAGCGGGTGCTCCACGACCCTTGGCGCGGGGCGAGGACTTGGATTGTTCCGAGGCAGATGTTCATAGCTCCTACAGTATCTCTGTCTGCTACGAATCCGCAGTTTCCGCATATAGCTAGCCTATGAGTATAGGATAATTTGTTTCCACATATAGGACAAGTAGTTGACGTTCCTCTGGGATTAACAAATACTATTGGTACGTTGTATTCAACAGCCTTGGTTATTATTGCAAGCTGTAGTTTACGGTATGCAAACCTCAATAGCTTGTCAGCTAAGCTAGGCGATTTCTGTGAAGCATTGAACCATAGCTTCTCCAAATCTTCTAAAGCGATAGTGCTCCTAGTCTTCCTAGCCTTAAGCACTATGTACTTAGCGAACTTTCTACACCAATCAATTACAATATTCCTTGAACGTCTATGCAAAGCTCTAATAATTTCAAGTCACTTCTCATTTCTTTTCCAAGCATAGCTATGATGCTTCTGAACATCTTCAGCAAGATATTTGAGATATAGTGCTTCAGTAAACCTAGTGCTGATTCTCCTAACCTTTCTACCATTGTAGACAACCACTTTCTTCGGGTTTAGGTCTAGAGAAATCATGTTTCTCGGTTTATATGGTTCGTAATCCCATCTAAAAGGTATCGATATCCATATCCTCCCTTGCTTATCAATGCTTACAATTACCTCATACCACTTCCTCCCTATGAACTTTCTGATATAGTTCCTGTTATGAAGCAGCTTTATCTTGAACTCTTTGTTTCTCAGTTTCAGAATTGCTAGCTGGTTCTCTAGGTCTACTCTAGCATCGTACTAGTCTAGTCTAGCAGAAAGCTTCTTTAGAACAGGTTTCTTTCCTCCATTCCTCTTAGCTGACTTTACTAGTGCTAGTGCATACTTGTATATCTGCTTAGCTTGATAAGCACGAAAATCTTGTTCCCTAAGCATCCTGTAGAACATTTGGTATGCTTGGTTAATGGTTGGCAACTTGTCTAGCTCCCATAGACAATCAATGATGAACTGTGATGCTCTACGAGTAAGGTATAGTTCCTCTCGCAACTCTTCAAGAGAACCTTCTATCAAAACTCCTTGGGCTTTAAGGGTTAGCGTATATGCTCCTCAGGGAGCCACCCTAATAGTGGTGGCGCACTCCCTCATCGGAGCTTTCACCTATGCATTTTTATTGGTAGCTATATTTATAGGTTTTTCTAGCTACAATATATATTTGGTGATATAATGAGCAAGGTATACATCTTCGAGGCATCACTACTAAGCTATGGTAGGGGAAGAGTAATCATATACCCACCAAAGGAGTACCAGCTAAAACTAGCAAAACATAAGGGGAAGAAAATAAAAATCATAGCAGTAATCGAAGAAGAACGCCCATGAAAACATATGAAATAATATGCTTTCATATAAAACATGCTACGGCTGAAACTAGTATAGTAGATGATAAGCCTATCCATAGAGAACTCGGTTTAATAGTGATTTTTGGTTTTTCTCTTTCAACTCTAATTAGTGATGCTAGAATGAAGCCTACTCCCATGCCTAAGAACATTCCTGCTGCTACATCTCCAAAAATGAACCCTAACCCCATACCTATGAACATCAATCCTATAAACACTTCTCCACTCCAATGATGCTTTTTCTCACCCATTTTCAGCCACACTCTTTCTGAGCTAGAAGCCCTATTGGAAGCGTTATTAAGATTGCAACTATCAATACTGTTAGGATTGATTTTGCTTTTCCGATTTTCATAACTTAGCTACCTCGAAACACTACATTCTTTTCTCTAGTTACATTTTTAGCCGAAAATGTGATTTAAAAGATGATGTTGTTCTGTACTACAGAATAGGAACTTTTCTATCAGATGCTATTTTAGAGTAAAGTTTCGCACTATGCCTAGGTCTTCTCTCTTTTGTTTGGAAATTTACTTCATATAGTCCATATTTCATCGAGTATCCATGTGCCCATTCGTAATTGTCCATAAGGGACCAGTGATAATATCCTAAAACGTTTACGTTATCTTCAATAATTGCTTTATGTATTTCATTAAGGTGCGAGGTGATAACGTATGGTCTAAGTTTATCTTCAGAATCTGCTACTCCATTTTCAGTTACTATTATAGGTAATTTGTATCTCGCATAGACTTTGTTAAGCACTTTTCTTAGTCCTTGAGGATATATTTCCCATCCCATATCGCTTGTTGGGTTTCCGGCTTTGGTTTTTAACTTAGGTGTGCTTTCGAAACCGTATCCTTTCACGACTTTCCAGTTTAGGAGAGTTTCTCCATTAAACCATGGCCTACTCTCTTCAACTACAAGTCTTGAGTAATAATTTACACCTATCCAGTCCGCTTTTCCGACAAGGTCTTTCCGATAAATGATCCATTTATCGCTAAAGCCCCTACTATATTCTCCCCTAATTATTGCGTCCAAGAACCACCAATTGTAGAAGTACATAGCATTTTCCGATGCTATTATGTCATTCTCATTAAGTGGCTCGGTAAGTAGTATATCATATATTATCCCTACTGGTTTTAACGGGTCAATGCTTTTTAAAACATCATATGCTCTAGCGTGGGCTTCAACAAGGTTTACCATTCCGGTGATGTAGCTTTTATAACTAATAATTTTAGGTGGAAAGCCTGAATTAGGTTTAAGAAATCCCTCATGCATTACAGCTCTAGGTTCGTTGAATATCGCCCATTCGTCAACTAGGTCTTTAAGATTATAGGCTATGAAACCTACGTACTTAACGAATTCGATAATTGACCTCATACTTAGCCATCCATTTCTTGGAGAATTTAGCCCAAACAGTCTTAGTTCAATAGGGTTATGAAGCCATTTTGGAAGCGTAAAGTGATTAAGACAAACCATGACCCTTAACTCTTTGGACTTAAGATCCTCCAGTATTGTACGATAATGGTTTAAGGCTTCCTCATTAGCATTATTTCTTAACTCTTCAATAGTGCTTTTAGAAATAACAACTTCAGTTATATTCCCATTTTCCTTCTTAACTTCGACTTCCACGTCAAATGTTGGTTTAGGGAAAATCCTACTCCACTCAATACCTACCCTAACGGAGTCTATGTTTAAACTAAGCATTAGCTCATGATCTTTCTTGTACAAGTTCCAGTATCCGGCTCCATGTTCGGGTAGGTCTCCGCTAACTATCCCTAAGCCTATGTTGAATGGGTCATGAACCCAAATCCACCAGTCACTATTTTCATCTATAGCTTCAATGCTGCATCCCATTTCGAACTGGAAACCGGACATTGATATTCCGAATCTAAAGTTTTCGGGAAAAGCAATTCTCTCCAAAACTTCATCCTCAAACCGTTTTAGCATTGTGTAAGCTATATACTATTTCCTATTCTCTATATACTATACTGTAAAGTAAGGGTGCGAGTACTGCTGTAGCTAATGCTACAAGAATTATTGTGCTATATTGTGAAACATTAATTATTCCACTATCTAATCCTAATTTTAGAAGAGCTGTTTCTAAAGCCCCCCTTCCTGTCATAGCTACTCCAGCTGCGAAACCTTTACGTTTATCTTTCAAACTACTCATGGCTATAGGTGTACATCCGACTATCTTACCTATGATAGCTGCTATGAGAGCTATTGCGAACAACAATATTGAAACTTGGTTTACTGAAATAAGCAAGCCTATGTATGCGAAGAACATAGGTATGAAGAGTACTTCTAAGAAGGAACTTAAATCCTCTATAAACTCCGATAAGACAATTTTTGTCTTAATTAGTGGGTCATGGAATTCCCTGCCTCTACCTATAAGTACCCCTGCAAGATAAGCGCCTATGAGAACGCTTAATCCAAGCATGTAAGCTATTAATGCGAAGGAGAAAGCTATTATTAGCGAGAAACTTGCGAATGTAAAGTAATCTCTTGACATGGTTCTGTAAACTATTGTGAATTTCGTGGCTAACAAATGACTTAGAATGAAAACGGCGGACATGAAAACAACTGTTGCCACACCAACATGTACTATGTTTGTTTCCCTCATAGCTACGCTTGCAACAACACTAATTACAAAAGCTGCTACAACATCATCAACGAAGCTTGCACCAACAATAAGCGTTCTAATATCTCCACCCCCAGCGTAAGCTACGGCTACAGCGACAGTTTCCGTTGCAGTGTTAGATAGTGCTATAGCTATGAATATTGCTGGAAGCCCTTTAACACCTATTACGTAAAGTAAAGCATATGTTATTGCAAATGTTGCTACTACGCCAGATAAACCCATAGCTACTATTGTCTTACTCCTTCTCCTTAACTCTCTAAAGTTAGTTGTAAGTCCAGTGTAGAAAAGAAGTAGAAGTAGCGAAACCGAAGCTATAGTTTCAAGTTCTATTGAAGGATAAACTATTTTCAAAACATAAGGCCCTAAAACTAGGCCTGCAAAAACATGACCTACGATAGGATGTAATCCCTTAACCTTAAGCATGTAACCTATAATTTTAGCTAGAAGAAGCAGTACAACTAAGTCCATTAGGAATCTCAATTATCCATCGGTCACCTCGTATTTAGAATATTGTAGTAAACATTAGGTTCCCATATTACTTATGGAAACATTTTTTCCTATATTTATACTTTACCTAAAATCACATCCCTCAAACATGGTAGACCTAGCTTCTACTTGCTTAGAACCCTTTGGTGCATGATAATATCGAAATGTTGGAGAATTTATGAGATAAGTGTTAAGGTTTTTACGTTAAAATTTAGGCTTTAATTCCTCCCATTAGCAATCCTATTTCTCGTCTTGTTGTTTCCTTAGCCTTCTTTATGCCCATGAATTTTCCTTCGTACATTACAGCTATTCTATCACTTAACTGCATAATTTCGTCTAAATCAGCTGAGACTAAGAGTACAGCTTTTCCTTGATCCCTCATTTTAGCTAGTATTTCTCTAATGTACATCGTAGATGCAATATCAAGACCTCTTGTTGGATGCACAGCTACAATAAGTTTTGGTTCCTTACTTAGCTCTCTTCCAACTACGAGTCTTTGCCTATTACCTCCGCTTAAAGATTTAGCTGGCGTATCAACGCTTGGAGCAATAATATTAAACCTTTTAATTATTTCTTTAGCGTATTCTTTAACTTTGCTCCAGTCGAGTCTGAATCCTTTAGTGAATATAGGTTCCCACTGCCTATTTAGAACGCTGTTTTCGGCAACCGTGAATTCAAGAACTAATCCATATCTATCTCTATCTCCGGGAATATGTGATGATTTAAGCTTGTAAAACTCTATTGGCCCTTTACCTGTAATATCTACACCTTCAATAATAATCTTTCCTTTTTCAGGTTTCCTAAGCCCGGTAATTGCTTCTACGAGTTCGCTTTGCCCGTTCCCTTCAACTCCTGCTATTCCAAATATTTCTCCAGGATATACTTCGAAGGATACTCCCTTAACAGCCATTAACCCTAAGTCATTTTTAACCCAAAGGTCTCTTACTTCTAAAACAGGTTTTTCAACTACAACTCCCTCGCCTCTTAGGACAACATCGAGCTTCATTTCTTTACCAACCATCATTTCAGCAAGCTTCTCCGGTGTCGCTTTTTCCGTAGGCACTTCTCCAACAACCTTACCTGCTCTTAGAACAACTATTCTATCGGTTATCGTTAATGCCTCCCTTATCTTGTGAGTTATGAAAATTATTGTTTTACCTTGCTCCTTAAGCCTCTTCATTATTTTGAAGAGTTCTTCAACCTCTAATGGTGTTAGAAACGTTGTTGGCTCATCAAGAATTAGAAGATTTATTCCTCTATAAAGTACTTTGAGAATTTCTATCCTCTGTCTTAAACCTAGAGGGAGCTTCTCCACAGGAATGTTGAGTGGAACATGTAGCCCTGTTTCCTCTATTAGCTTTTTAACTTTCTTGACAAGCTCCTCCTTTTTTAGGGGTAGAACAAGGTCTGAACCTGGTTTGCCATGGGGTGACTCTATTCCTAAAACTATGTTTTCTAAAGCATTAAATGGTGGGACAAGTGTGAAGTGCTGATGAACCATTCCAATACCTAAAGCTAACGCGTCAGAGGGGTTTTTGAATTTAACCCTTCTACCTTCAACATAGATTTCTCCACGTGTTGGTTGTAGAATTCCTGAAAGAATCTTCATTAGTGTTGTTTTCCCGGCACCATTTTCTCCGAGAAGACCGAGAATCTCGCCCTTATATGCTGTAAGATCTACTCCTCTTAAAGCCACAGTTCCATCAGGATATATTTTAACAATATCTTTCATTTCAACCATAGGTTCAGCTTGTCTCATAACGGCATCCTCTCAATAAGCCCATGGGAACTGTTCTTGGTTTTCTAATGCTACTAACATTATTTATACTTAGGAAAATAAATATTTAGTTACGAAAACTTTTAAAGAATGATTATGAAGTAGTCTATGCTTCCATGTTTCCTACTTAGCATGCTTATTTATTTTCTTAAGCATTTTAACTATGCCTAAGTCATCCCTTAAAACTACCCCATAGGTTAGAGCATCTAATGCTAAAGGATCCTTTCTTTCCACGAGCCTATAGAATTCATCCGGAGTTAGAGGTAATATTTCGTATCCAGCTGGATGATTAATGTTCTTAAGCCTTTGCAGAACATTCCCTCTAAAATGAGCTATCAATATTATGTCGACATCGCTCCATAAGTTGAAGTCGCCTCTAGCATAGGATCCGATAAGGATTACTGTAGATTTGAACTGTAGCGATTTCGCCCATGCTTTAGCTTCCCTAATTACTTTTCTTCTCTCTTCTTCTCTTTCTCTAATGATTTCCACTGTTTCTCAACCCATTTAATTATTTGATGAGCATAGGTTATTGCTGTTTCAGCGTCTTTTTCGGTATAGTATTCGTGAGGTGCTCCTTCAGCCCAAGCATTAGGGTATCTTGTCGGTACATAGTATTTATCTAGGGTTTTAGCATATTCGACCGTTTCCTCAGAAACAAATAGTCCTTTTAATTTAATGTTTAATAAGAGCTTTGAAACACTATGACCATATGCTGGCATGCCTAATCCGTGAAGCAAAGCTTTTACTGCTAATTCTGCTGCTTGCTGTGCTTTAAAGCATGCCCAGTTATAATCTCCTCTTTCAAGATCTCCTTTTGCCGAATCTAATGTTTTCTTGGCTGAAACAATCCATCTCAAATATTCGTCTGCATCAAGCAAGTATAGCAACCCATATTTTAATTGTGATTTTGAAAATATTAGCTTTAACAATTGTTCGTACATGACGAGAAACTGCTATTTCTGATTTTCGGCTTAAACGTTAGAGAAAATGTTTTGTTCCTTTTAGTATAAGATAAAGTTTTTAAAGGTAATTTGTGAAGAATCATTGTAGGTGCTTCTCTTTGGCTGACTGGCGCTCATGGCTAATCCATCAGCTACTACCATCTCTTCTAGCTTTAATTATTGGTCTGGTTGCAGGAGCGTTTCTAATGGTAATTTACGGCTACGATCCCTGGCTAGCTTATTCAGCACTTTTCAGAGGAGCTTTCGGTACTTTATCTGACTTTGCTGAAACATTATCGTTCGCTGTACCGCTTATGCTTACGGGAATAACTTTCGCCATAGGTGTAAAATCAGGTTTATTTAACATCGGCGCTGAAGGACAAATGTACTTAGGCGCTTTAGGAGCCGTAATTGCCGGAGCCTATTTGCACTTACCACCTATTCTCCATGCTGCTGTAGCCACTCTAACCGCTATGATCATAGGTGCTCTCTGGAGTATTGGGCCAGCTTTGCTTAAAATTTGGAGAGGAGTTCACGAAGTAATTTCTACAATAATGTTTAACTGGATAGCTTTCTACATGACAATGTATCTAGCACTATACCATTTCGCCGAACCCGGTAGAGCCGAAAAAACAGTGTCAGTTCTGCCAACAGCGAGATATACTGTGCTTGTAAAGGGAGCAAGCCTTACATCGTTCATTTTCGTAGCAATACTTTTCTGCATAGCGGTATTCCTCTTCCTAACAATGACTAAGGCAGGGTATGAGCTTAAACTTCAAGGAACAAACCCTGATGCTGCAAGATACGCTGGAGTTGACCCTAAGAGGATAGTTATTACAAGCTTCATTATTGGAGGATTAGCTGCAGGGTTAGCCGGAGCTTCCCAAGTCCTAGGGAGACCTCCAACATGGGCTCTCTACGGTACATTAGGTAATGTTGCTGGATTAGGTTTCGACGGAATAGGCGTTGCTCTAATAGGTAGAAATCATCCCTTAGGAATAATCTTAGCGTCAATATTCTTCGGAGCATTAAAGAACGGCGGAAGATACATGGAATATACTGCTGGAGTATACTCTGAACTTGTAGAAGCAATAAACGGCTTAATAATTATAGCGTTAGCTGTACCTGAAGTCGTAGCTGTTGTTGAAAGATACTTTAGACTAAGGAGGAAGAGAATATGAAGAAGCTAAGTTTAGCTAGTCCATACATTAGAATATGTTTAGCGTTTCTAGTGCTAACAATAATACTTGTTACGATAAGGCTTGTAGGCTTAAATCCGCTTTCAATACTAGAAGCATCCCTTCTAGCAATGACGCCTCTAGCTCTTGCCGCAATGGGTGAGTCTATAGATCAGAAAGCTGGACTTGTAAACATAGGTTTAGAGGGAATATTTCTAATAACAGCAGCTATGGGAGTTTATGGTGCTGAAATGTTCCAGAACGGATATGGTGGGTTAGCTTTCGGAACACTGGTTGGTGCGTTAATAGGGCTTTTCTTCGGATTACTTAGCGTTTACGGTAAAGCAGACCAGGTAGTTGTAGGTATAGGTATAAACATTTTCGCATTAGGCTTCGTACCATACTTCATAATGGCTGTCTGGGCTTTCCCAGGCATACATATTCCTCCAAAGGAGGTTCTTGTAACACCCATTTACACACCATTTCTTAGAATAAGCTCAGTAACGCTCCTAGCAATAGGCTTAGCAATAGCACTCCATTTCATACTACACTATACACCGCTCGGATTAAGAATTAAAGCTGCAGGCGAAATGCCCGAAGCCCTAGATGTCGCAGGTGTCCGTGTAGACTACATTAGACTCTTAGGAGCAGTAATTAGCGGAGCACTAACAGGGCTTGGAGGAGCATTCATGCCTTTAGCATGGTTCGGAGGAATTGTTAAAGAAATTTCCGCTGGAAGAGGATTCATAGCACTAGCTGTTCTCGTATCAGCAGGTCTAGAACCGCTATTAGCCTTAGGTTTCGCATTCCTATTCGGATTCGCTGAAGGACTAGCCTACTCTGTAGCTGTTACGCCAGGAATTAAGGAATTAGTACCTTACCATCTAATATTGCTAATACCCTATATAACAACGCTTGTCGTAGTAACAATATTCATAGGGAAGAGAAGATTTCCGAAAGCCCTTGGGAAACCATATACAAGAGAATAAAACACATGTTCTTTCCAACCTTTAATATATTTCAACAAAATAAAATTTCATAGTGACAATTCAATCTTGTAGGTAAAAGGCTGTCACTAGTTTTCCCTCATAAACGCCTTCGCATAATCGAACAACCTATACTTGGGATATGAATTTTTATAGACGTTAGAATAAAATGCGTTCTTATGGTTACTTTCTTTACTCTACGTTTTCTCCGCTATTTTAAGTAGGAGTTTACATATTTCTTCTCTATTCTCGTCGTACTCGATAATGTAGGTAAGTGGTGGTGTATCTGGTTCTACTAGTTTAAGTTCTCTTAGTTTTCTATCGAGAACTTTAATTAGCATTTCAGCACCTAATTCCCCATACACTTTCACTAATGCTTTATAGAATTCTTTAGGAGAATTTATTAGCAAAGTTATAATGTCCTTTCCTAGTTTCATTTTAAAATGGGAGTCTAGTACTTGGAAAATCCATGGGGCTATAGAGTTTAAAAGTTTAGCAACACCCAACCTTACATCTTCATATTTCTTTAAAGCTTCTTTACATGAATCCATGGCAGTCACTTCCAATAGTGTATTGTGAGTGTTGTTTTGCAACTTTAACTTAATTTTTCCTTTATAATTTTACATACTTCTTTTAAGCATCTTTGGAAATCTTCGTATCCTAACAAGTATGGTTTCCTCCCTCTTCTCCAAATATAAACTCTGTATTCCTGTTCCCTTTCACTGGTTTCTGTAGGTACATATTTTATAACTACATCTGCTAATGCTGAAAACAAATTGCTCATTTCATCGTTTACGTAGGATCCTACACGAATAATGAGCTTACCCTTTTTCATAAGCATGCCCATTTGATTATATAGGCTTGCTAAGTAGTTGGGGCCTAATCCCTCAGCTATAGCGGGTAATTCGACACCGTGGAATATAACCATATCCACATTGTCACCATATTCCTCTATTAACCTAATTTCTTCTGCAGCAGTTTCTGCGGAACTGTAGCTGAAGGGGTTAATAGCTGTAAAAATTACGTGTTTTTCTATAGCCTTCTGTAAATCTTCTCTACTATAGCCGCATATGCTGTAGGCACGGATAGTTAGGTCAAGCTGTGTTTCCGGAGAATACCTATAGCTTACTATAAGAGCTTTTAAATTGTTTTTAAAAGCTATTCCAAGCAATAGAGGTACTGTCTCTACAGGTCTAAAGTGGGATAGTTGTTCTACATATATAATATGGCCTTTATGTATGTGGTCTAGAATCCTACACAATACGCTACATGGAAGTTTAAGCTCAGCACCAGTACGGGGAATTTTAGCTAGCATGGGTGGTACAAGTACTACTACCCCTTTACCTTCGATCATCGTAAACGGTATTTCCGCTACTGATATTGGTACCCCTCTAGCTTTCCTAACTTCCATAACCCTAGTTAGTAATCCTCTCTCTATCCTATGTTTTAACACTAATATGGTGTCTGCAACGAACTCTACTGACCCTAAACCTAATTTTTCTTCGCCGAATGGAATCTCAGCTATAAGTATCACTATTCCATTTAACATTTCTGGCAAAGAGTAGAAGTAGTTTTGTAACAAAGCTCTTTTCTCAGGGTTTGAAACAAACTGCGTTAAAGCATTCATAGAGTCTACAACAACCACTTTGGGAGCATATTCTGCTATAGCCTTTGATAGCGGCTCAATAACTTCTTCAACGCTTTTAGTAATAGGTAGCTTTAAGAACCTATATAGCCCCCTATTTTCAAGTTCCTCAAAATCCATATCAAAGCTTTTCATAACTCTGAAAAGCTTCTTTTTAGACTCCTGAAGAGAAATGTACAAGCACTTGTTTCCACTTAGAGCATTTCTATAACATATTGTCGACGCTAATGCGGTCTTACCGGAACCGGGATGGCCGGCAATAACAACAAGGGAGCCCGGATATAGTAGGTCTGGTAAAAGCTCATCAATCCCTCTTACTCCTACCTTAAAACTAGGCAATTAACTCACCATACTAGCCCATATTTTTCCAAGTTACAAGAAAAAGCAGTAATACATATAAGCTTTTATTAATGGTGAAAGCTGCGAATGCCGATGTTCACCTGTAAATTATCTTTTGTTTAAGATTTAATGTTTACCATTCAAGGCTATTCCTTAGGGATCCTATTCTTTAATTCTGTAAGTAGCTGTATTGTATTATTAACGAACTCTATGAGTTCCAGCGCTTCCTCTTTACTTAGCTCCTCGCTAAGAAGGCTCATTTTATATGCGGCTTCTAATTTTTCAAATAACCTACGGTTTTCCTCGATATATCTCTTTAAAGCGTTTTCTAAATTCCCTGGTGGCACCAATGTGATTATGAGATTCCTTAGTCTTGAAGTTACAGGTACTATCCCATATATTTCTAAATGTAATGATTCGAGAAAAGCATGTAGAGCTAGTGATGCGTTATGAACTGCCATAGCGTACATTTCTTCGTCAAGCATTTTATTAGCTAATAGTAAGAGTTCTTTAACCTTATTTCTTAAATCATTTAAATTTGTTTGAAAATTTACTCTCTCGGTATTCAAAGGATCTTCACCGCTTTCCTAATATGTTTCCAATACCATTCCGCTTCATCTTTAGATACTAAATGTATTTCAAATGGATGAGCAAATGGTAAGCCTGCTTCTTCCTCAATTCTAGCTATAATTTTAGCTCTCTCCCTATTCGATACCGGGACATTATCGCTTACTATGAGGACATCTACGTCACTACCTCCGGTCCATTTGTTTTCAACCACGCTACCGAAAACGTAGACTTCACATTCACCCAATATTTTCCTACATGCACTAGCTATTTTGGAAACATATTTTCTCCATTTTTCAATCATTTTTCTTCTTTCAAACCTTACTTCAAATATTTCTGACAAACTCTATCAGCTCCTTAGCGAACTCTACTAGCTCTTTTATTTCTTCATATTCATATTTTCTAACCTTCAATATTTCTGCTTCTTCCTTTTAACCATGACTTAATAGACTAAGTAATTACTTTGCACTTTGAACCTAAAATCCTTTTTAAATCGTGAAACTTACTTGTTTAAGGAATACTTTATTTCTGAGAAATACAATATAGAAGCAAGATTGTATCAGCTTTAAACAGTATAAATCTTCTTTCTCTTGGTGTTGTTTAAATGCCAGTTAGGGTTGAAGATTTAATTCCGGAATGGGCTAGGAAATTCTACGGTAAAAGGCTTAGAAGTTTGAAGGAAATGTTTGGTGTTGAAAAGCCTATTATAGGTATGGTTCATTTAATGCCTTTACCGGGTTCTCCGGCTTATGAAGGATGGGATATGAATGTTATTGTGGAGAATGCTTTGAGGGACGCTAAGGTACTTGTGGAAAACGGTGTTAACGGATTAATAGTTGAGAACATGTGGGATCTACCGTACTTTGTAGGTAAAAATGTTCCTCCTGAGGAAATAGCTGCCCATGCGGTTGCTGCAAGAGAGGTTGTTAAATCGGTAAACGTTCCTGTGGGAATAACTGTTATACATAATGGTGGAAGAGTTGCTTTAGGTATAGCTAAAGCAGCTGGAGCTAAATTCATAAGGGTTTGCCTATACACTGGAGCGATGGTTTGGGATACTGGAGAGTTTGATCATGGAAATGCAGCTGAACTTATGAGGCTTAGGAAAGCACTTTACGCTGAAGACATAAAGTTTTTCGCAGATGTATATAAGAAGCATGCTGTAATGTTTCCGGGAATAGATCCTAAAACCCATGCTGTATGGACAGATTTCTACATGGCAGATGCAATAATAGTTACAGGTAGAATGACAGGTTCTCCTCCAGACCCTGAACTCGTAAAGGAGGTTAAGGAGGTCGTTGGTGAAACACCAGTAATAATAGGTAGTGGTTTAAACCCTGAAAATGCAAAAGAACTTCTAAAATATGCTGATGGAGCAATTGTTGGAACATACTTTAAAGTTAAAGGGTTAACACAAAACCCAGTTGATCCCGAAAGAGTGAGAAAGCTCATGTCAGTTGTTGAAGAAATTAGAAGGGGTAGGTAATGGGTAAAGCCAAGGTGCTAATATTTGGCGATTTAAACTTAGATATTGTTTTTAAAACTCCAAAACTACCCTCACTAGGGGAGTTTGTTAAAGCTGAAATCATGAAGTTGCTTTCAGGAGGAGTAGGTGGAAACATAGCTCACAACTTAGCCTTGCTCGGTTTAGAACCCTACATCATAGGGACTGTTGGAACAGATATTTTCGGAGACATGATAATTAGTGATCTAGAGAAGGTAGGTGTGAAAACAGACTTCATAAGAAGACATCCGGGTTCTTCAGGAATAATGTCTATTTTCGTATATGGCGGAGAAAGAACAATGGTTGGACATAGGGGCGCTAACGAATACAACATAGTTACCGACGAAATACTTGAAAAAATCCCCGAATTCGATTATGTACATGTTTCGGGATACACGCTACTAAATGTGGACAATGGTTCTTCAACACTAAAGATACTTGAGGAAGCTAGAAAACATAGTATACCTTCAAGCATAGACTTAGAAGGAGTAGCCTCTCTAAGCAAAGAGAAAATTAAAGAGCTTAAGGGAAAAGTAAACTACATAATGCTTAACGATTTCGAAGCACAAACACTGATTAGAGCAACACATGTTGAACTAGATAAGCTAAGAGACTTAGCAATAGGTGTTCTAGGAGCAAAACACGTGTATCTGAAAATGGGATATAAGGGAAGCATGGCTATAACTTCAGATAAAACAGTGTTCAAGCAAGCACATAAGATAGTCCCGGAAGATACTACGGGGGCAGGAGATGCTTTCGATGCAGGAATAATCTACGGCATAGTTAATAAGCTATCTCTAGAGGAAACATTGCTACTAGCAAATTCGTTAGGCGCATACGCATGCCTATTCATAGGTGCTAGACCTCCGATTTCCAAGCTCGACTTGGTAACTAAGTTCCCGGAGCTCAAAGACATTTTTAAACTATAAACTAATTCTAACTTCAAACAATAACTTCCATAAACACATGCTTGATTATATGTGTTAAGTATGGCATCTTAATATGCTATGAAATATTAATTAAAATCTGTATTTTCGATATATAAAGGTAGGAGGTTGAGATAATGCTAATAGAGGATGCCTTAAGCGAAAACAGTGTTGGCAAAAATGTCGAACTTAGAGGTTGGGTTTATAGGAAGAGAAGTGTTGGCGGAAAAATATTTATTGTTCTCAGAGATTCAAGCGGAATTATACAATGTGTTGTAGATAGAGGAGCTGTTAGCGAAGATTCTTGGAGACAAGCTGAAGAAATAACTAGGGAGAGTAGTTGCATTATTGAAGGCACTGTTAGGAGGGAACCTAGGGCCCCTGGAGGATATGAGGTTAAGGTCACCAAGTTTAGAACTGTTGGTCTTTCAGCGTGGTTCCCTATTAAGGGAACAGAAGGAGTAGATTATTTACTAGACCATAGGCACTTATGGATTAGAGCACGTAAAATGCAGGCAATAATGAAGATTAAACACACCGTTTTAGAAGCTGGACGAGAATACTTTAACCGTAATGGTTGGTGGGAAGTTACCCCTCCAATACTTACTGGGTCAGCATGTGAAAGCGGGGCAACACAGTTCGAAGTAAACTATTTCGGGCAAAAAGCCTACCTTAGCCAAAGTGCCCAATTATATCTTGAAGCACTCATTTATAGTTTAGATAAAGTTTGGAGCATTACACCATCATTTAGAGCAGAGAAATCCAGAACTAGAAGGCATCTTGCAGAGTATTGGCATTTAGAAGCTGAAGCAGCATGGTATGGCATGGAAGATATGATGAAGGTTGCTGAGGAACTGGTCTCCTACATTGTAAGTAAAGTTCTCGAGGAAAGAGAGAAAGAACTTAAGCTTCTAAAGAGAAACACCAAGGTTCTTGAAAACGCATTAGAAACACCCTATCCTAGAATAAAATATGATGAAGCCATTGAGATTCTTCAGAAGAAAGGTGTTAAAATAAAGTGGGGAGAAGACTTAGGAGCTGATGAGGAAAAAGTGCTTACTGAGGAATTCGATAGACCATTCTTTATAACGCACTTCCCCAAGGAAATAAAAGCTTTCTACATGAAACTTGACCCGGAAAATCCCAACTTAGTTTTAGGATTCGATTTGTTAGCGCCGGAAGGATATGGTGAAATAATAGGGGGTAGTGTTAGAGAAGACAACTATAACGTACTGTACAAGAGGATTTTAGAAGTAGGGCTTAACCCTAAAGAATATGAGTGGTATTTGGATCTGAGAAAGTATGGAACAGTGCCTCATTCAGGTTTCGGCCTCGGAATAGAGAGGACAGTAATGTGGATTGCCGGATTAGATCATATAAGAGATGCAATACCATTCCCGAGATTTAGAGAAAGAATATATCCCTAATTAAAAGAAAGATAAGAGCTTATTTGTCGAAAACATTAATTCCCCCTCAAATCCTTAAAACACTGTTAGGGCTTCGGAGTGCACATAATAGTTGCCGGAGGCCCATGCACAGGGAAAACAACTCTAGTAAATAATCTTAAGAAGGAACTTTCTAAGAGAGGATACTCAGTATATGTCATAAAGGATTGGGCAAGAGAAATCATTAGAGAACAGAAAGAAACTGGAGGAAACATTTTACCCTGGAAAAACAGAGTTGCCTTCGAAATAGAGGTTATTAAGAGACATGCTTCAGAATATTCTAAGCTTGGAAGCTACGATTTCGTACTGGAAGATGGTGGACCTTTCCTTGCTCTTTCATATTGTAAAGTGGATAATGTTGAATTACCCAGAAAGTGGGTTCAGTATTTACTAAGCTTTAAAGACAAAGTCGACATTGTACTAATTACTGACGAGCTAAATGAATACTTTACAGATAGGGAAAGATGGGAAAACCTAGATTATGCGAGAAGAGTTCATTACGAAACAATTCTTCAGCATCTAGAGCTTTTCGGAAGCAAAGTTTACTTCATAGGTGTAGCAGATGATCCTTCAAAAAGGATCCGCAGAGCATTAGAGATAATATTTGCTAACATAGGTAGGGATTCAAATAGGTAAACGCTTACCCATTTTCTCCATAACCCTCCTTTCTAAAACCTCAACCCACCATGGAACCCTTATTTCCTCAACAATTCTGTCCCTAGTGTAGGCTTTAATGTCTAAAACGGGTGTTCCATCGAATAAGTCAAGCCCTCTAACATGGAGAAACCTACCCTCCCTTTTAACAAGTTCGACAATACTTAAACCTATAGGGTTAGGCCTATGAGGGGAATCCGTGCAAAAAACACCAACTTCAGGAATATCGTCTATTTCAATACCAAATCTTCTAAGTCTCCTATGCTTAACCTTAAGAACCCTTCTATGCTCCTCAGTAGTTTTATGAAGAAACACAATCAAAATTATGTGAGAAAAACCTTCAATACCCTCTAACCCTTCTTCATACTCTTGAAACACCTCAACAACTCCTTCAACTCCTTCCCAACTATTTTTAACTTCTTCATCGCTCTTATCAACATGAATCATTCCTATAGGTTTTAAAGTGATTTCCATAGTTATTACCACTATTTTATCCAAGCCACCTATTTTTATAAGTATTTTACACGTTAACTTATCTAAGAGTAATATTAGTTAGAATAATTGTACATTTAAGTAATAGTAATTCTCCTTTCTACTTCATAAATTGTTTTCCCGTTCTCTGTCATTAACTTCACAGCGACTATGTGTTCACCGCTAGCTAGCTGAGACGCTTTGGTTACAGACCTAAGACTTACTACGTTTAAGCCTTCACGTATTAACGTATTATTGATAACCCACTTTAGCGATGCTATAGGGTAGTTATCAATGCTTACGCTTACTAAAGACTCAACTGAAAGAGGGTAATCTATTGCAAACACTATTTCTCCTCGACTAGCGTTAACGATGCTAACACTTATTTCACCATGCATATCTGAACTATACTTTATGTCTTTATGAAACACCATCTCCAATACTATCTCTGTTGATGTTCTATTGTGCTTCTTAAATACTAAGTGATAATGGTAATATGGATTGGAAGGATCTATGAGATCTATAATTCCGCGATCTTCTTGATAATCTCCACCCTCTATCCTTAATCCATAATATGTGTTTTTAGCTTCAGTAATTAACTTTTCACTTGCTTTATGTAGCATCCCCCAATTATAAGGTATATTAATATATCTTAACTTTTCAGGAAGAATTACAGTTACCCAGAGGAGAGACTCGCCTATCATGCTAGTGTTTAAAATACATGTGGCTTCAGTTTTCTCATGAAAAGATAGAGACTTATTTAAACGCTTATTGAAGTCTAAAAGATAAAGTTCTAACTTAACAGTCACATTACTTATTGGACTATGAAATTTTATGCGAACGGGATTGTATTTTTCTATACTAATAAATTTAGTGAAATCCTTGGTCAAACTTATGTAGCGCTTTATAGCCTCATAATATTTCTCTTCAGCACTTCCCCTTAGCAAGTTAGTGGCATAAATTATTGAAAACAATACTACAAACACTGTTATGGCAATTGCGGCAATAAATTTTTCTGAAACCACTATACCTACCTCATTTCCTACAAACTATATTTTAACTAGAAAACAACATATTTCTAACTATTTAGCAGGAAAATAGCATAAACAATAATGAAATATAAGAAATTCTATTAATGATGTAAAGGAAGGATGTTAAAGCGCATAGATTTGAGAAATAATATACAGTTCTAAACGAAATTCCTCTAAATTAATGTAAGCTTTCCAAGAATCCTCCTATCCATAAGTTTACTTACATTTATACTGTACATTAATTTACGGTGAAAAGTTCTTATGAAGAATAATGATCTAAGTTATTTCATGGATAAAGAGAGAGTTCTTCGAGTAATATGGTCAACAATTAATGTTAAGGGTAAGGTTATTTTAGACTTCGGTATTGGCGAATCTACTGAAATACTTGTTAAACTTGGAGCTAAAGTTATAGGTGTTGACAACGATATTGAAAAATCGTTAAATATTCTAGCCTCAGCATTTCCCTTATTAAGTGCGATATTCTGAAGTTCCCGTTTAGAAGAAAAATAGCTGATATCTCCGTTTTCTCATTTATCCTCCACGAAATAAACCCTAAATATCACATTGATGCTATTAGCGTGGCTAAAAATGTTTCCTCCGAAATAGTTATTATTGAGCCTTCCCCTAGAGGCTGTAAAGTCTATAATGAGTATGCTAAGCTCTGGAAAAGCGCTATGAGGAGCATAGGGTTATTTGAAGAGTACAAGCCATTAAAATATTGGGTTAAGTTAATTGAAAAGGTAGGCTTCGAAACGTCGAGAACAAAAATTGTTAAGTGGAAAGCTAAAATTCCCAGTAAAGTTCTAAATGAAATATTCATTAGAGATTCTGAAGAATGGAGAAAGCTTGGTGTAAGAGAGGAGTATATTAGGAGGCTTTTCCAACTTCTAAAATACGCTAAAGAAAAAGGTATGAAATGGTCTAATATTTACGTAATAGTAGGTAAGTACTAGCGAAGGTGTTTACGCTGGGTAAAATTAAGCCTAAAGCAGTACTCAAAACAGTTAAAGCTTTTCACCGAAAATTTTCTTCTGCAAAGGAAATAATCATAGTTTATAAGACAAATAGAAAAAGATGCTCTGTATCATCATTACCATTTAGTAGGAAAGTAAAAATAACTTTAAACATTGATCCTAAAGAGGTAATTGATGAAGAAGACATTACGAAAATAGTTCTCACATTAGCTTACGAATGCTCAAGAAATATAGCGAACATCATAGGCTTAATCGCTGCTCTAATAATATTCGTTGCTACAATAATTTCAAACATAGCAAACATTCCTCTCATAACAGGCTATCTTATGGCTTTAATTGTCTATTCCCTTGTATCTCAGGGAATGGCTACTTTGAAACATGCTAAAAAAGCATGTTTTGATGAAGCCTTAAGGCTTCACGCTGAACTTTACAGTTCTAACATGACGTATAGGGAAATGATTTTAGCAATAACTCATATACTTAAGCATTCGGCACAAACATTAACTAACAAGGTAAATGTAGGGACACTTCTACTACAACGCAAAATATACAGGTATACTGCGAATTTAGAGGAGAACACTGTAAAATACATTAGAATTTAATCTATTCTAATAGTTTCCAAATGTTCGACTTATTCTACCTTAAGAATACATTATTTTATCACCTAATTTATCGTAGAGAAATACTTTTGCGTTTAAACTAAGCATTTTCATTATCCTCTTCAGTAACTTAGTGTTTCCATGGAAATGCATTGGAACTACTAGCTTAGGCTTCAGAGTATTTACTATGTAAAGTATTCCTCCTAAATTTTCGCAGATTTCACATAAATCAATAAATACGATATCTATTTTTCCATATTCAGCCCTTATTTTGCCTATAGTTTTTGAGAATACATCCCATACTAACCTGTTTATTTGCGGTGGAAGCTCCTTCCTTCTCCAATCAGCATTATCCCCTGCAAAATAAATGCTGAAATCACCTATTCTTAGAAGATATGAAACACCTAAATCACTACTACCATAGGCTTTGACTTCGGCATCCAATATTTTAAACATTGCTCCCTCATTTATTACAAGGCATTCCTTAGCACATTTGCTTGATTTTTTAGCTACATCAAATGATACTGCACATGTAAACCTTTTAGCTACTAATCGTAGATCCAAGAATTTCTCCGAAAAATGGTCGAAATGTGAATGGGAAATTAAGATGCCGAGCTCCTTATTTGCTACTTCTTTTCTAATGAAGTCTTCCTCCTCAGCGCTAAGTATTTCTGGGTAGTCAAAGATTATCGATTCATCATTCCACTTTATTATGAAGCAGTTATGATAAATGTACGTTATTTCCAGTGTCATAAGCATTACTCCTAATAAATGTTTATAGTGTTTTTAGGGAAAATATTTTCTTAAGGTGTAAGAATGTATGAGAACAATGATTTCTTAAAGTTTCTGCTATCAAGGAGAAGTATTAGGAAGTTTAAGAAGGAACCTGTCAGCCTAGACTTGGTTTTGAAAATACTTGATGTTGCAAGATATGCTCCTAGCGCCAAAAATTTTCAGCCATGGGAGTTCATAGTTGTAACTGATGAAGCTGTAAAAGAGAAGCTAAGTAGAATACATATGTGGGCATCACCAATAAGGAAAGCTCCAATAGCTATAGTTGTTGTTTGCGATGGAAATGTCTCGCCAACATCATATCAAGTTGATTGCGCAAACGCAACGATATACATTATGCTTGCAGCACATGCTTTAGGGTTAGGAACGGTTTGGATTCAAGCCCTTAGAAATGTTGATGAGATAAGGGAGATACTAAAAATTCCAGAGGGAAAAATACCAATAGCTATTTTAGCCTTAGGATGGCCTGACGAAAAACCTAAACCTAGACCTAGAAAAAGTCTCGAAGAAATAGTGTACATGAATACTTATGGGAATAAGCTTCTAAAATAAGCTTCATGGAGGTTATGTTCTACCTTGAGCGAATATATAACACCCCATTTACTTCTGAAGAAAGGTGATATTGGAGAATATGTTTTACTTCCAGGCGATCCTAGGAGAGCAAAGCTCATAGCCGAGTTAATGGATGAATCTAAGCTCGTTTCAGCTAATAGGGAGTTCTTTGTTTATACGGGAAAGTATGGTGGTGTAACGGTTTCTGTTGCATCGACAGGTATAGGTGGTCCTTCAGCAGCAATAGCTTTTGAAGAGTTGCTAATGGTTGGTGCTAAAGTGTTCATTAGGGTAGGTACATGTGGAGCTTTAAGAAAGGGTATAGAGGTTCCATCAATCATCATCCCATATGCTGCTGTGAGAATGGATGGCGTAACTAAAAGGTATGTTGATTCCGAGTTTCCCGCTGTAGCTACACCAGAAATATATTCAGTACTGAAGGAGGAAGCTGAAAAGCAAAGTAAACTAAAGGTTTATAGTGGAATCATTGTTTCAGATGACGCATTCTATGTTGAAATGGAAAAAATGATGTATTGGGCCAGCAGGGGAGCTATCGCTATAGAAATGGAATCATCAACAATATTCACATTAGCTCAACTTAAAGGTGTTAAAGCCGGAGCAATACTTGTTGTTGACGGAAATATTCCTGAAGGAACAGGGAAGGCAGTTAAAGGAGGATTTAGAGGAAGAGAATATTCTGAGGAAATAGCTGAAGCAATAAGATTAGAGGCAAAAATAGCTTTAGAAGCTATAAAGAAAATACATGGTAACTACTGATTCTCCGGAAAATTTATGTATCTTTTCTGTATATTTTATAGGTAGAAAAAGGAGGTTTGGTGGATATTATGCATGAAGTACGTATTGTAATACCCGATGAACTAGATAGGGTTCTTGAAGGAATAGTTTCTACAGGACTCTTTTCAAGCAAAGCGGAGGTTGTTAGGGCGGCATTGATATACTTTCTAAATATTCTTCCAACAGCAACTGGTAGAGGTTATGATGTTGGAAACATGTTTTCACCTGAAGGAAGAGTTCTGCAGTTAGAGTATGCTCTGGAAGCTGCTAAACATGGAGCACCAATATTGGCGATTAAAGCTAAAAATGGTGTTTTAATGGTTGCGGGTAAGCCTAAAGCCTACATGGGCATTTCTAGAAAAGGGCCCTCAAAAATTAGAAGGATAGGAGATGTTTTAGTGGGGTTTACGGGATTAGGTGGAGATGCTGAATTCGTTTATTCCAAAATAAGGCCTCAGAAAAGTCCATGGAATGTTGCTAAAGACATCTCTAGAGTCTTCGAGGAACATGCTATTAGAAGCGATGTTAGACCTCTTGGTGTATTCTTTGTAGTTGGAGGTATAGAGGAAGAACCCAAGGTATATACTATAGAACCTAGCGGAACAATTTCAGAGTATGATGTTGTATGTTGGGGTAAGGGGTATAATAGGATACTCTCGTATGTTGCTGAAAAGTATGCTGAGAAAATAAGTTTAAGCGAAGCGGAGAAAATAGCTATGGAAGCAATGGCTAAAGCTGGCTGGAAAGAATTGGAAGTTGAAAAAATAGTTAGTTAAACAATTAATTAGCACATTTTTTCCTTTAAGAAAACTATTGCTGGTAAAACAATTTTTGCTATATCACTTACTTTCCTAATTGCATGACCAACGTCAGGGACTACGTGAAGTTCGAAGCTTTTATTCTTTTCAAGAAGTTTGCTTACATATTTTAGAACAGGTTTTAAGGGTGTTCTACTATCGTTTTGCGGATGTATTATACATAGCGGTGCCTTGAGATTGTCAACGTATGTTATTGCTGATCTCTCTTTAAGAAGCTTCTTCCTATTGTTGAAGAGTGTTTCTATGAATTTCTTAAATATTGCATCGCTTAGCTCATACATTTCCTCCCAATCAGTAATTCCAGCTCCTGCAACTCCACAGCACCATACATCCGGTTTCTTAACTGTCGCTAGGAACGTCATGAACCCTCCATAGCTGTACCCCATTATTGCTACTTTAGATGCAATGCCTTTCTCCTTCACATATTTTGCCGCATAAGTAACGTCTTCTAGATCTCCTCCTCCAGGATCACCTATGTCCATAAGTCTAAACTTTTCACCATACCCCGTAGATCCTCTAAAGTTAGGAGCTATTACATGGAATCCTGTAGCAGCAAGAGACGCTATGAAGACATTCCATTTATTAGGTACTTCCGACCAAGGACCTCCATGAACGTAAACCGCTGTGGGACCTGGTTTTCTCTCGGCTAAGGATTCAATTATGTAAGCGGGAATTTCTAATCCATCAAACGACCTATATTTTACGAAACTTACTTTTCCAAACCTCTCTTTGACCTTAGCTGAAATAGAATTATCAACTACTACCTTCATTTTTCTAGTTTTAACATCTACTTCAAATATTCTATATGGTTCCTTTAATGATGAATGTGCAAAGTATATTTTGCTACCAACTAATGCTATATTTGAAGTATAACCTTCTGGCGTAGGCATTTCCCTTCCGTCTATGAAAATTTTTGTTACTCCATTACGCTTACCTATAGCCCATATTTTCCCATCATCTGTCCAGCCATAGTTTGAATGTTCTACTGGCGCGAATTTGTCATAATCTTCAAATTTAAACTTCGGCTTAACCATGCTTTCACTTTTAACATCGTAAATTACAAGTTCTCCTTCCTTACCGAAAGCGTTAGTTTCGAAGAGAACTTTGGAACCCATGATTTTCGGTTCCTTATTGACACTACCTTTTCTTGGAGTGTAGATTCTCATTTCCTCAGATTCGATATCGTATATGAAAAGCTCTGATGACCTAGGGTTTCCATGTAGATTGCCATAGCCTACAACGTATTTTCCGTCAACATCTGTTACGAAAGCTAAAACATTTAGTGACGTGAGTTTCTCTACTTCACCGCTAAACCAAATACTGTATAATGCCATTTCCTTTTCGGTAGAGCCAGTATAAACTATTTTTTCATTATCATAAGCTATTCCGAAAACCCTAGTTAACGGATGCTTTGGAAGCTTAACCTTATCCCCTGTAGGTGTTATAGCTTTTATCTTCTGAATTTCTCTCCCACCACTCACATCTATAGTATAAACAGCTACTGAAGCTCCACTACGAGGAATCGCTACTGAATGAACTCCTCCTTCGGTTAGTCTTGTTTTCTCATAAGTTCCAATATTTAAGCTCCAAAGATCAAGTATTCCCTGTTCGTCTGACACGTATATGAGGTATTTGCTTATCGCTCCGGTAACGTAGTATGTTGGTGCTTTAACTATTTCTTCCAAAATACTTACTATTTCGGACAAATTCATTGCTAAACCCTATTTTCGAAGAACAGTTAAAATTTAATAAGCCTTATGTTTCGGTAGTGTAGGAGTTTAGTTAGTGTTGAGAAACCATGGTGTTAAAGAAAATATTGGCTTTAGCTTTAGTAGCTATACTTACACTTCCCCAACCACTTTTTGCCTTAAGCTTGATTGGAACTGTAAAGACCGATGCCGAACATACATATGCTGTATGGAATTCGAAAAGTAAGCTATTGGCCATAGGGCTGTATTGGAGAAGCGTTTTAGTAGGTAAGTATTATTCGGAACTAGCTATTATCTCAAGTAATGGCAGTGTGATTTGGGTTTCGGAGAAAATTAAAGGTTTTATTCATCCATTATGGAGTAACGATGGTAGATTATTAGCGTTTAGAGTAGAGGATAGTTTTGAAAACTATGACATAGCAGTTTACGATGTTGTTAAAGGAGAGATTATTGGGAAATTCTCTGCAAAACCCTACGAGAACATCGGACCTATTTCATGGAATCCCGAGGGAAATCAAATAACTTTCCCCATACACGATATTGCTAGAGAGAATGTTAGAATAGTTTCCTGTAGTCCCGACTTCTCGGATAGAATATGGGAAAGTAGGGAAATAGATAATACCTCAATAACGTGGATTAGCTGGAATAATCATGGTAATCGTATTGCAGCTTTAGCTCTAACATTTTCTAAACAAACATTTACTGTAACAGGTAAAGCCATTATGCTTAGTTATGATGGTAGAATGCTTTGGGAAAATAAGCTATTTGAAATAGCTCCAGAAGAGCCCCACATATTGGTGGCTAAATGGGATCATAACGGAGAATTATTAGCAATTCTCTTTGTAACTCCTAAAGTAGCTGAAGTAAGAATTTACGATGGAAATGGGATACTGAATGGAAGAAACGTTATTGCCTCAAATATCGGTAACGTATCATATGTTTCAGCAGTACTCGACTGGAGCCCCAATGGCAACTTATCTTCAGCCGTAAGTTACTCTTACGATAATGTATCTTTAAGCGAACTTGCCGTAATAGATAGTCAAGGCAACATTATTTGGAAAACCACGTTTAATAGTTTAATAAGCTATTTATCCTGGAACCCTTCAGGACAAATATTAGCTATAACTACACAAGAGTTCAATGAAAAATACATGCTCTATCTCTTCGATGCTGAGGGACAAATAATTCGTAAAGACTATGTTGACGGATTTTACATGGCATGGGTATCTAGTGAATTATTGGTTATTAGCGGTTTAAATCAAATACTGTTTTATTCCTTAAGAGAAGGGGAAGGGGGTTTCGAAATTGATTTGGAAGAATTTGTAGAAGAAAACAGAACACCGTATACTCAATTATTGCTTGCATTGTTACTATTAGCGGTACTTGTTTTAGTAATATCGATTAAGAGGAGGAAATAGTTCTACCTTTATCTCTGAAAAGCTCTCATTTTCTCCGCTATCCCCTCTGTTTTCTCAATTGCTTTTCAAATACTTCTTCATAGTTCTTACAAGCTAACCCCCTAATTTCTATAAGCAGTTTCCGTTAATAATGATCGTTAAAAGTCACCTTTATGTAGTGAACATAGAAGGCTTGTTAATGGATCGTTTATTGAAGCTAATATCAATGCCTAATATGTTCTGTTTTTCTAATTACAGCTTCTTTCTCTAGGAGATGTTCTAATACTATTTGAATCCAAGAGCTATAGTGCTTGTTTTCGTTCCAATAGAGCCTTCCACTACATTACTATTTGCTCTCTATAGCTTCTATAACATGATGCTGTTTAACATGTTCTTATAGGTAAAAATCCTTAAGTGTTATTGGCTAATTATGGTTCGTAGTTTTGGAATTAGTTTTAGCGAGTTTAAGATCTCTTCATTTAGAATTTATAATGCAGATGTGTGTATAAGTGCTACTGCAATTTCCAAACATTCCAGGAACTCAAATAAGCGAATAATCTTTTCTTCTTAGGAAGGAATTAATAGAGGGAAGGTTAGAGATTAAAGTAACTAGGGTGTTTCAACTGAAATGTTGTTAAAAAGGAAGCATAGCCTTGAAGACGCTATTTCTCTTTTAGAGAGAAGTTTAGCTAAGGTTAGAATGGCTAAGAACATTGTTGAATCGTCGAAGGGGGAGGTTGATAGGTTACTTGTTCTTTCGGCCTTCTCCGGATTTCCTATTTCATCGCACGCTATGGCCTCGATTTATTTAAGTTCGTCAATGAGGGATGTTAGTAAGGCTTTGAAAATTCTCGTGAAAATTTATAGGAGAACGCGAAGTGTAAGCTTAGCTAAAATCATTGATAATCTTAGGAATTTAGCAAATGCTAATGTTGCAGAGGAATATGAAAGTAGGCTTGAAAGTGTAATTAAAGAGCTTAGGGATTTAATGGGGGAAATAGGGAATTTAAGTGTATAAATGCTTGTAAGCATGAAGATTCATGTTTTTGCTGCAACCTTGCTTCTTAAAACCTCAGCTACTTTTTCAAGCTCCATAATTGCTTTTTGAAGCTTCAAAGTGATAGTTTGAGGTGTTTCCTCAGCATGAGTTGTTGTTTCAAGATCTACTGCGATGATATGTATTTTTTCTCTTGTATGATTAGCTTTCTTCTTAGCCATTTCCTTCTCTACCTTCTTAAGAGTTTTAACTGCTTTTTCAATGTCGTTAAAAGCCGAGTCAATATATAGGTTTGCGATGTTCCTGAAAGAAGCAGGTATGCCGACTAACGCTGATTCGAAAAGCAATGGATCGCTTCCCTTCCTAGCATAGTTAACAATGTTTTTAGCTAACTCAATCTTAACCATGGCTGTTTTTAATCTCTCAGCTTCTTTTTCAATTACCTTCTCGGTTTCTCTTCTCTTAAGTATCAATATAGTACACCTTTCCCCATGGTTTGGCGGGTAGAATTAGAGTATATATTTCTATGCTAAAATGCCTTCTAGAGAAAGCGTTAGGAAGTGAAGCTAATGGCTAATTAACTGGCTATGTTAGGCTAATAGCTAGTTCTTGTAAAATTTAAACATTTAATTTAAAAATTATTGTCACTGGTTAATTGCTTCTAAAAATTTCTCTTACATAAGATATTAATGGTTTTTAAATACCATGGAGAAGCAAGCGCTATTGATGTTATCTCAGGTATTGCTGCTCCCTTAGGAACCCTAAATATGAAATAAACTGTCCAAACAATGACCGCTATCGTGAGTGAGATTAGGGGTAAAGCAGTTTTTAGCATTAAAGCTAGATAAGCTAGCAGTATCGCTACTGAAATAAAGAAAATAGCTGAAACTATGAAGTGCATATATCCGTAGGACTCATTTACAATGCCTATGAGAGTAAGGAATGAACCTAAAATTTCAAGAATTAATGCTAAAATAACATTATATTTTAAAACATCTACTAATGCAAAAACAACAATCATCAATCCCCCAATAATTAATCCAGCGTTAAAGATTAATGCTGTAGCGCTTCTATAAGGATCTCCTAAGTCACTAAGCGCATTATTAAAAATGTTGAACCATGGAGAATAAGCTATTGAGATGGCTATTGAAATTAACGGTATAATTAAGCCTGCTAAACCTCTAATGCGACAATGCATGAGCATGGTTTTCAACCTTCAGGGAAAATATGTTCAGTTAACGTTTTCACAAAGTATTATCAGAAGAAATACTTTATGGAAATTGTGCAAAACACTCTAACACCTTGGAATAAGCATATCGAGTAAATTAGCAGAGCTAATAGCCAAGGATAAGGGTCTGGACGGACTTACAGCATCAGCGTACGTAATGGTATTGGAATACCTAGAGTTAAAACTGGTTCAAGTAATTAAAAAGTGTTTAAAAATGATTAAAAGTAACATTCAGACCTGAACTCTTTTGAACGTATAGTTTAAGGTCGGGTTAGCCTATATTACCTCTGGTAAGCTTCTTAGAGTATTAGAGGTACTAAAGGGGGTCTCATGAAACCTTCGTTAAAGTTAAAAAGTATGAAGTTGAAATTGGCTTTAGTAACAATAACTATAGTTGTTGCTGTACTTTTCAGAGTATTTAACGAAGTATATGCTTTTAACATGGTTAATGTCGAGTTTAGAAATGTTATTGGTGATGAAGAAGTTGTAAAGTTGGAAGTAACTGTAATAAATGAAACCCCCTATATCTACCGGAATCTCATACTCGCGTTTAAAATAACATGCAATAACATGAGAAAGTACGATGAAAGCATAGTAGTAAGGTTGAAAGAATTGTTTTTCTATTCTACAAGAACAATTTCTGTAGAATTTCCTAAGCCTCCGTGCATAAGCGTTAATGTAAAGTACAGTGTTGAAGCGGAATTAGCTTACGGCTTAATTAAGCAGGTAAAAGCGGAAACAATAACTATAAACATAGGTTTGACTAGGAAAGAAACAATGTTCATAGTTGATTCATTACCCAGTAAGGCTAAAAGAAATAGCATAGTTTTCATTACGGGTAGACTTGTCGCTAAAAGCAGTGGTGTGCCAGTACCTCACGCTAGAATCTTAGTTTACGATTACGATGATGGCGTATGGGATGATTTATTAGCTTACGGATATACTGATGATTTAGGGTATTTTAGAATACCATGGGTTGCCAAAAAGGTTGATTTCCCTGACGCAGATGCTGAAATATATTTAGTTTTCGAAGGAAACACAGAGTATTTGCCTTCAAAATGGCCTGAGGAGGGCTATCATAAAATATTCGTTTATGAACCGCTTTATCCACCACCTTGATTAGCTTAGTAGAGGATAATTTTCGCTTCAGGAACCAATTCTTTTAGCCTATTGGCTACTTCCTCCGAATCCTCATGGATTTCAACTATTTCACAACCTGAATGTTTAAGCCACATAACAATGGATGCTTTATACTCATAGTCTTTCCTCTTATCACGCTTCCTTCTAAAGTATATTTCATCATATGGTATATTGTATTTCTTAAGCTGCATAATGGTTTCATCACCTTGCGTTTCAAGAACCCTACCCGTCAAAATAATTATTTTATACCCTTTACGTTTAAGCTCCCACATTTTATTTATAACATCATATCTTGGCATATCAAGATGCATGTACTTGGCCGATAGAAAAGCATCCCAAAATCTACGTTTAGCTTTAGGATTATACCTTAATTCATCAACGCTCTCTACCCCAGCTTCTTCAAGAGCAGCGTTAATCCTTTTAGAAACATCAAAAACGACACCATCTAAATCGAAAATAACACATTCCACCACGAATCACACCTTAGACAGAAAGAGAATATGTTGAAGGCCGGGAGACCCGAGGTCATCGTCCGCACATTCGGCGGTCTAATCCCTCGGGCAACGCCTGTAACTACTTTATCCATTATAAGTTAAAAACATTTTTCTCTAAAGCATGACATTTTTGAAAATAAGCCCCTACTTAACATTTAACTAAATTCTTTACCAGTTGTTCCTTACTTTCCGAAAAACAGTTGCATTCGTTTTACCTACTATCTAGTGCCAAGAAGAGAAGCGTCGTAAAAAGATGAACTTAATGAAAAATAATTTATTCTTATAGATGAACTTATTAGAGATCGTAGTGAAAATCTAAAGTCCATGGGGAAAATAACTAAGTTAATTGAAGAATTAAGGACATATATGGAATAAGCTGAGATCTCTTAAGAATACTTTAACGTATTAAAGGTCACTATCTATTTATTGTTTTAAGCGTCTTCACTTCTCACATAACTAGGTGAACATATGGAATTAGAGAGAACTCATAGAACCTTACATTATACATTGCTAGGGAATATTTTTGCCCTATTTAGCGCACTGCTAAGGTATTCAACAATTTTTTCGATAACCATGTCTAGGTTTTCTGCGGGAACTATAGATACTTTAATATTAGATCCTCTAACCATTTTGTCAAGATCCTTTTTGTATTCTTTACAAACCATGATTTGAGGGATTTTTGTATCGATATATAATGCGATAGCTTTAATCAGTTCGATTGTTACTTCATTTCTACAGAGATTAATTGCACATCTTTTATCATCTTCCTCTACTAGAATGTCAAACTCATGTATTACTCCCGAAAAACCTTTTACCCTATGAGATTCTCTTATCCTAAACCCCTTACCTGATAGCTTATTTACTAAAACTTCTCTTAACTCCTCTACATTCAGCTTAGACACCTTATGTTTTAATTAAAGTTATTCAATAAAACATTGACGTTTCACTTGGCGGATTAAGTTTTATCTTTGCATATTTATTAAATTTTTCCACATTTATTAAGGTAAAAATTAAGAATCTTTCAACGACCCGAAGGGTGCCTTAATAGGATATAAATGTTGTTCAGTTAATGTCAGCAACACACGGATTCCACATTTATTACTTCCTTCGGACCCTGCAGGTTTCATCACATTATATTCTGCTGTAAAAAAGGGGAGTAGTGTTTATATTGTTTTTTCTATTTTTCTTTTCTTCCTTCTTTTAGAAGATAGCGACCTTATGACCTTGGCTACTTTATGTTCAAGTACATATTTCCCTATAATGAGGTTTTTTTCCTTCACAATTACACTTGCCCTAAATTCTGATCTAAACCTTCTGCTAAGCTCTTTTACGTCTATGTTTCCATTCTCTATTGTAACTATAGTTTCCCAGTCTCCATCATCGTTTACCCTATATAGGCATGTAAATTGTACCAAAACTAGCACCCATCAGGAGAGCTGTTGAACTAGCTTTCCTAAGCGCTAATTAAGCCGCGCCATGTAGGGGTTTGTGGTAATGTAAGGTAGTTATTAGTTAAGTTCTTTTCCCCCATGAGGTCCGGCTTTCTTTTTTAAGGTATTTATGTGTTGATGTTTCGACAATTAACTAAAATGAAGAAGGTAATACCATAGGAAGAATTTTTAAATGGGTCATGTGGTTTAAAAGGATTCTTTTTAAACTGCTTTATAAATATTTGGAGAAAAGTAATTATGTCAGAGCAGGGTTCTTCCGCATATTTTTCGTTCTTAGTCACTGGCGGTCTCATCATTCTACAACTGTATATTTTGAAAAACCAAATTTTTATTTGTATCTTAACCGAAATAATCCACTAAGGAACGATGGCTTTGGAATGGTTTGTTGATGAAATTAGGGGTTACCGTTTAGATAAACAGGGCCTTGAGAATGAAGTTTTAGCTAGAAAGAATGTTCTTATTGAAGCATACTATGTTGCTAATGAAATTGAAGGCGAAGTTAACGTTAAAATCAAACGGCTAGGTAAACCGAGGGAAGCGTACATTGATGCTCAGATTCTTTCAAACAGTATTCTCATAAGGCTTGTTAGAACCCTTAAGGAAAACTACTATGAATCAATTAGGGAAATACTATATCTTGGAGAGATAGAGGTTCCCGGAAAGGTTGTTTACAGCCATGAACATAGTAGGGTTTCGGGAAAAGCTAGAGTTGAATGGTTTACTAACGTTATTAAGAAACTAGGTGTAAGCGAAGAAGAAATAGAGCTATACAGTAAGGGAGTTAGAAATAATGTTGAGAGAATAGTTAAGGCGAAGGAACATGCGAAAGAAATTAATGGTGAAGTTTCAATAATTATTGAAGGAGAATCTGAAGAGGTTTTTGAAACATCAATTATGAGAATGGTCGGTATTCTAGCTACTCCATTAGGTAACCTCTTCATATATTTTGCTGAAGAACATATTAGTAACGGTTATATCTTACATTACTTTTACAAAATGGGAAGAATTATAGCTTGTGGAATTACGTAGTTATTAACTTACTTCTTCAATACTAGCCTTTATCCAAGGTGTTTGATTAAGCCATTCTTTAGGGTAAGCTAGTTCTATTTGCAGTGTGTCTACTAATGGCACAGGCTCTATAGTGTTAGAAACAGTTAAGTAAGCGGCAAATGTGTCTCCATAAACTTCAACTAAGCTTTCATAACCTAAGTTTATTATGTCTGATCTATTCGCGTACTTCTCTAATGTCTTGTTAATGTTGGTGTATAGTGTAAGCTTCTCTCCGGTTTCAAGATTCACTATTGTAACACTATAGCGTGACATGTTAAAAACCATGTTTAAAGGCTTTATTGGAGGTGTTTCGTTAGCTACAGTTAGCCTGTATGTATTGTTCAAATAGTTTGCTACTTGAATATTTAGCCAATTAGGATATAATGAAACACCTGTTTTAACATCAAAGACTTCTTTGGAATAGGCTAACGTTAAACTAACTGTCCCTATATTTGAATTAACATTTACAACTATGTAGTCTTCTTTTTTGAGAGGAGGAGTTATTCTTAGAACGAGTTTTCCATAGTATGAACCGCCCTTTGTTGAGCATAAAATATAGAAGTTATTCTTATCTAAAGCCCTATATTCTTGAGCATAAGTTTTAGAGGCAACAATACTTATTGTTCTGTTAGTGGATTGTAACGTTTTTACGTTTGTTTGAGTTCTTACACTTTCATGCGAGAACATTATGTAGGCTACATATGCCGAAACCGTAGCTAACAATATTAGAGCTAATGTGAACATTTTAGCATAGTTCATGACTGAACCAACTGTTCTGTAGTAAGTATGATACGGAATTATTAAGGTTATCCTTCATACAATCTAAGCTGGTTAATCGGAATTTTTCCCTAACTTAATAAGGTGATTTGGCTTTTCCGCTATGGTCTTATATGGTTCAGCATGCTGTTTTACGATAAGGTTATAAAACATTTATCTAACATTAATGTTAAACAAAAATAGAGAGAAGCAGGTATCCAAGAAATTGCAATTAGAACAAAAAGTATTTGTGGCTAAGGAGTTTTTCGAAAAACTTAACGAACCCGAGCTTAAGGTAATGTGGAACCTCCTACTCCTTAACGGTTTCTTTGTGAACCACGCAGCACAAGTGGTTGTTGAATTTTCGCAGGACAAAATAATTTATGAAGGAGAAAACCTTGCAGTATACTTCACATTATCTCTTTCCGGTGACACTCTTTTCGCATTAATAGATAGGGTTTCATTAAACTATCTGGCAAATAGAGAGAAAAAAGACCTTGACTTTAAAAAGCTAAATAATAGATTTAAAAACTTATTATACACTAAAACTCCACTGTCAGTAAGTAGACTTAGAAGATGGCATGGCCAAATATTCTATAATATTCTTAAGAAAGAAAATAGGTTGAACCTTTTAGAAACATTATGGTTTATCGAGAAAAGTAGAAACGTCTACAAGTTAAGAGTGGACCTAGTTAGGGCTCCTCCATTAGATTTTAGCATTAATGCTATTGCCGAAATAACTGATAGAAACTTTAAGTATTTAGAAAAATACCTAATAAGGAACATTTAATATATCTCTTATAATAGATATGCTAAAGAAGAGGGAAATAAAAAACATAAGATTCTCATGTATTAGATGCAGCAAATGCTGTAAATTAGATGTCCCAATAGTTCTAAGCGATATCGAGTTATGGGTTAAAAAGGGGAGATACGATATAGTTTTAAATGTTGTTAAAAAACGTTCTTCTAACACTCTTAGAAAATATTTTGGTTTAGAATTCTATTACACCTTTAAGAGAAAGGAATCATCGGGAGAATGTGTTTTCTTGAAAGATGGTATGTGTACAATTTATTCTCTGAGACCATTAGTTTGTAGGCTTTTCCCTTTCGCTTATTCTGAAAATGAACTAAGTGTTCATCCATGGGCTTTGAAGAACTGTAACGGGTTAGGAAGAGGTAAGCTTTTCTCTAAGAAGGAAATTAGTATTCTAAGATTACTTGCTAAGAAAATATTCATAGAATTAACGATGCTACCTTATTATAGCACTTTTATTGATGAAATTATTGAGAAAGTTAAAAAGCATGAGAGAAATCAGTAGCGGTCAAGTTCTTCATTTTAACGATCTGAGGCTACCTTTGTCATCATAGCGTTATTTAGCCATAAATTTTATGTTTCCGAGGGTATTAATAAGTAATCTCAGTAGAGCTTAGCGGTAACTACTTCATAGTGGTTAGATGCTGAATATTGGATGTGTAATATTATGAAGTCTAAGTGGTTTAGAAGTGAAGCTGTAATAGCAGTTATAGATGAAATCATAATTGTTTTAGCGTTAGTAATACTTGGCTTAGCTCTTCTCACATACTTTAAAATAATAACCCCTAAATTAGCTACTATTGCAGGGTTAGTTGCAGTATTAATAACTATATTGTTAACCATATCCATAGTTAAGGTTCAAAAGAAAAAACCCATTATAGGGCCCGAGGCAGTAATTGGAAAAACAGGTTTTGTGAAATTTATTTCAACCAAAGGGGAACTTGTGGTTGAAGTTGAAGGAGAATATTGGATTGCTAAAACTATAGACCATGTTAAGCCAGGTGATGCAATAAGAGTAACTGGTATAGATGGTTTAAAGCTTAGGGTAAGAAAAGCATAAAATGCTTTACAATACTTCTCGTAAGTGAGATTAAATGATTCTACAAAGGTCCGAGTATTTATGAAGGTAGTAGAAGTAGAGAATTTGAAGCTAACATACGATGGTGTTAGAAGGGTTCTAGATGATGTAAGTTTTGAAATTAGCAAGGGAGAATTTGTTGTTATCCTTGGTAGGCTAGGTTCAGGTAAAACTTCCCTTCTAAGGGTTCTGAGCGGTCTAATACCCCATATTTACCATGGTAAGGTGGAAGGTGAAATAAGTGTTTGTGGAAAAAACATCGTCAAAGTAGGCACTGAAGGATTAGTAGGATGTGTAGGATTAGTTATCGATGATCCTTCTAAGCAAATATTTAATCTAACTGTTGAAGATGACGTAGCTTTTGGACCGCTAAACATGGGTTTAAGTGAAGAAGAAGTTTTGGAAAGAACAAGAACAGCTATTGAAACACTAGGTCTCATGGGTTTAGAGAAGAGAAATCCGAAGGAACTAAGTGGAGGCCAGCAACAAAGAGTTGCTTTAGCCGGAGTTTTCGCGCTAAGACCTAAACTACTATTACTTGATGAACCCATTTCTATGCTCGACCCTATAGGTAAAACGGAGGTGCTTAGATCATTAAGGAAGCTTAATAGAGATTATGGTGTTTCATGTATTATTTCCGAATCAGGTAATGACCTTGAAGAAATAGTTGAAATTGCTTCGAGAATAATAGTACTTGATAAAGGAAAAATAATTGCGGATGGCGATCCCGAAGACATTCTTTCTAAAAATATTATCGAAAAACTGGATTTTGAAAAACCCTTTAGAATAAAGCTTCTCTCTAAAATAAGGAAAATGAGTATGAGCTTAGAAAATATTGTGAAAAATGCTTCAGCAAGTAATGACCTTGGCAGATCTGAAATTACCATGCATAGTAAAAAGGAGATTTTAAACGTAGAAAATGTAGAATACGTTTACCCTAACGGCGTACTTGCTCTTAAGGATGTTTCACTAAATGTTTACGAAGGCGAAATGCTTGGAATAATAGGGCAAAATGGATCCGGAAAGACAACGTTAGCGTTAGTTATGGCAGGAGTGCTAGTTCCTCAAAGAGGTAAAGTACGTGTCTTTGGAAGAAGCATTATAGAGTACAGTTTAAAGGAAAGAATAAGGTTAGTGAACTACGTTTTTCAAAACCCTGACAATCAACTTTTCTCCGAAACCGTGGAGGAAGAAGTCGCTTTCGCCCTTAAAATGCTAAAATATCCTCCGAACATTATTTCACAGAAAGTTACCGAAGCCCTGAGAATTTTTGGCTTGGAAAAATACCGTAAAACACCTATTAGCGAGTTAACTAAAGATATTAAGGCACTAACTTCCCTAGCAAGCGTTTACGTTTTAGAACCTAAAATTCTGATAGTTGATGAGCCAACTAATGGATTAGACTATCCATCATCGATTCGAATAATGAGAATTCTTAAGGAACTAACTTTGAAAGGCAAATCGGTCATCGTAATATCTCATAACATGAAGTTGATACACAGATTCTGCGATAGATTAGTAGTTATTCATAATGGTCAAGTGTTTCAACAAGGCATACCTGGTGAAGTTTTTAAAAATGTTAGTGTTTTGAAGAAAATCTCTATAAAGCCACCGCCTATTTTCGAAGTAGCGCATGAACTTTCTGAGAAACTAAGAATGGATAGTGAAAAGGTAATGGCAGTTTTAAAAACAATAATTAGGGAAGCGGAGGAGTAGTTTTATGCCGATGATTTTCGAATATGAGCCACGTAATACTTTTCTTCATAATTTAAACCCCATAGCTAAAGTTATAATGCTAATATCGATATTTATAGTTCTCACAGTTTATTGGGATCCAAGATTCGTAATGGTTATTGCTTTAATTTCGGCGTTAATATATGTTGTCTCCAAAACACCTCCTAAATGGCTTATTATAATATTACCCGTAGCCGTAATAAGATTTGTTGAATCATTGATTTTAGGTATATCGCAAGCTCAAGGAGCATATTTCCATTATTTATCTCCGGAAATTGCAGGTAAAGTTATCGCGAAAATAGGACCTATCACGATAATTTATGGAGGAATTTTATGGACCATTTCCGATATTTTGAAAATCATTTCAACAATGATGTTAACGTTTTCCTTCATATATACGACTTCTCTTAACGATATGGTTAAAACGCTTAGCTTTCTTAAAGTTCCGAGAAAACTAATTTACGTTTTTGTTGTAGCGCTAAAGCTTGTACCTGACATTTTAAGGGAGATAAATACTACAATAATTGCTCAAAAACTTAGAGGATGGGAACTTACTTCGAAAAACCCTGCTAAACTCATTAAGCAAGCTGCTCCATTAGCTTATCCTTTCCTTAAGAAAACAATAGAGTACGTCGATACATTGACGATGGTTGCATATATTAGAGGATTTAGCGTATCCAGCAAGGTCGGATTGAAATGGAAACCTAAATTTACCATTTCAGACTACGTGGTCATTCTATTCTCCCTTAGCGGAGCCGTTCTTTCACTTTACTATGCTTTAGAATACGGTATTGGCTTAATTTAGAAATGCTTCTACAAGGATATCGTATATCTTTCTAAAAACCTCTAAGTATTTACTATACTTTACGGTTTCCTCTCTACTTGGCGTAAAAATTTTTTCAATTTCTACATTCCTTTTAACTGTAGTAGCTAAGTCTTCATTATTTAAATAACTTATACCTATAAATGAAGCTCCTAAAACTGATGACTCAATATTTTTTGGAATCTGGACTTCGGTATCGAAAATGTTTGATACGAGCTTTGCTATTTCATCTGAAACTAATCCTCCACTTAACCTTATTTTGCCTAGTTTTTTATCTGTACTGTTTAGGCTTAGGTAAAGTAATGCTGTAGTTATAATAGTTCTTAATGCTTTGGCATATGTGAAGTCGTGTGATATGTTTATTGCCGAAATTGTTGTTTTATACGACATTCCCTTACGGATCATAGGTATTATTAATGAGAGATCATTATTAATCTGTGTGCTACTATTTGCGCTAAAAACTTTCTTGGCAAACGATATAGCATGACCTATAATTACTGAATCTATCCTTAATGACACATTCTTTCTAAGCAAATAACCTATTACATCACATTCATTCTTAGAGTTTCCATTAGCTATGTTTAGAAGAGTAACTGTATATCCTAAGTTTAAATTGGTACACCCTATATCTAAACATCCAACACCTATTAAGCTACATATAGCATCTGTTGGAGCGACAATTACGCTTACTTTCTCTTTTAAACCCAATTTCTTAGAAAGACTTTTCCTAATATACCCTATGGGCTTCATGCAATCATGACCTTTTGCAAAAATTTTCGACTCTAATTCCTTGACGTGTTTTCTTAACTCTTTTTCCCTTAGCTCTAATTTATCATATGTTGCTATGTTAGTGAACCTATACGCTATATATTCTTTTAACCCTAAAATCCACTTCACTTTCTTTACATTGTAATTATTCACTATGCTTAGAAGCTTTATTTCGTGAAAGTTTAATTGTGATTTCACATTTACGTTGCTTATTTGTTTATAGTAAGGCTCTATGTTTTCCCTATTATCGTATGTTTTCACAACGAAAGATGGACCATGTGATGTTATTGTAATCACCTTTATATTTGATCTTATTGATGATGGTATTTCCATTATTTCATTCAGTATTTTTGTCCAAAGTTTTCTAGGGGTTTGTGTTTTGGAAATGTTCCTTTTACTTAACCACAGCTGTTTCCCATAAGTTGTGATAGCTAGTGTTTTTAGATTTACCGTTCCTATATCTAATGATAATATGGCTTCCTTAGACACTATTAAGTCCTCCTTAAATACACGTTTTTCCTAATAGAAAAGTTTAGATTTAAGCATAAGTATTTTCGAATACTTGGTGCTATATTGTGTTGTCTACGAAAAAGCCGTTAGCTTACGGTATTATCGTTGGCTCCATAGTATTAGGAATTATTGTGGTTTTAGCTTTTCAACCATGGGGTCCAGGGCTTGGTCCTAGTTTTTCTCCAGCTCGAATAGCGTTAGCATATGCTGTCGCATTTTTAACGTTGTTTCTACCGGGAGTTATTGTTGCAACGCTTTTCGTTAGTGATGAAAGATTCAAAATGCCTTTGATAAGGGCTGGAAAAGTTAAGAAAACAGTGCTTTCTACATACATTTTAACTGCTGCAGCTGTTGTTGCAGCAGTTTATGCTGTAGGTGGAATATTGACAGGAGTAAACATAGACTTACCAGCACTTATAACAGGCTTTACTGCCACTTACTTTGGCCCAGCTGTTTCGCTTATAGCGTGGTTTGTTGGTTTCTTTGTGAGATGGGCTATCGGTGGTGCTCCCTGGCTTAGAACAGCATTGCTTGTACCTACATTAGCTATGGTCGATGCAGGTACGTGGGCTTTGGCATCCTATATTTACTGGAGAATAGTTAGGGTTTCTTCTAAATACTCAGTAATTAAGGTAGCGTTAGGTATAATAGCTATGCTAGCTATCCACTTGTATGGTTGGACATGTATTTATGCGGGAGCTTTAAATCCAGCGCCAGCAGCGATAGCATATATTGCATTTTCGTTTTCCACATGGTATCCAACATCGGTAGTGTTCATAGTTCTCGGCGCATTAATAGGCGAAACTATGTATAGAAAAGCTAAAATTTAAAAGAAAATTTTTGTTTTTAGAGCTTTATTTTTCCTAACTTTTTAAGCGTTAAGTAAACTTTCTCAGGAGTTATCGGTAACGACGTTATTCTCGCCCCTATTGCATGAGCTATCGCATTAGCTATTGCTGGTGCGATACCGTTTATAGAGGGTTCCCCTAGACCTTTTGCTCCGAAAGGCCCTCTTCTATAGCCTGCTTCAACCCATAGTGCAACTATTTCTTTGGGAGCGTCCATTATTGTTGGTATGTAGTACGCATATAGGTTGGGGTTAAGTACTCTACCGTTTTCGTCATGCACTAGCTCTTCCATTAGAGCATAGCCCATCCCCTGAATTGCTCCTCCTTCAGCATGTAGTTCTGCTCCAACCCTGTTGATTACTTTGCCTATGTCGTAAACTGTCGTTACCCTATCTACAGTTACCTTACCTGTTTCCATGTCCACAGCTACTTCAGCTACTATAGTTCCGAATGTGTATGTAAAGTATGGTTCCCCTTGTCCTGTTTCGTCCTCCCAGACTGCTTTGGGCGCTCTATAATATCCAAATTCCTGTAGTGGTACTCCTCTCCAGAAACATTCCTCTATAAGATCAACCCATCTAATCTTTCTTGACGGGTCACTCTTACAGTAAACGTCTGGTGCATGTATTTCGACGTCCTCTGGGCTACATTTTAATATGTCAGCTGCTACCTGATTCAGTCTCTGCCTTAGCTTGTAGGCTGCAACTAACGTTGCGTTTCCACCCATAGCCGTAGCTCTTGAAGCAACCGTTGGACCAGCATCGGGTGTTGCCGAGGTGTCTGGCTGATCTACCCTAAAGTAATCTGGTGGTACGCCTAGGATTTCCGCTGCTATCATGATTAATCCTTGCGTTGATCCTTGTCCAAAGTCCGTAAGCCCTGTCCTAAAGGTTATACTTCCATCTCTGTTTATAATTAATGTTACTGAGCTGTAGTCTGCTCCTTCAGCGCCAATGCTGTTTCCATGCCATAGTAGAGCTAAGCCTATACCCTTCCTTATAGTTCCTGTTTGCTTAGCGTATTCTGCTCTCTTACGGTACCAGTCGGTTGCTTCAACAGCTTTCTTAATTGTTTCTTCAAGACCTACTCCGTGATCTAGGAGCTGGCCATGTACTGTTCTATCACCATTTCTAAGAATATTCTTAAGTCTTAGCTCAACAGGGTCCATTCCAAGTTCTTCAGCTAATTTGTCCATTTGTTGCTCTACAGCAAACGTTATCTGCGGATTTCCGAATCCCCTAAATGCTCCAGCATAAACATTGTTCGTATATACTGCTACTCCTTCCGTATGTACGTGAGGTATTTTGTACGGTCCTGTTGAGTGAACAATAGCTCTCCAGAGAACAAAAGGTCCTAATGAAGCATAAGCTCCTGTGTCGAGAATTATTTCTGCTTCAACAGCTGTTAAAGTACCATTTCTTTTAGCTCCATGCCTATACCTAGCTATCATTGGATGCCTCTTGCTATGGCCTATTATCGATTCCTCTCTCTTATGCATTACAAGCGCTGGCCTTCCCGTTAGCAACGCTGCTAAAGCCGCTTTAGCCCCTATCTCGTTAGCTACGTCCTCTTTTCCTCCGAAACCTCCACCTACAGGCGGAACAACTATTCTTACTTTAGCAAACGGTAAACCTAGAACCCTGGATATTGCTCTCCTAGCTTCATGAGGACACTGTGTTGACGCTATAATCGTTACTCCACCGTCATGTTCAGGTATTGCTAAAGCAGCTTCCGGTTCTAAGTATGCATGCTCCTGGAACTGAGTTCTATATTCTCCTTCAACAACGACGTCTGCTTCCTTAAACCCTTTCCTAACATCACCCTTAAGTATTCTAAATCTTGCTATAACGTCTGAACCTCTTTCATCATGTATTAACGTATGTTCTTTCTCCTTCAAACCTCCGAAACTAACAATATCTAACGGATTAGTTATTACAGGTAATGGCTCATAGTCTACATATACCTTCTCTGCTGCTTCCTCAGCAATGTAGGGATCCTCAGCCACTACAAGTGCAACAGTGTCTCCAATATACCTTACTTTTCCATACGCTAATAGTGGTTGATCTGGTAACACGTATCCTACATCGTTTACTCCGGGAATATCCTTATGTGTAATTACCTTAAGTACTCCGGGAACTTTTTCCGCTTCTGAAACATCTACTTTATTTATTTTTGCGTGGGCATACTTTGCCCTTACGGCGTGAACATATACTAAGTTTTTGAAGAAATATGCGTGGTCAGCAGTAAATCTCGCTCTACCCAGTATTTTATCTAGTGCATCCCATCTCTGAACATACTGACCTATTAACCGGAATTCCTTTTTCCTTTCAAACATTTCTTCAACTATTTTAACATATTCTGCATGGGAGGAGGCCATACATAGATCACCTTAAGGTGGAACTTTTTTAAGATCAAAATAGACTTGTCCCTTCCTAATATACTCGGCTGCTAACTTAACTGCCTTAACAAATCTTAAATAGCTACCGCATCTGCATAGGTTCCCTGAAAGAGCGTATTTAATTTCATCTTCCGATGGGTTCTGGTTCTTACTGAGCAAATGATACGCTGCCATTATTACTCCTGGGAAGCAGAATCCGCATTGCATAGCGTAAGTGTCAAGTAGAGCCTTCTGTATTGCATGAAGCTTGCCTTGAGGTGCAATACCTTCTAGTGTGATTATCTTTTTGCCTCTAGCTTGAACTGCCAAGACAAGGCATGATGGAACAAGTTTTCCATCCATAATTACAGTACATGTTCCACATTCTCCACGACCACATCCTTCCTTAACACTTAAGAATCCTAGCTTATATCTTAACACATCAATTAGTCTCTCATAAGGTTTAACATTAACTGTAAAGTCTTTCCCATTAACGTTAAGTGTTATTGTTATTTCAGGGTATTCTTGAACTTGAGTTTGAGTCATAACTTACACACCCCCTTCTATACGGGATTTTGCTTTAAGAAGAGCTCTCTTCATCATAACCTTTGACATGTCAAGCCTATATTCTGCTGAAGCTCTGAAGTCGCTTTTTCTCTTCATTTCCGTAGGTAATACTTCATTGTATGCTTGCCTAATAACGTCTAAGCTGAACTCTTTTCCTTTAAGAAAGTCTTCTGTTTTCCTAGCTCTTCCAGGTATTCTCCCAGTGACTCTGTCGAAAGCTATTCTAACGTCTTCGATTACGTTATTCTTTAATTGCAAATATGTTGCGCATGTAACATACCCCGTAATTATCATTTCTCTCCTATCAAACTTCATGAATGCTGTTGAAGAGTTTTCAAGTAGCTCATCGAATAATACTTCGTATATTATTTCGTTAGGTTCTTTAGCTAAAGTTCTTTTCTCAACAACAAGTTTCTCCAACGGAACTACTCTCTCACCTTTAACGCTAACGAGTTTCACTTGAGCATTTAAAACGTGAAGTAGAGTCACATAGTCTGATGCTGAAACAGCTACACCAATATTTCCACCTATTGTAGCTAACGGTTTAAGTATTGGTGATGCGAATTTCGCTGAAACATCAGCAAAGCCCAGGTATCTTTTATCCTTAACTAGAAATGATTCATCAAGCTCCGCAACGGATGTTAACGCGCCGATAGCGATTTTACCGTTAACTCTCTTAACATATGATAGCTGGCTTTTGAGTCCTGATAAGTCAACAAGAACTTTCGGTTTAAGCTTACCCTCCCTTATCTGTATTAGAACGTCTGTCCCTCCAGCTATCGGTATAGCGTCTGGCGCGTTTTTGTCGAGATACTCGAGAGCATCGTCAAGATCCTTAGGAATGTACACGTTAAAGCGAGGAATACTACATCATCCTCCAAGAAAGTTCTCGCATTAAACTATGGAGGATTTTTATTTAAGAATTTCTATGAAGCATTAATGTGTTCATTTAGGCTAATTTAGCTATTAATGGTTTAAACAAATACTATACCTCTAAATAGTACATTCTAAAATGAATAATAATTAACTGTTTAAATAAGTGAATTTACACAGAAGCTCCCTAAATAGCTATAGTATTTTGTTTTAGACTAAGAATTCTGAAGAAAACCCTATAAGATACTTCAATAACTTTTAAGGTTAGATTAAGCGGTAATTTTTAGGTGCTACATTATGGTTGATTTAACAGTTGAAATAGCAGGGTTAAAGTTTAGAAATCCTGTTCTTCCAGCTGCAGGTCCTCCAGTAAGGGATGGTGAGAGAATTAAGAGATGTGTTGAAGGTGGAGCTGGAGGCATAGTTACTAAAACGATTTCGGTCAAAGCCGCTGACCCATTAATACCTAGGCCACATATGGCTGAGGTTAAAGGTGGATTTCTAAATATGGAGCTTTGGAGCGAACTACCACCTGAAGCATGGTTTGAAAAGGAGTTGAAAATAGCTAGGGAAGTAACTAAGGCAGCAAGTATACCGTTAATTATTAGTGTAGGGTATAAGGCCGAGGAAATATCGTGGCTTGTTGAAAATACGGACAAGTACGCTGATGCGTATGAAATTTCCGTTCACTACATAGGAAAGGATCCAACACCAATGATGGAGGCTGTTAAAGCAGCTAAGAAGTCTGGGAAACCAGTGTTTTTAAAGCTAAGTCCACATCCGGGAATAGATCCTGTATTATGGGCTAAGAAAGCTATTGAAGCTGGAGCTGACGGTATTTCGGCAATAAACTCTTTCGGCCCGGTGTTAGCTCTGGATTTAAGCACACCATTACCTGACTACTTGCTGAAAGGATTACCAGTAATGGGGGGACCTGATGGTACAGGGTGGCTTTCGGGAACGGCAATAAAGTATTTGGCTTTGAAAATAGTTTTCGACCTTTACAAGGAAATACCGAATATACCAATACTTGGTGTAGGAGGAATTTCTACGGGAAGAGACGCTATGGAAATGATAATGGTGGGTGCATCAGCTGTTCAAGTATGTACTGCAGCAATCCTTCAAGGACATGCGGTTTTTGGGAAAATAGTTAAGCAACTAAAGGTTCTAATGGAGAAAATGGGGTTTAATAGCGTAGAGGAACTAAGGGGATACACTCATAGAATATGGAAGCAAAGATGGGTAAGGTATGTATCAACACCGCCACTTTACTATCCGGAGAAATGTACTGGATGTTTACTATGCGAAATAAGCTGTCCCTACGATGCCATAAAGGTTGTTAGAGGCAAAGCGGTTCTTTACGAAGATAAATGTTTTGGATGTGGAGTTTGTGTTTCACGCTGTAGATTTGGAGCATTAGAAATGCAATATTAAAGCTAAACAACAGTTTTTCCGTAAAGCCTTTAAACTTCAATATTCACGGTTAAAGCTTAGGTTAGCTGGTTAATGCACAAGCTAATGCTTCCTGAAGGAACAAAAGTACTAATGTTAGGTAATGAAGCAATAGCTAGGGGAGCTTTAGAATCTGGAGTAGGTTTTGCATCAGCATATCCTGGAACACCATCAAGCGAAATCATAGAGTCGCTTTTCGAAGTAGCTAAAGAAGTAGGCATATATGTTGAATGGAGTGTTAACGAGAAAGTAGCTTATGAAGCAGCATATGCTGCAGCCCTTAGTGGTGTAAGAAGCCTTGTCGCAATGAAACATGTTGGTTTAAATGTTGCTTCAGACCCCCTAATGACATCAGCTTACATAGGTGCTGAAGCAGGCTTCGTTATTGTTACAGCTGATGACCCGAACATGCATAGTAGCCAGAACGAACAAGACAATAGATGGTATGGGTTACACGCTTACATACCAGTCTTTGAGCCTTCAACACCTCAGGAAGCTAAGGATTTAACGGTGTTCCTATATGATTTTTCGGAAAAACATAAACACCCAGTAATACTAAGGTCTGTAACTAGGATAAGTCATACTCACTCGGTAGTAACACTAGGTAGAATAGTTAAACCTAAAACCAAAGGCTTTTTTGTGAAAAAACCTAAAGAAAGAGTTGCTGTTCCGCAATATGCTAGAGAGATGAAGAAAAAACTGTTAGTAAAATGGAGGAACATTTGCAACGATATTGAAAAGAACCCGTTTGATAAAGTCATTAATTCAGGAATAAAAAACATAATCATTGCCTCAGGTATAGGTTTCTCATACGTTTACGAACTGCTTAAAACATATAATGTATTGGATAAATTCACCATAATTAAACTGTCTTCAGCAGTACCAATACCTAGAAAAACAATACTTAACGAACTAAATAATGCCAAAAAAGTTCTTATTGTTGAAGAAGGAGACCCCGTAGTGGAGTATCAAGTTAAGGCTATTGTTGCTGAAGAGAAAATTGGCTTAGAAATTTACGGTAAAAACGTCATTGAACCTATGGGAGAACTGAGTTTATCTAAGGTAGCTAAAGGTGTTAAGAAAGCTTTCAACATTGAAATTGCAACTCTGGCCCAAGATGTTCAAGAAGATGTTTTAGGGGAAATTCCATCTAGACCTCCAACATTGTGTTCCGGATGTCCATATAGATCCCTATATTATGCGCTCAAGTTAACGTTGGCTAAGCTTAAAGTTAAAGCCGTTTTCAGCGGCGACATAGGATGTTATACTTTAGGTGTGAATAGGCCTTTCGAAATGCATGACATAGTAGTTGACATGGGAGCAAGCATAGGTTTAGCTAACGGATTCTCCCACGTACTAGATGAAAAAACACTAACTATTGCTTTCATAGGTGATTCAACATTTTACCATGCAGGAATACCTCCACTGCTTAACGCTGTAGTAAATAATGCCCCATTTCTCACAGTAGTTTTCGATAATGAAACAACAGCTATGACAGGTTTTCAACCTCATCCAGGATCAGATAAACCAACTTCAAGTTTAAATGTGAATGTAAAAGTCCCCATAGAGAACATAGCTAGGGCTTTAGGAATAACTGAAACATACGTTGTAGACCCCTACAACATAGGTGAAACAAGAGCTATTCTAGAAAGACTCATAAAATACGTCATCAATAAGAGAAAACCTGCAGTACTGATAGCTAGAAGGCCTTGTGTTCTATATAAGCCGCCATTAAAACATGGAGTAGTGATTATTGAGGAAGCTGAATGTATAAAGTGTAGGTTATGTTACGATTTCTTCTCATGCCCTGCAATAGTTAATAGAGGCGATGGTGTTGCTGAAATCGTTAAAAGCTTATGTATTGACTGCGGCGCATGTGTCGAAGTATGCCCTACAAGAGCAATTAAGGTTGTGAGAAAATGATTAAAAACATCTTAATATGTGGCATTGGAGGACAAGGCCAATTAACTCTAGCTAAGCTATTAGGCGAAGCTTCCCTAAGATGTAGAAAGAACGTGGTTATTGCTGAAACACGAGGGCTAAGTCAGCGAGGAGGAAGCGTTGCAGTATATGTTAGAATAGGTGACGAAGTTTATGCACCACTATTTGAAAAAGCAAATATAATGTTGGCTTTAGAACTTATCGAAGCCGTAAGGAACATAGGCTTCGTAGCTAGAGATACTTTAGCCATAGTTAACAATGACATTATTAAACCTAATATTCCAAGTGTAAATGTTCCTCCTAAAGAGAAGCTCATAGAAGCCTTGAGAAAAGCTACTTCAAATCTTTTCTTAGTTAATGCAACATATGAAGCGTTAAGAATAGGGTCGCCTAAAAGCTTAAACATGGTCATTTTAGGGTTTCTAACAGGATTAAACGCTTTAGCCAGTATTGGTGTAAATAGAGAACATATTATACAAGCTTTTAGAAGTTCAAAATACTATAGGTTTAGAGAAAATGTTGAAGCTTTTAAGGTAGGTGAAAGATTAGCTAAAAACATAAACTAACTCTCTATGAGCTTTCTCGCTATCTGCGGTGTTATTAGGTAAACGAGTTTTGCTCTACCGCGCTTAAACTCTTCAACATCTAGTCCGGCTACAGCACCAGCTTTCATTTTTACATTCCCGCCACCAATAAGTTCGGAGACAAATTCTTCTATACTTGGAGCATGTCCTATGAGCAAAACATTTTCTTCTGTAATAAGCTTCCTTAACGAATCAACACTTACATTTTCAGGTAAAAGTTCCTGAACAATTTCGTACTTTACACCACGAACTTTCGCAACTATTTCAGCTGTTTCCTTCGCCCTAACCATTGGACTACATAATATCCTAGATGGTTTATTAGGAAGTATTCTAGCTACATATTCAACATCACTTCTACCTTCATTAGTAAGTCTTCTTTCCTCATCTCTTAACCCAGGCTTTTTAGGTTCAGCTTTACCATGCCTCATAACCAGAAGTAACATATTCCACATCACCTAGGGGAACCTTAGGGTTAGTGAATACCACTACCATTTTTACATGTACAGGAAAAAGCTTATTAATTAGTAGGTTATTTAGTGCTCTAATAGCTTATTTAGTCTTCCATAAGTGGGAAAATAAATCTTATTTAGTTTTCTCTTACTTTTAAATGGAATAAATTTTTATACTAGTATCCCACTCTTTTCCCACTTAGATTTTAATTTGCAGTAAAAGGGTGACAGGTGAATTGGTTTATACTGAATAGTGTTGGAACAATACTTGGCCTACCTATATCAACATTTGTAATGGCTTTTGCGTTACCTTCAGCTATTTTTGCAGTACTTATCGTTTCTGCTATAGTAAGTAGGAGGAGAGGTGATTCTAGGAGATGATAGAACTTCCACTAATCATACTATATTTAGTAGGCATGATGGCCATCGGCATTTATGCTTCAAAGAAAGTAAGGTCTATCAGTGACTTTGTTAATGCTGGAGGTAGTTTAGGATTTTGGGTTTTCTCGCTACTAATGGTTGCCTCGTTAGTTAGCGGCATGACAGCTCTTGGAGTTGCAGGGTTAGGTTATGTTGCAGGTTATACTACATGGTGGGAGCAAATAGCTGTTCCGCTATCTCTAGTGTTATCGATAGCTGTTTTCGGTATGAAACTAAATAGGTTAGCTAAAGAGAATGGCATACTTACAGTACAAGACTACTTAGCCTATAGATTCAATGATACTAAGGGTTTGAGAGCCATTTCAGCAATATTTTCAGCTTTTGTAAGCGCAGTTTACCTTGTAGGGCAATATGTTGCTATAGGAATAATTTTCAAAGCGGTATTAGGATGGGATTACGGGTTAGCTATAGTTGTATCGCTCATCGTAACACTAGCTTACGTCGTAGCTGGAGGATTATTTGCTGTTTCATGGACATCATTTATTCAAGGACTAATAGTCGTTGGAGGCTTAACGGTTTCAGCAATTCTAATAGTGTCAGGTCTTGGCGGATTAGAGAAAATAAATGCTACATTAGCTGAAATAAGTGAAGGGCCTTTCGCAGGGTTCTTAAATCAACCTTGGGGGTCATGGGAAGCACCGCTTATTTCGCCAATGTTTCTTTTTACACTATTTGGCTTAACCGTGCCTTTAGGGTTAGCTGTTGCCCCTCACATAATAAACAATGTTATGTCGTTGAAGAAAATATCCCACATGAAGCTATTGCCGCCAGTGCTTTTCGGACTAGGTTTTCTACTACTTTCCTCAGCGAAAATAATAGGTATTTCAGGTAGGGTAGCTGAATACTTGGGAATAATAAGTTTACCTCAGCACCCAGTAATTCCAGGGTCAAAACTTACCGACGCAGTATTTCCGGTTTTAGCTAAAGCAGTACTTCCATACGAAGTATACGTGTTTATTGTAGTTGTTGTTTTAGCAGCTGTAATGTCTACAACCGATAGATTATTGTTAACGTTTGGCGTTAATGTTGCTTACGACATATACCATAACATCATAGCTAAAGGTAATTCTTCAGCAAAGAAAATAAACTTGATAAATAGAGCGTCTATAGTGCTAATAGGCATCATAACGGCTTATGTTGCGCTGAGCCCTCCACCACTTATAGCATGGCTTATATGGTTAGCTTTAGGAATAATGTTTTCAACATGGTTCCCAGCGCTTACACTAAGTCTGTATTGGAGTAAAACAACTAGAAACGCTGTATTATGGGGTATGATTGTAGGTTTCATTTCAACAATCATAGTTGGCTACTTGGTTACTGAGCCCCCTCTAGGGTTAGGTGTTAGCTTGAATGTAGCTGGTGCACCAATATACTTCCCGATAATAGGGTTCTTAGCTTCAACAGTAACCATAGTTTTCATTTCAATCGTGGAGAACATGGGAAAGGAGGTTTCGCTATCATGAGTTTCTGGAGTAATTTCGAAAAACTCGGGAAGAAGGAAATAGCCAACATTCAAAATAAGCTACTTAAAGAAACAATAGCTAAAGCTTTGAAAAGCAAACTCTACCGTGAAAAACTAGGGGGAATTGATGTTTCAAAAATAAACGTCTCCAACATTTCAAAACTACCTTTCACTACGAAGGAAGAGCTGAGAAAACACTACCCTTATGAAGCACTAGCTGTGCCGCTAAGCGAGGTTAGAAGAATTCATTCCTCAAGCGGAACCCTAGGTAAACCCGTACTAACATTTTATACGGAAAAAGATCTTGAAACATGGTATGATTTATTAGCGAGAAACCTTTGGGCCATTGGAGTTAGACCAGGTGATGTATTCCAAAATACTGTTGGTCATGGCTTATTCACTGGTACAGGGTATTTATTTGGTGCTGAGAAACTAGGATGTACAGTAATACCTTATGGTCCTGCTTCTCCTGAAAAACAACTTAAAGCAATGGCTGAACTTGGTGCAACAGCTTTCCACGCAACACCTTCATTCGCGCTGAAGCTTGCCGATTTAGCGGAAGATTGGGGCTTAAAGCCTGGGAAAGATCTAAAATTAAGATTAGCTATTATAGGTGCTGAGTTCTGGACCGAGTATTCTAGAAGAAGAATAGAGGAAGCTCTCGGAATAGAAGCATTCAACAATTACGGTTTAGCGGAAGCAGGCGGACCAGGGATTGCTGTTGAAACACCTGAACATAAAGGGTTAATGCATGTTTGGGCTGATAACTTCCTAATCGAAGTTGTGGATCCTGAAACAGGAGAAATCCTTGATGAGGGTGAGGAGGGAGAACTTGTAATAACAACTCTACGTAGAGAAGCAATGCCTCTAATAAGGTTTAGAACAGGAGATATTGTTAAGCTCAAAGGCTACGATTGCGGATTAAGACCAGGTCATCCGCTAATTTCATGGATTAAGGGAAGGCTTGACGACATGGTTAAGGTAAGAGGTGTAGGTCTATACCCTGAAAATGTTGAAGAAGTAATTATGGGGTTTAAAGAGCTTAAACCAAACTATGTAATAATCTTAACTAAGTACGATGATGTGAAAGTTCTTGTTGAAGCTAAAAGTAGTCTGAGAGGAGTTGCTGCTAAAATCTTAGAAGAAAAAATTTCGCAAGAATTGAAGAAGAAAACAATGTTAAGAATAAGTGTAGAAGTTGTAAGTTCTAACGAAATAGAAAAATACGTTCCAGCAAAAGGTAAAATAAAAAGAATAATAGATTTAAGGACCGTTTAGCATGAGGTAAGCAATATTGCCTTCAAGAAGAAAGTATGGTTTACTAACGGAAGAACAATATAAGGTTCTACAATTGAGAATAAAAGGATATACTCAAAGGGAAATAGCTGAAATATTAGGTACTTCAAGAGAGAATGTTGCGATAATAGAGAAAAGAGCTATGAGAAACATTAGATTAGCCGAGGAAACATTGAACGCATATAGGTCATTGCTTGCAGTAGCTAAAGTAACTATAAAGCCTGGAACACACCTTGTAGAAATACCTAAATTAGTTATTGAAGCAGCAGATAGTGCGAAAGTGAAGTTGAAGGCTAATTTCACAAGAATATACGATGAAATAAGGTTTAAAGCGGGAAAGAACATTCGTGGAACAAGAGTTATTAAACCCATAACAATATTGATTTTTAAGAACGGAGACATAAGTGTTATCCCATCTTAACCCTCTTATTAACGATTTTGGAAATCCAAAGCACTTAAAGAACAAGTTTTTCTTTCGTTGTTGGTGAAAGTATAAGGTTGTTGTTAAAGGAGATTTATACAGAATACTTGGAGCACACATAATAGACGTGTACGCACTAATTCTAATATAGGAAGCAATAAACCTCAGAAGTAGTTAAAGAAGTATTCCGCCTACAGGAACCCAAAGCATAAATGCATCATAAGCTTTAGGTGTTTAAACCATGGATACAGCACATGACTTCAGAATTTTAGTAGCTGAAAACGCTATTGCTAGATTAGAGAAAATACTTAGGCAAAAAGGACTTCCCTACCCGCATAGGAAAGAGAAAGCACTGGACATTCTTTCAAAAATACGTAGTAACCTAATGGCAGTTAAATACTCCTTCATACCATCAAATCTCTTACTAACGTATCCTCCCCTAAAGGAAATACCTAAGCAAACATTGGAATTAGCTCAAGTAATCGCTCCGCCAAAAATGTTTAAACCTAAAAGCATAAGTGAAAAACATTTGCTCTCAGAAATGAAGTATTGCTTAAGGATACTTGCCGGCTTACCCTTAAGAATAAAGCTTGGTGATGAAAATAAGTCTGAGTATGCTATAGACATTTTAGCGGTCGAAATATTCTCAATAATGAAGCATCCTAAAGCATCGAACCTTAAAATAACTAAGGCTGGAACAGAAAAAGAAGGTTTCACAATAATAACGAACATTCAAAACATTAGAAAAGGAGAAATTAGAGCTGCTGCAATCTTACCGCCAATAGTGTTATTCGATGAACTAAGTGACGCAATGTACTGTAGCGATCCGCTACCTAGAGAGTTGAAGGGCAAAAGACCTCCAAGCACCATGATACATTCTAAAGAAATCTCAACAAAAATAGAGGAAATATTGAGAGTAAAATAAGGAGCAACTAAAGGTTTTTAATCAAAGATTTCCAATTAACCGCTCTCAATGAGTAATTGCTAGTACTTCGTGCTATTTTTAGCAATGTTTTGTCTTCGGTAAGTAGAATTGCATCATAGTATTTTGCTGTCGAATATATTATTCTATCGAAAAAGTCCTTCAAATTTAATTCTATAAGTAATCTATCAGCAAATTCTTCAATATCCGGATTAGTTAAGGGTGTTGGGGAAATTCTTCTATCCCATAATAATGAGTGTAGTCCAATTCTAAATCTAGCTAGCCTTCTTGATCTCTCCTCTTTCCCATAATGTTTTGTTATGGAAAGAACAATCCATTTTGCTTCAATTATCGATATCGGATTGTAAAATACATTGAATTTTGTGAGAATTTTGGGGAAATAATTTTCGTACCCTTGAAAATTAATGTTAATTCCGAAAATTGGCAATAAATATGTAGTGTCAAGTAGTATTTTATCCAAATATTTTTGCCTCTTTCTGGATTTTTTCGCTTATTTTCTCGGCTTCCTCAGGTGTTAGAGTAGCGAAAGTGTCTTTTACTAATTCCTCTATTGAAGGTAATGGTTCAATAATCATCTTATTATTCTCAATATATGCTTTAACATAGCTTCCCTTAATTATTCCCAACTTCTCCCTTAACTCCTTCTTAGTGTATATTTCTCCTCTCTTGCCAACACGTAGTAAAAATAGCTTTTTCTCCATGGAGTATGCACCATATTTTTCTGAAAAAAGATAGCTTTCTGACACTATTTTAATGTTCCGATTATATTTCAGAATAACATTGTAAAGTATTTTTTATACTCGTTTATGCTCTTTGTTTCTACAGGATCTATGTTTCTCCTATAAGCGAGCTCGACTGAAACTAGACCTGCTATGAGACTTCCATATAGCATTTGAGCTGTGGTGCTTTCACCTTTAATTTCCACAGTTAACGTCTTTATTCCGGATTTTTCAAAGTACTTAGTGATATAGTCGAGTATTGCGATACATTTACTATCCTTAGATTTCTTTTCTTTAAGTATTAGTGCTGAGAATTTTCTAAAGTATGGTTGCTCCCAACCTACAATGTCGTTATGGCCCCATTCGGGAACTATTTCTACTTTAGCTGGTATTTTCGAGTTCTCATTTAACTCATTCTTAAACCTAATAGCTAATGGAAAATACTTCGTACAACCGACTATTATTGGCAATGTGTTTTCAACATGGTCAGCTATTTTCTTTACTTCCGCCTCGCTTACACCATGTTTTAGAATATCTATTGTTTCTTCAAACTCTTCTTCCCTAACAACTTTTTCTCCTAAGACCATGTTTAACGATTTAGAGAGAGCAGCAAACATCGATGGTAGTGAGGCTCTAGGTACAAGGCCTTTAATAACTTTAACATGTGGCACATTGTTTTCTCTAGCTAGGTTTTCAAGTTTACCTCCGGACGAAATAGCTACCACTTTAGCTCCAACATTTAGCGCTTGCTTAAAGCATTCAATAGTTTCTAATGTGTTACCTGAGTAGCTAATAGAAACTACTAAATCATGTTTCGAAACCCATTTTGGAAGAGCATAGTCCTTAACTGTGAAAACCGGGATGTCTAGTTTTTCCGAAGCAACAACTTGGTAAAAATCACCTACAATACCTGAACCACCCATACCAGAAATAACTATAGCCCTAGGTTTCTCACTTAACTTCTCAAGAACAACATCTCTCATAGCGTCAAGCTGTTTTTGAAACTGCCTATACCATGCAAGATAGTGCTCCTTCAACACAATTTCACCGCGCAAATAATGTGTAAACGGAAACATTAAAATTATCCTCAACAAAACTATACCAGAAACCATTAAGGAAACCGTTGAGGGGCGATACCCCATGGTGAAACTGGTTGACGCTTTAAAAATGGAGCTGGAAAAACATGAAATAAAGCTACTCGACATTTACAGATACAATGCTTCCAAAGGCAAAAAGGAACACGACGTACTAAGGGTGTCATATGGTGAAAAAGTGTTTCTAATAAACCTAGGCGCAGTTAAAGAATCATTAAACCTTAACGACATAGTAAAGAAAGTTGTTGAAGCCGTAGGTGCTAAGAAATAGGAAATATTTAACATTACTTCTGCAAATTAGATTAAGTATTAAGGAAGGTGGGAATGTTTTTTATTGGTGGGATTCAATATACAATATTTGGTGGTCTATTTTTGCCTAGTATTGCAACGGTCGATTCCAAAGGTAGAATAGTGCTACCTAAGGACATAAGGGAGAAGTACGGTATTCAACCAGGACTTAAGGTTATAATTGAAGATAAGGGTGAAGGCGAAATACTGATTAGAGTCATTAAAAATGATCCATCTTTAGAACTTGCTAAGCTACTTGGAGACTTCACTTTTACACGTAAGGATAGAGTAGAAGCAGAAAAACTATTAGTGAAAGAGGTCAGGTAGCAAAGTTGCCAAAAGAAGTTCTTGTTGAAACAGATTTTTTATTTGGCTTAAACGCAAGGGATAAACTGTTCCCGAAAGTTCTAAGGATTTTAGAGGAAAGGAAAAAGGGAAGACTTAAAGTAATTATTTCTTCAGCATCGCCTATTGAAGTGTTTTTAGCGTTGTTCTCTCGAAATATGAGTTACGAAGTAATAACTAAGGTAATTAAGCTCATGAACGCTAAATTAGCAGAATACCGCATTAATGATTTTGCACCTATCACATTAGATGTTGTAGTTAAAGCATTAGAGCTTAGAATGAAGTATAAGGAATTGACTCTTTTCGACTCAATACATATTTCACTAGCAAAAACCTTAAGCATACCTTTACTTACAAGCGATAATGTAATGCTCAAAGTAATGGAGCAAGAGAAAATCA
>CAZGLL010000001.1:0-131267 GCA_964526225.1 uncultured Desulfurococcales archaeon | reverse complement strand
GGGTAAAGAATTTAGTCATCCACAGCTGTTCATAACTACATATCAGCTGAGACAGGTTACTTCATCCTTTCCGTCGGTTTTCCCGTGTTCATCATCTATCACTTTTGTATTTACTCTTCCACTGTATAAAAGCTTAAATTGGCGTTTTTACTTATGGTTTCTTAGATGATGATACGACGGTCTTCGGAGCTTTTGCTGTGAAGTACGCTTTTTCCCTTGCTGACATGTTTTATTGTATTTTTACTCCGTATTTTCCAGCAACTTCTTTAAGTATTTTTAGTGTTTTCTCGTAGATTTCATTTAGTTTCTTGGTGGTTCTTGCTTCGGCGTATATTCTTATTTTAGGTTCTGTTCCTGAAGCTCTAACGAGTACCCATGATTTATCTGGCATGTTGAGTCTTAACCCGTCAATTGTTAGTTCTGATTCGTAGTTCTTGAATGCTTCACGCATTTTCTCATGGACTTCACTAACTATTTTATGTTTTACTTCATTAGGTACTTTAAATGAAACTCTTATTTGAGGGTATTCAGGTATGTCCTTTAATAGTTCCTCTATGGTAACTCCTTTCTCTAGCATGTGGCTTGTAAGTAGGGCTGCTTGATATATTCCGTCAACCCAGTATCCCCAGTCAGGATCTATAAGCTTCCAAGGTTCGGCGGACATTACGGCTTTTGATCCGTACTCTACGAGTTTCTCATGGGTTTTACCTAGTTTTGTTCTAACAACTTCTCCTCCATATTTTTCGACGACCTCATCTATTGCGAAGGATGTATCGATAGAAACTATCACTACGCCCCCGCCTTTTTCTAGAAGCTTAACTTTAGCATAGTAGGCTATTAGTCTATCATTTAGAATAAATTTACCATTGCTTGTTAAAGCTGAGAGTCTATCAGCGTCGCCATCATGCGCAAAAGCTACATCAACACCTGCTGTCTTAACCATTCTACCTAAACCCTCTAAAACATCGGGTCTTGGTTCAGGCGTTCTTCCAGGAAATAGTCCATCAAAGTGACAGTTTATTGATAGTACTGATGCGCCAAGTTTCCTAAGAATTAACGGTGTAATATTTGATGCTGCACCGTTTGCGCAATCGACTATGACCTTAATTTTCCTCCTTATTCTTTTAGGTCTAAACTTAGATAGAAGTTTATCAACATATTCGTCAACAACTTCCGGATAGTATTCTAAATTCCCTACACCATCCCATTTGGCATATGCGAATTTTTCATTAAATATTATATCTTCAAGTTCTTCCTCCATTTTCTCAGTAAACTCCATACCCATGCTATCAAAGCATTTTATACCATTATCTGGAGGCGGATTATGACTTGCAGTTATCATAACCCCTCCGTCAAGCCCTAAATGGGGAGCTGTAAACGCTAACACAGGTGTCGGAACTAACCCTACATTAACAACATCTACTCCACCAGCCATAAGACCTGAAGCAACGCTTGAGGATAGGAGTGGCGAAGTTAACCGTACATCATGACCTACAGAAACTGCCCCCTTACCTCCTATGAAGGTTGCCATAGCCAAACCTACTTTATAGGCTATTTCTGGTGAAACAACTTTACCATACTCCCCTCTTATACCGGCTGTTCCAAAAAGCCTCCTCACTTATTCAGCACCAGAAATAACATATTTAGAAACCACATACTAAAGCATTAGGTAAAGTGCAGGTTAGGTTGCGAAGAATGATCGACATACACTGTCATTTACAGGATGAAGTTTTCGATAATGATAGAGATGAGGTAATTGAAAGAGCTCGTAAAGCAGGGGTAAAGTACATTATAACGTCTGCGATAAATCCTAAAGAAGTAAGTAAGGCACTAGAAATTGTTAAAAAATACGAAGGCTATGTTAAATTAACAATAGGACATGATCCTACGCTCGTAAGTAAAGATGTTTTTGAAGAACAATTACGATATGTTATGGAGAACTTAAATGTTATTGTAGGTGTAGGTGAGGTAGGACTAGACTACTGGTACGTTAAAGACCATGAGTTAAGGGAGCTTCAGAAAAAATTCTTTATTGAATGGATAGAGTTTGCTAGAACATACGATTTACCATTAGTTATTCACTCTAGAAGCGCGGGAAAATACGCTGTAAAAGTTCTCTTAGAAAGCAAGTTTTATAATGCAGTAATGCACGCATATGATGGTTCGGTAGGCTATGCTATGGAAGCAGCTAAGTACGGCATTAAGTTCTCGATTCCGCCAAGTGTTACCTATAGTTTACAAAAGCAAAAGCTCGTGAGGAAACTCGGCCTTGAAGACTTACTTCTAGAAACAGATTCACCTGTTCTCTCACCTATTAAAGGTGAAAGAAATGAGCCAGCTAACATCGTTTATTCGGCTAAAAAGATAGCTGAAATAAAAAATGTTGGTTTCGAAAAAGTTGTTGAAGTAACTACAGAGAACACCTTAAATGTTTTTAAACGTTTAAGAAAATGAACTCTACATTCTTCATTTTAGTATCAAACGTTGCTACTGAGGCTTCTCCTGTAAGGTAACCGCATGCTTCCCCAGGGTTTATGAGTAATGTTTTATTGAGATTTCTTAAGTCCCTCTTATGTGTATGTCCGAAAACTACTACATCAAACATTCCGCTCTTTGCTAAAGCTTCAAGAATTACGTTGTTTGTTCCATGGGTCAAAGCGATCCTTAAACCATCATATTCTATAGTGGCAATTTCCTCTTCTAATTTAACATTATTTTTCATAGCGACTTCTCTTAGAAACCTCTTTTCCCCATCATTATTCCCAAAAACCCCTACAATAGGTATTTTTGCTTTAGCTAGCCTCATTAAAGTAAATGGCGCTATCCAATCCCCCGCGTGCAAAATTAATTTAACATTTTTCTTAGAAAATACTTTTAAAGCTTCTTCAACAGCTTTTTGATTATCGTGAGTATCAGATATTAATCCGACCAAAACCATAGCTTTCACCTCTTATACTTATGAGAAATGAACAAGCTTAATAACCTTTAATTAATAATATTATTAGTGTGGTTATTCAATAGATAATGCAAAATTAGAGTAATAATGATAAACAATGGTTTTCCAAAATGCCTAGTAAAATAGCACCGGGGCTTTGTGTTAAATGTAAGGGTGTTCGTAGATTATGTGGTAAGCCTGTATGCCCTATACTCTTAAGGTTTAAAGCGTCTGTTAAAGCTCTTTCACAAATAAGGATTGAAGGAGACAATACTGTTTTTGGCCCAACACCCCCAACACTAATAGTTGGTGAAGGCGGCTATCCGGGAGTAAATGTGTATTCTGGAATAGCTCCTTCGGATGAGGAAGATGCTAAAATATTCGATAATCCTGTTGAGTGGTGGGGTAAGCTTTCTTTAAGAGGAATAGTTGAACTTAGATCGTCCCTTCTACTTCCGAGATCTAAATATAGAGTTACAATAGCAAAGTACTTTAACTATCCAAGTAGCTTTCATGAGCTACAGCTTGCAGCAATTTCCTTACACCCGGTAGATACCGAGGTTAAACTTAAGAAGAAACCTTTACCCATACTTAGATTCGACGGGCTATTAGCTCCATTAGGTCCTACGGCACCGTTCTTAAACCTTAAAGTAATAGATAACCCTAAACTCACTAAGATCATTGAAAACATAATTTACGACACCGACTTGAAAGCTTCAAATGCGGTCATAGAGTTATATAGTAAAGGTGTTTCAATATATGACATTATAAGGATTTTCTCCGCAGGTCTCTTAGGAAAGCTTAATGAGAGAAGGCTTGTTCCAACAAGATGGTCTATAACAGCCGTTGATGTAATAATAGGAAATAAGTTTGTTAAGGAAATAAGGAATTTCCAACCGTTAGGTGAAATACTGCTTTACAATGTAACATACCTTGGAAACCATTTTGAAATACTTTTGCTACCAAGCATATACTCCTTCGAAATGATTGAAATATGGCTTCCAAGTACTCCTTGGACTGCTTTCGCATCTAAACCCGTAATAGTTGAAAACTATGAATTATGGGATGGTAAATTAAGGGGGGAAATGGATGGAGGATATTATGCTCTAAGACTTGGCGTATTAGAGAATCTGTATAAGATGAGAAGGCAAGCATCTATTGTCGCAATAAGGGAGATAAGGCCTGAATATTATGCTCCAGTAGGAAATTGGCATATTAGGGAAAGCGCTAGAAAAGCTTTCCTGAAGAAACCTGAAAAGTTTAGCTCGGTAGAGGAAGCTTTAAAGTCTATGAGTAAAAGATTAATGGTTTCCGTAGACTACATTCTTAAAAGATCTATACTTCTCAGAAATATGCTAAGACAAGGAAGACTTACAGAGTATTTTTAAATGAAAAACTTTATTTTTACCTGCTACCAATTGCCTAGTTCATTAATCCACTCCTTAGTTACTTCTTTAGCAAATGCTGCAAGAAGTTTTGATGAGTTTACAGCATCTTTTAAATCTAATACCTCTATTGGCGAGTGTATGTATCTTGTTGGAATAGATACTGTTCCTACAGGAACCCCTTCTCTTGCTAGCTGAATTGCTGCAGCATCGGTCGCGCCGCCTGTTAGTACTTCAAGCTGGTATGGTATCTTTTCTTTTTCAGCAACCTTGATTAGCAGTTCTTTAACTTTAGGATGTGATATGTTTCCTTTATCCATAATTTTTATTGCAGGTCCTTTGCCAAGCTGTGTTATCCAGTCCTTTTCATCAACGCCTGCTATATCGTTAGCTATTGTTACATCAACGGCTATTCCGACATCGGGACTTATAGAAAATGCTGATACGCGCGCTCCTTTAAGACCTACTTCTTCTTGTACTGTGAATACGGCGTAAACGTTGGCTTCATGTTCAACATTATTAAGTAGTTTAAGCATGTAAACTAAGGAAGCAACGCCTACCCTATCATCGAATGCTTTTCCTGTTACCCTATCTGTACCTCCTAGTCTAGCGACTTCCCTATCGAAAACCACGATAGAGCCTACTTTGACCCCTAATTTTTCAGCCTCTTCTCTGCTACCTACACCTATGTCTATGAAAAGCTTATCCATCTCTAAAACCTGCTTTTTCTCCTCCGGCGTCATTATATGTGGCGGTTTCATCCCGATTACTCCACGTACCTTACCCTTAGTTGTTACAACAATAACTCTTTGTCCAGGAAGAATTCTTTCATTCCATCCACCTATCCCTGTAAATCTTAAGAAACCTCTGTTATCGATGTGCGATACTATTAACCCTATTTCGTCAATATGGGCTGCAAACATAACTTTAGGAGCGTTTTCACCTTCACCTTTCTTCAGAGCAATAATGTTTCCCATTCTATCCGTCCATACCTTATCTGCTAAGTCGCTAACTTCTTCCATTATAAGCCTTCTTATTTCAAATTCATGACCTGAAACTCCTATAGCGTCAGAGAACTTTTTAAGTAGCGTAAAGAAGAACGTTTTCTCCTCTTCAGTAACCATAGTTTACACCGGAAAAGTAATCTTGAAAGTTCGTAGTGAAAAATGTTTCCTAAAATTTAGTTATTAAGAGCTTTTATCGGGAAACGATATATTCAGTCTACTCTACCTAAAACCTTATGAAATGTATTTTTTCTACATACGCTGCAATAATGGTATATTCTGCCTATTTTCTCTAAATCAAAGCTAACATCGAGTGTCCATTTGTTATTACATTCTTCACATTTTAGAATCCACTTGGTCATTATATGATCTTACCCTAGGAATTTTGTTAAGACTTTCTCAATTTTTAAGTTTACATTCCTAATTTTACCTATAACATTTACAACATCATTACACAATAAGGGTTCAAGCACATCTACGGTTTCAATGGGTATGTAAATTTTCTTCTTAACTTTTTCATAACCGCATCTACTACACTTTAGAACTTCCCCTATTTTAATGAAAGGCCTTAGATTCTCCTTTGCTAAGTCCTTCTTTAAGAAGATAGGCCCTTCAATTATAACGTACTTATGCATTGTCTTATCGTTTGAGTAATAACTGCAATTAGGACATGTTTCGATCTTTACTGTTACGAGCTTAGCATATTTAACAGGTTTAATTTCGCTTTTCTCGGAGAGATTGCTCACACCCGAAGCTAATGTTTTAGGAATACTATGTGATGTAGTATGTCCTGCACGTTTTGGTTGCTCCATGGATAACGCTCTTATCGAAGATTTTTTAACATGGTTTTTAGTTTTCAATCTAGTTTTTAAATTGCTAATTAGTGAGGAAACTGCTGAAAACACTTCCAATCCCTAAAGGACATACTTATTATGCGGAAAAGGTTTTTAGGTTAACGCCTCATGAGCTTAAAATTCCGTTAATATGATGTCTAATAAATGCAATAGTGATAAGCCTTCATTGACTATTCTATGCCTAATAGCGTAAGGGATGTAAACTAGCGAATATGGTTCAATATAGAAAGGCTTTTCATCAGAATTTAAAAATTCTATTCTTCCCATACCATCCACTACGTAGTAAATATGTTCATTCCTTGGATCAGCTTGTCTTTCAACAACCTTCTCTGGGGCTATCCTGAGGGATGCTATTTTTAAAGTCCTTTTCCGTTTAATATTAAATCTCATAAGTTCATAAAGCTTGTAATTACTTATGCTAGTTTTATATGGTCTATCACTTATCTTCTTCGGAATCAACATTATATCCCAGAATTCCCTTTTCAACAAGTCTCTTTAAAACTCTACGTAGGATTTTACGTATTATCCATCTCTTAGAAATATTTCCATAAAGTCTTATAGCAGTTTTTCTTAAACTTTCGGTTCTTGTAAGATCTTCTAAAACACGTTTCTCCTCATCACTAAGATCTGTACAATATCTTAAACCTATTCTTGCTATTTCAGCAGGTTTAAGACCAAGCCATGGATCCTTATAATCTAATTCGCTAAGTTTCTTAATTACTTCAAACTCTATTATTGTAACATAATCATCAGGGTTTAGCTTATCATAATTTCTCTTTAATTCTTTGAGAAGTTCCTTTTTTGAGGAAAAGCCGTCCTTTAAAGCATCGTTATCTGTTAAATCACTTATTTTCTTATGGTAAACTCTAACTATCTTAGCTAATGCGACAGGTCTTCCACCTCCATGAATGAAAACTTCATCGTACTTAGGCTTTACTATACCTAGCCTTATTGTTGCTTTCTTTTCCCCACTAAGTATTTTTTCAACATATCTCCCTTTAACCATCAAATGCCTACCAATAAACCTTACCCTTACCCTCCCCCTTCCTCCCATGAAATTTCACCATTACAGTATCGATTATATACTCCAGACTCTCTAAAATATTTTGAACGCGATGATGATTAATTCGAGAGCACCCTTTAAATGCTCTCGACAGTTTGAGTAAAAGATGAAATGGGGCCAAAGCGCTGAGCGTTGAGTGAAAAACTATATCGGATACTCTATTTCAACTGGTTTACCTATTACAGCTGACTTCAGAACGGCTTCGCATGTAGCGAGCGCTTTTATCCCATCCTCAATTGTTACCCTGGGTTTTCTCTTTTCAATTATCGACATAAGGAAGTCTCTATCCTCAAGCATTAAAGGTTCTTGTTTAGGAACAAGTGGCTTCACTACATGGCCTTTCTCAAGTACAGTAAGTTCTTCATTTACGAAGTCTATATTTACTACTGCTTGATCTCCCGTAACTGAAAAATACCTAATCTTATGAGGTGTTATCCAGTTGGATTCAAAAATTCCCGAAAATTCTCCATAGTCTATTATGAATAATGCGTAGTCTTCATAGTAGCTATGTCTTAAACTACCTACTTTACCATAGGCCACTTTCGCGTCTCTGCTAAATAGGTACCTAGCTAAGTCAATATCGTGTATTGCCAAGTCCTTAACTACACCTGCATCCCAAGGTCTATTTGGCCACCATGATGTTCTTTTACTATTTAGAGCCAAGACTTTGCCTAGTTTATTCCTAATTTTCTCTTTTAGATAACTCACTAATGGGTGATATCTCATTATAAAACCTACGCTAACTAGCCTATTAGAGGATTTAGCTTCATCGTAAAGTTTAATAGCTTTATTTAAAGTGTCTGTTAACGGTTTCTCCACAAGTACATGGAGTCCATTTTCCAAGGCTTTTTTAGAATGTTCGAAATGTAAGTTTGTTGGGGTCGCAATAATTGCTACGTCGAGTCTCTCCTTTCTTAATGCTTCATCAATACTTGTATAATATTTTGCCCCATAAATCTTAGCAAATCTCTTTATCCTCTCTACGTTTAAATCTACTAAGACAAGGTCATTAACAATATCACCTTTTAACATACCTAAAACCCTGGCATGATTTGAACCCCATCCACCAACTCCTACGAGCATTACATTGAGCATAGCTACCCCTTCCGGATTTTTCGTATAGTTTTTCTAAGACATAGTCGTATATTTACCACTTGGTATTAGGTTATGAGTTTGGAAAAGAAAATATTAGCATTCCTAAAAGAAAATCCGGGAGCAAATGCTAAAGAAATAGCTGAAGCACTAGGCGTTAGTTATGGTAGAGTTCAATCGGCACTTTACAGGTTAAGAGATAAGGGAGTAATTATTAAGACAGGTTTTGGCTATGCTGTATCATCACTAAAAGAGCCATTTACGTTGTATGAAGAGGAACTTAAGGGAAAACATGTTTCCGCTCCTAGCGATAAACTAATGGAGGTTCTAAGAAATTTAAAGAGTCTTGAAGAAATACTCAACACCCTATTAGCAGAACATCATAGACTGGATAAGGACGTTAAATCGGTAACTGAAAGAGTAAACACACTACAAAAAGAACTGGAGGCATTAAAGAAAAAAGTTAATGAACTTTATGGAGCAATAAAAACATTCCATGTTAAATGGAAGGAGAAGAGTGTTTTAGAAGATAGGCTTATTTCAGAGCTAAAAAGAGAAAAAGTTATTGATATTAGTATTGCTAGAAATTTAGCTTTAAAGTCAATTGAGGAATATGTTAGATCAGGCACCGTAATCGTTATTTCATCCCTTGTTGTTTATAGAGAATTTTACGAGGAATTTAAGAAGAAATTTCCTATACCTAAGGAGCAAGTAAGAGAGCTAAATGAGAAGGAAAAATTGCTTTTAAGAGCTCTTGTTGATGAAGGATTAGCTTATCTTCATAGGGGAATAGAGTATAGGCTTGTTTAAGCGTATTTTGAAAGATTCGTTTCAACTACTGAGAAAGGCTTCAACTTAGTATCACTTTCAACAACACTTCCAGCATAAAGTACGCTACTAGCTCCTATATAGCAATTACAGCCTATTATTGCTCCAAGTTTCGATACAACCTTATCCTTTACTTTCAATGGATGAAGTCTACTAACCTTAACTCCCGAAGGAACAATGTTTAACGTTATTGTTCTAGGGCCTATTGTTGTATTTGAACCAATTATTGAATCCCCTATAAAGCTGAAGGAGCTTATCGTTACATTGGGCTGTATTGAGGAGTTTTTAACTTCAGAATAGGCTCCCACAATAACTTCTTCTTCTATTGAAGCGTATTTTCTTACAAAAGCTCCTGCTCCTATGAAACTATTTTTACCTATATACACAGGTCCTTTAATTATTGCATTATGATCGATCTCGGCTCCATTATCTATGTAAACTTTCCCTTCAACTATAGCTTTAGATGAAACATGAGCTTTATCGCTAATATACGATCCTTTAAACTCTGAAAGTATATTTTTATTTGCTTCTAGAATGTCCCAGGGGTACCCTATGTCAACCCACCACTTACTCCATATGTAATAAGTAAGCGTTTTCGTCATCGCTAACTTATTTAATGCTTCAGTAAAGCTTAGGTTTTCCTCTAAGTATTCGAAAACAGTGTAGGGTAATACAAAAACGCCAGCAATAGCTAACGTACTCCTAGCACGTTGCGGTAAAGGTTTTTCTTCAACTTTCGATACTTTTTCTTCACTAACGTAAGCTATACCGTAGGATTCTACATCTATTTTAGGAGATAGCATTATCACCCCATCGAGGCCTTTGCTTAGATACGTTTCATAGGTTCTTAGATATGCTTCTCTATCAACTATAATGTCCCCGTATGCTAAAACGAAACTTTCATTTCTGCCTAAGAACTCTTTTGCCACCAATATTGCTCCTTCTATTCCTGGCTTTCTCTGATAAGCTATTGTAAGGAGAAATTTCGAACCCCATTTTTCAATAACGTACCTGCTTACCCTCTTATCAGAAACAACTACGATAACTTCTTCCAAAGGTAATGTTGTTAAACCTTCTAAAACATAGTCTATGAGTGCTTTACCAACGATCCTTATTAAGGGCTTAGGTGTATGTGTGGTTAATGGTTGCAGTCTTTCCCCTCTACCTCCCGCTAAAACTATAGCCTTTATTCTTGAATGTAAGGACAACTTAACACACCCTAAACTTAACTATTCTACTGTAACTGTTTTAGCTAAGTTTCTCGGTTTATCAGGATCATACCCTCTTTTCACAGCTGTATAATACGCAATTAACTGTAAAACTGGCATATAAGTTATTGGGGCAACTAAATATTCTTGTTGCGGAAGCGTAAATGCGAAATCAAGTTTTTCCGCAATTTCATCGTTCCCATAAGTCAATAGCCCTATGGTATATGCGTCACGTGCTTTCATTTCCATAATGTTCCCCACTATGCTCTCCTTATTTTCGTCATCTAGAACAACGAATAGTACGGGAAAGCCCTTTTCAACTAGAGCTATAGGACCATGTTTACTTTCTCCTGCAGGATATGCTTCTGCATGAATATAAGCTATTTCTTTAAGTTTTAAAGCGCCCTCCTTAGCTATAGGTACGCCTAATCCTCTTCCAAGGTAATAGATGTTATTTTTGTAGCTTAAAGTATCGGCTAATTGTAAGGTTAATGCTTCATTTTTCAAGATTATTTCTTCAACTGTCTTAGGTATTTTGCTTAGTTTAGCTATTTCTTCAGAATATTCTGAGGGTAACAAATCGCCTTTAAGTTCAGCTACTTTTAAAGCTAATACGAGTTCTACTAGAACTTGTGTTGTAAATGTTTTAGTTGCTGCAACACCTATTTCGGGTCCAGCTCTGGTGTACACTGTTAAATCACTTTCTCTCGGGATAGCGCTATCTATTACGTTAGAGATAGAAATTACTTTTGCTCCGTTTTCCTTGAAAAGTCTTAAAGCCATAAGCGTGTCTATGGTTTCACCGCTTTGCGATATGGCTACTAGTAGGTCATTTGAATTAGCAATCTTAGAGTATTTGGAATATTCGCTGGATATGAATGCATGTGACATTATACCGGGTATTTTAGCAAGATAATATTCGAAAACAAGTCCAGCATGATAGCTTGTCCCAGCAGCGGCAATAAATACTCTATCAGCTTTTAAAATGAGTTCTGCTGCCTTATCAACTTCCATACCTAATCCTAAAAGTGTTTCATTAAGTGCTCTGGGTTGTTCATGAATTTCCTTAAGCATGAAGTGTGGATAACCTGCCTTAGCTGCCATTTCTGGGGTCCAATTCACAGTTCTTACTCTTGTTCGAACATTTACTTTTTCTCCTGTCACCATGTCCTCTATGATTATGTTTGTTGGGGTTATATAACCTACCTCGTTATCTCTTAAAACAATGATTTTACGGGTATATTCAAGAAATGCAGGTATATCGCTTGCTAAGAAATTGAATCCTTCACCTAAACCTATAATGAGTGGAGAATCTTTTTTAGCAAAAAATATTTTGTTTGGTTCATATGTCATTATTAATGCTATAGCATAACTACCTTTAATTTTCTTAATAGCTTCCTTAAATGCATCATATGGTTTTAAACCTTTCCTAATATAGTCTTCAACAAGATGTGAAACAACTTCTGTATCTGTATCACTATGAAATACATGTCCTTTCATTATTAGTTCTCTTCTGAGTTCATCAAAGTTCTTAATTATTCCATTATGAACAACGGCTATAGCGCCTAAACAATCACTATGAGGATGGGCGTTTACATCGCTTGGTGCGCCATGAGTTGCCCAACGAGTATGTCCTATAACAGTGCTACCAGGTGTTCCGTCGAAGTTAAGTTTTAAATGTACTTCATGTATCTTCCCCTTCCCTTTCTTTATAATTATTTTTCCATTAAATATTACAGCTATCCCTACACTATCATATCCCCTATACTCTAACTTCTCAAGGCTTTTCCTAACCGCTCTAGCGGGATTAACTATTTTTCCAGGTAAGCATGTTAAACCAACAATACCGCACATTTCTAATTTAATACCTCAAGTCATAGTTTTTTCCAAATTTCCTCAATAAAATTATGATAATGCTTAGATTACATCTAAACTTGACTAAGTTGGAGAAAACCAGTAATAGTAAAATATTATATATCGAGACTGCTAAGGCGCCTAAAATGTTAAAATTGTTATATAGAAGCATATTTAGGTTTAAGAGATATTTGTGCATTAAATCGAGAAACTTTTCTATAATGAATTTACCTGATCCCTCAAAGGATTTGATAAGTAAATCTCTTGCACTATAGAGCTTCATATCTTCTTCTATTAAAATAGGCTCATTTAAAACAGCTGGAGGAACATAGTATAGTAGTGGGAAGATTACTGAGCCTAAGAGAGTAGCTATTAGTAAAGCGTACTTTAGCCTTCTACCACCTATTTTATTAAGCGTATATACTAGAAACGGATAAGACCAGAGTATGTACTGCGGATTCTGCACTTTATTGAATATTATGAACGCTAATGTTATTAATGCAAACGCAACGAAGAGAGAATCCTTATCTCCTTCATACACCTTAATCGAAATTAGTATCATGACGTATGCTATCAGAAATGTAGGTATCCAAATCCAACTTAAGATATCTGAGAACATAAACTTATGGTTCGTTAAAAGCATGGGAACATTAAATATTGAAAGCATTTGCGGATATCTTGAAGCATGAAATTCAAGAACCTTTTTAACCATGAGGACGGGGTTAAATAGAAGGAAAGGTAAGGATATTACTACGACAGGTATAGAAAATGATAAGAGAAATTTTAAGAACGTACTCCTATTATGGATTACTTTAAATGCTAATGGAACAAACAGTATTGGTACAAATTTTAAGGCTGTACCAATTCCCCACAGAAATCCGGAAGCACGATATTTCTTCTCTACAAAAAGGTAAGCTCCCCAGACCATGAAGAATACCATGAGCGGATCAAATTGGTAGGCTAAATACACTATCCACACTGGTATACCAAAGAACCACCATTTAGCTACTTTCCATCCCTCCTTCTTGTATAGTAGAAACCCTGTAGCAACTATTGTTAATAGAAGAGGTATTCTCATAAATAATTTCATAAAATCTAAATAATACGCTCCTACAATAGTTGCTATTTGTACGAGTACTTCAAAAATCCCCTTTGCTATAATGTAGGTTGCTACAAAAACTATTGGTGCTAAGGGCATATACCCCGCTTTTCTTGCATCACTATATATTCTTAGTACGTTCTTACTTTCTGCTATCTTAGCCCATTCGAGAAACACACTTATATCATAGTAGTTCCAGGCTATCCAACTTGTTGCAATTAAGAGTAAAATAGCTAGGATAAGCAGTAGTAGTTCTTTCTTCATTTTTTTCTTGATTTTCTCTTTGGATATCAAAACTTTCATCCATCGGATCTTAACTTCGTCTGTGATTATTTTCTATTCATTCTACATATTATTTCTTTACCTCAACGGTTAACCCTTTGGCAGACATTCGGGCATCCATAGGCTGGCCTCCTAAAATGTCTATAGCTGTACTTACTTCGGCGACTCTTCCTGGAGCTAAAGCTATCATGCAACCACCTCCTCCAGCTCCAGTAAGTTTTGAACCCAATGCTCCTGCTTGTCTTGCTGCATAAACTAAATCGTTAAGTTCTTTTGTTGAAACACCAAGAGCATCTAGAAGTCCATGGTTTATATTCATTAGCTCACCTAGTTCAACAACGTCTCCGCTTTTGAGAGCTTTTTTAGCATTCTCTGTTAATACCCCTATGAGCTTTATTATTGGCATTATTATTTCCGGCTTTTTCTCCTTTAGCTTTCTAACTTTGGCTACTAACTCCTTTGTTGTACTTTTCCTTTCAACATAACCTATTACTAAAGGGTATTCTTCAGTAAGGTTTAAATGCTCAATTATAGGCTCCGATTTTTCCGGCTTAATATATATTGTTCCGCCATAGGTTGCTATAGACGTGTCCATAGGGCTAGCAGCACCTTGAACCTCCAGTTCTGTTTTATGTCCGAGCCTAGCTATTTCCTTCTTAGAAAGCTCATGACCTAGTGCGTAAGCGTATGCAGCTACCGTTGCTACAGCAACAGCAGCGCTTGTGCCTAAGCCTGCACCTACGGGCATTGATGAGCGAACTTCAATATCTACCCCTCTAAATTCTCCGATGTAGTTTGCAGTTAGTTCGATGGCTTTTTTAACATAGCTTACTGCTGAAACAACTCTTCCATAATCCGTTTCTAATATTAGCTCTTCTGTGTCGCTTACAAAAGTAAGAATTACCCCAGGAATCTTTAGGTCCATGGCTGAAATCTTAAGGTTCTTATCGTTTCTAGGTTTAGCTTTAACGTATAGCCTTCTAGAAATAGCTGTAACTATTGCTGGTTCACCGTAAACTATTGCGTGTTCACCAAAGAGAGTTACCTTCCCTGGAGCTGAAACGGTAACTTCAACCATGTCCTACCTTACCTCAATACTGTTAGAAGGGGCTCGCTACGCTTTCTCCAAAACTCAGTGCTTCTTGAAGCTGTCTAACATCGAAAGCAACGAAGCCCATTACGGCATCGGGCATTTTCTCTTTGACCTTTTTCTTAAAGTACTTAATACGTTCCTCATACTCCTTGGGATTATCTACAATGTCGAGTTCTTCGTAAACATATATGGTATCGTCGATCTTAGCGGTGCATATTAGGTGTAAACCTACTTCTCTCACCATTTCCTTCGTTCTTATACAGAAGAACCTTTGAGCACCTTTTGTTATCTTCGCGAAATCATCTAAATTCATAACATACGCTATGGCACCCAAAACCACTGGCAACACCTATATTTAGGATTAATACATTACATTATAAAACGGTTAGGTATTTAGTAGAGTATGAGAATAAATGAGAATCCCGGGAGGGTCTCAAATGACGTTTGAAGATTTACCGCCGGAGATAAGGTTAAAACTGCTTAGGCTTCAAAAGAAAATGCTCTCTAAGGGAAAGCCTAGAGAAGAAGAGAAGAAAGATCCTAGACAAATAGTGCTTTCGGTTTTAAGCGATGAAAAAGCAGTAGAAGTTCTAAAAGCGGCTGAAGAGCAATTTCCGCAGGTAATCGATAAGGTAATAGAGGCTTTAGCAAAATATGTAGTTGAAAACAATGTTAAATCAATTGACGCTTATGAACTTTATCAGCTATTTTTAGCACTAGGCCTTAATGTGAGACTTCCTTTAAAGATAAAGATTGTTAAGAGAGGGAAGGAGATTAGTTTTGAAGACTTCATTAAAGAGAAAGAATAACGTAAAATTCTACTGTACAAAATGCGGTAGGGCTTTTGTAAAACCAAGCATTAGATGCACATACTGTGGTAGCCTTGTGAGAGCAGAAATTCCTAGGCAAAAGGAGTTTAAACTTACGAAGCAACTAGGTATCTGGAGGTTCTCTAATTACCTACCTGAAATACCTAGCGAAAATATTGTTTCACTAGATGAGGGATTTACACCACTTATTGAAGCTAAGAATTATGCTTCGTTAATAAAGCTTGAAAATGTTTTTATTAAGGATGAAACGAGAAACCCTACAGGTAGTTTCAGAGACCGCGTTGCTACTCTCATAGTTTCGCATGCGAAACACGTTGGAGCAAAGAAGCTTGTTTGTGCAACTGATGGAAACCTAGGAGCGTCATTATCGGCTTACTCGGCAAAAGCTGGGCTGAAATGTGTTGCAGTAGTTCCGTCAAATGCGGATTACGGAAAAATACTTCAAATGGAAGCATTTGGTGCTGAAATATATGAGTATGGCAAAATCATTGACGAAGCCATAGTTAAGGCTAAAGAGTTGGTTTTAAGCGAAGGCGTTTATGAAGCTACAGCTGAGGAAAACACGTTATCAATAGAGGGATTGAAGACAATAGCTTACGAACTTGTAATGCAACTTAATAGAATAGATTGGCTCGTAATGCCAGCGGGCTCGGGTTTAACGTTACTTTCAACACTTATCGGATTCGATGAGCTAGTGAATTTAGGTGTTTTAAAAAGAAGGCCTAAAATATTAGTTGTTCAATCAAACGTATGTTCACCAATAGTTGATTCCTTAAAGCAAGACAATGTAATATGTGAGAAGGAAGCATCGATTGTTAAGAAACACATTCCAGGGCTTGATGTGTGCAAAACTCCTCTTCTCAAATATGTTTTACAGTATCTAAATTATACTAACACATACGGTGTAAGGGTAACATACACGTCAGCATTAAACTATGTAAGTATTGTTGCTAAATCCGAAGGTTTATTTATAGAACCAGCCGGGGCAGCAGCATTCGCTGGCTTGGCAGTTTTCGTTAGAAAAACCGAGAATATCTCTAAGTCCGAAAACGTAGTTGTTCTAGCCCCCGCTACCGGGCTTAAGGCTCCTTTAACGTACAGCAAGGAGCCTTCAAGAAGGAAATATAGTTCACGATTAGCGGGTTTAAGCACTAAAGCACTAATACTGAATGTTTTAAGGGAGCATGGAGAACTACATGGTTACAAAATATGGAAGACTCTAGGTCTCTCAGTTTCCGTACAAGCAATCTATCAGCACCTAGAGGAATTAGAAAGAGCAGGTCTTGTTGAAAGTAGAAAGGTTGGTAAAAAGAAGCTTTATAAGTTAACGAAAAAAGGCTATGATGTAGTTTTAGCGTTAAAATAGTTTCATTTAACTTCTCATTTCCCTACTAGTTTTAAAATTGACTTGATATATCTTAGCCCATCCATGGGTTCTAAAATTCCCGCTCGTACTTCTCTAAGAATTCTTTCAATAGCTATATATCTCATCCATCTATGGTTCTTCATAGAATTTCTAAGTAGCGGACAGCCATACAAAGGCTTCCAATTAACAATTCCTTTAGATAACAGTTTAGTATCATGCTTTGTGAGAGCAAATGCTCCAGGCAAGTTTATTCTAAGCAAAAACTTTTCTCTCAAGGGGAAATCTAGTGAATATTTCGATGTAGATATTAAGTTTCCGAATGCAACAATACTAAACATGTTTTCTACGGCATACGTAAAAATGCTATTTACAAGCGCAGGGTAACATAGGCTACAAGGCGTATGGGTTCCTTCTTTAGCATATTCTATTATTTCATGAAAATCAACTATAGGCTTTATAAACTCATGTTCAACAGATAGCAACTTAACAGCCTTTGCAATATTATCCCTAACCCAATTAGGTAAAATGAAAGGTCCCGGATCTACAGTTACCGCTTTAACATTAAAGCCCATGTTCTTGAGCAAAACAAGAGTTGCAGTACTATCAACTCCCCCAGAGTAAGCAACTAAAATTTTTATGTTCTTTGCCTTTTCTTCTCTAATTACTGTTCTCGGAGGAAATTTCTTCTCCAGCTTAAGTTGTTCTATGAGTATTTCAAGAAATTCTTTAATGTCTTGCGGAATGTTCCTCCTTCTCATAATAGCTTTAGCTTTCATAATAGATTCGCTAATACGCTTCCTTTTAACGAGAAGATCTGTTTTTGCAATAACTGATATTTCATTAACGTTTATTTTTCTCCCTATTTCCTTAATTATTAAACCTCCATACCCTATTAATGCGCTCCTATCAGGTCTATCACTAACAATGATATAAAGGATATTATTATTGTCATCATAAACTACGTCTTCGATTTTAGGTAATTGTTTGGAGGCTATTTTGCTTTTAACCCTAACTTCTTTAAGCACCTTAAGAATGTAAGATTGTGTAATTTTGTGCAAGAAAACACCTTATGATTAATTACCTAAAAGCTTCAGCGGAGGTTCATTACATCATTTTCTTTCAGTAGCGACAGCTTCATCACTAACGTTTTAAACTATTTCACTCTCTCTTATATATAGGTCTTTGACTTAATAACATCGGCATAGTTAAAGGTTTCCATGGGTAACCCTTTGTTTCATTCTTAATTATTCTTACTAGTTCCTCAAGCGTTAATTCCTTAATGTTCTCCTTTTCTTCACCTCTAATCCTTACAGTTAGTATGTTAGATTCTGCTTCCTTCTTACCTACTACAACTATGTAAGGTATCCAGTTCTTTTCAGCTTCTCTTATTTTTCTCCCTAATGTTTCATCTCTATCATCTACATCTACACGTATTTGCGATTCCTCAATCTTCTTAGCTATTTCAATAGCTTTATTGAGGAATTCTTTACTTACCGGAATTACCCTCACTTGGACGGGAGATAGCCATGTTGGCAATCTAGGTTTCTTACCTTCTTCACTTGCTTTAGCTGCGGTATCGAATATTGCGTAAAGATATCTTTCGAGAGAGCCTATTATTGCAGTATGTATTATCATAGGGTATCTTATTTCCCCTTTCTCGTCGCGGTACGTTATGTTGAAGCGTTTAGCATTCCCTATATCTATTTGGAATGTTCCTATTTCCCTAGGTCTCTTTAAATGGTCTATTATAATGTATTCTACATTTATCACCCAATAGTATTTTCCTTCAGGATAAAATACTAGGAGAACAGGTTTTCCTTCTCTTCTAACAAGTTCCAGAACATAATCCCAGTGTTCTTTCAGAAAACTCTTCGTAGTATTGTAGATTGCATAGTATTCTCTACCTATTTTCCTTATTTCCTCAAATATTTTCTCCTGTACGAGAAACGTTATTTTCTTAGCTTCCTCAAGGTCCTTGGTTATTATGTGTAGGTCTGGCATTACGAACTTCCTTAGTCTAAAGCATAATGTTATTTCCCCTGGTTGTTCAAGTCTGTAGCTATCTGCGACCTCAAACATTCCAAAAGGTAGGTTCTTGTAGCTTATTATCCAGTCTTTAAGCATTGCGAATTGTTGATGGCATGCAGCAAACCTTAATATTAACTGGTTATTGTCTACTTTTAAGCTGTAAAGTCTTGATCCGAATAGTTTAGCATGCTCCATTACAGCATCTATTTTCAGATTAAACATGTTTGTTCCTTTAACGTAGAACACCGGTATGCCTAGGCTTCTAACAACTTGCCACGAGTATTCAGCTAATAAGTCCATTATTAATGCTCCTTCAGGCCCAAATCTCATATGTCCATGGTCTGAATAAGGCTCCCATTCTATAGCGAATTTAGCACAGTATTCCGGGATTTTCGGTTTTCCTCCAGGAAGTTCTTTCTTTAAAGCCTCTTTTTCAACAAGTATTTTGAAGTTTTCATCCTCGAAAACATATTCTTCAGGAGAGTAAAGTTTGCCATCAGGTGTTAATATCGCATATTCATGTTCCTCCTTTACCTCTTCGGCAGGCTTTTCTGGTTTTATTTCTCTTGAAAGCTCAGATAATGGGTGACCTAAACATTTAATTTCGAATGCTTTATACCATCCGAAAGGTGTTCTAAAAACTTTTAACCCTTTCTTCCTGAGTCTTCCTTCTAATTCCTTTAAAACGCTAATTGCAACATTAGGTGGCGCTAAATTCTTCGACAAATGTGCGTACGGATAAACAACTACTTCGCTAGCTTTCACCTTGTCGACTATTTCGGCTATTTCTTTGGCCGCATTTTCAGTAAGAGCTTCAACATTTTTATCATCGCCCTCCTCAACTGTTGTGAAAACAACTAGCACATTTTTAGTAGAATATTTTCTTTTTTCATTAGGTACTTTTTCAGCTTTATCTACGGCTTTCTGCTTAACTTCAAATGAAAACCTCTCGGCATGTACTGCAAGTATTCTCATAAATTTTTCACCAGTGTTTTAAGTCAAATATGCTGTAAGATATCAAAATACTTAAACCTTTACGTTTTTATCAAAGCTATTTTAAACGTCTTTAAATAAGTTAAGTTTAACTACAATACCAATCCTATATATTCTGGGGATTAATCAATGGTTAAGGGTATTGTTCTAATCAGTACTGAAGCTGGAACAGAGGAAGATGTTCTAACGGAACTAAATAGGTATCCTGAGGTTAAGTCAGCATACTTAGTTTACGGAATATATGATGTAGTTGCTTTAATAGAGGGCGAAAGCTTAGATGATATTAGATCAATAGTTTTCAATAAGATTAGAAAGATTAAGCCCGTTAAATCAACTGTAACCATGGTTGTAGTTAAGGAGGTAAGTAAATAGGATAAAACGATACTTATAGGAACTTTAACAACTTCTTCAAATCCCCAATAATAACCGTGTTTTTGAAAGACCGAATCTTATCCTCTCTATCCACAAGTACACATTTTAATCCTGCTTTGAAACATCCTACAATGTCTGCTAAGTAATCATCACCTACATGGATTACTTTTTCCGGATAAACGTTTGCTTCTCTCGTCAACTTATAAAAGGCTTCGACATGAGGTTTGGGTTTAGATGTATCTTCACCCGCTATAACTATATAGTCGAAAAGATTCTTGGGAAAAATTTTTAGAATTCTCTTCATTTTAACACCATATAATCCATCGGTATTTGTTAAAATAGCTATAGCGTACCCCTTCTTTTTTAAGTATGCTAAAACTTCCATTACTTCATCATATGGGGAAGAATTCTCAGTAATGTACTCCCAATATTCCTTTACGAACCTTGTTATTTCACTATTTCTTACTATTACGTTAAAATGTTTAAGTGTCTCCTTAATCCACACGTGTCTACTATAATTTCCTTTTTTCGAAAGTTCCTCCGAAATTGAAGTGTAGGATCTGTAAAGTTGGCTATAGTTAATCCCTGAAATTAAGGATATGTTTCTAATTAGTATTGTCGTAGCTTCTTCCATGGCTGTTGAAGTGTTAACTAATGTTCCGTCGAAGTCGAATGAAACTACTTCTATAGAGCCTCTTCTCATTTTAGCTAAGCCATTCTATTACTCTAGCGTAGCCTATGTCTCCTCTTACCTTTTCCACAACAACCTTTACTTTGTCTCCAATTGATGTTTTAGGTACAATGATTTTTACTCCATGAACATGGGCTACTCCATTGCCTTTATCATCAACATCTTTTATTGTAACAGTTATTTCTGCGCCTTTTCTTAACCAATCGTCCGAAGAGGCTCTTATTTTAGGGTATATGCTAAAGTTATAGGTGGTTTTGTATGGACTTATTCTCCTATTCTTTTTTCTCAAAACAATCAAACCGTGAAGTTTTTGTTTTTATGTGTTGATGTACCGCGCGGGTATTTATATGTTTTGGGTTATAGATGAAACTATATTGTTTCATGGGTTAAGCTTCTATGTTGATAATGGCTACCTTTTGAAGGATGCGGTATAGGTATTGGTGGTGGAATGCCTATTTCTCTAGACATTATTATAGCTTCAGTTAGCGTATAATGTAGTGTTGTAAGGAAGATGCTTTGAGGAGGTCTTTTCTTGCTTATTGCGTCATATACGTCATTTATTTCATTGTTCGAGCCTGTTACAAGTACGTAGCCTTTTAACGTTATTGTGGCTATTAATGGAGTTGTCGTCATATTGAAAACGAATGGGACTTTAAGCTTACTTTCAGATTTTTCAACATCTCCGCTAGGTAAAGTAAGCTGGGTATGGTATTGCAGAGGTTGTGGTATTATTTCACTTACTTTTTCCGCAAAAATTGAAGTAAATCTAACAGTAACGGATACACCCATGGTTAACTAAACCACCTATTTCTCTAGAATGAAACGCTTATATCTAGGAAGTCTGTTGGCAAAGGTATCCCTTTAGAGGTATACTCATCATATTTCTTCCTTAGGAAGTCTAAGAATATCGGGCAACCGTCGAACTTGCCTTCACGGGTACATTTCTCGCCTAAGGTAATAAAGCATATCTTAGTTTTATGGTCAAAGTAGGGGCATCGTTTATAGTATTTTCTTGCTGATCTCATCATTCTTTCTACCCAAGCTGTTTTCGGATCCTTCTTTACCTCCTTCGGTGCTTTTGCGTATTTTTCTAACATATCTTCTATCTTTGATGACATTTTAGTTACACCTCCATGCGCTTCGTTAATATTTCGTAAGTATGATATGGGATTCGAAAATATAAAACTATCCACTTCTAGTTGAAACCGAAACTAATTCTAGGTATCGCAGAATACCATTAAAGATTTCATGAGTGATTCTTAACAATAGTTTCGGTTTGCTCTACTAGAACGAAGTTTAAATACTCCCAACCCCTCATAGAGGAATAAAGAATTTAAGTGCTAAAAAGTAAGTCATTTCTATGAGGGGTGAGTGGTGAGTAAAAAAATAAGGAATATTTCTGAATTACCAGGTGTAGGTAAAAGTACAGCTTCTAAGCTTATAGAGGCAGGTTATGGTACTCTCGAAGCAATAGCTGTAGCTACCCCTCAAGAGTTAAGCACTGCTGTAGGTATACCTTTAGCTACAGCTCAGAGAATAATTAAGGCAGCACGTGAAGCATTAGATATTAGAATTAAGACAGCTTTAGAATTAAAGAAGGAAAGAGCGGTCGTTAAAAAGATAACCACTGGAAGTAAAAACTTAGATGCACTTCTTGGTGGAGGTGTAGAAACTAAAACTATATCGGAATTCTTTGGCGAATATGGTACTGGGAAGACTCAGATTTGTCTTCAGCTTTCAGTTAATGTCCAATTACCTCCGGAAAAGGGTGGCTTAGGAGGTAAAGCAGTATACATTGATACTGAGGGAACATTTAGATGGGAAAGAATAGAATCTATGGCTAGGGCTCTGGGTTTAAACCCTGACGAAGTAATGGCGAACATTTACTACGTTAGAGCTGTAAATAGTGATCACCAAATGGCCGTAGTGGATGAACTATTTGATTTAGTACCTAAAGAGAACATTAAGCTTGTTGTTGTAGACTCCGTAACAGGGCACTTTAGAGCTGAATACATTGGTAGAGAACATTTAGCACAAAGACAGCAAAAGCTAAACAGACATCTCCATCAGCTTATGAGACTAGCAGAGATATATAATGTTGCAGTTGTTGTAACAAACCAAGTAATGGCAAGACCCGACGTTTTCTACGGTGATCCAACACAAGCTGTAGGAGGCCATGTACTATACCATGCTCCTGGAGTAAGAGTTCAACTAAGAAAGAGTAGAGGCAATAGACGAATAGCAAGAGTAGTTGATGCGCCTCATCTACCTGAAGGCGAAGCTGTTTTCGTAATTACTGAAGAAGGTATAAGGGATCCCTCAGAGTAATAACCAAGTTTTAGCGTTATTTAGTAGATATAATGGATGCATATTTGAACAGAAATTTAATTAAGCCTACATTATACGTAAGCGTATTACAGCGCTATATTTGCTAAACGCTTATTTTGTTCAATATCTTCTTGAACATTCTTGAACAATGATGCATTAATTTATATATTTGTTTGTATTTAGATTTTATCTCATGAAGAAATGTACTTCTACAACAATATTATTCATGTGTACGCTGGTGGAAGCATGGGGAAAATGGTCTCTGTGATGCTTTCAGACCGTGAAGCAATGGTTCTCGAAAACTACTGTACAGTTCATGGAATTTCAAAAAGTGAGGCCTTAAGACTAGCGCTAAGGTCTTTGCTTGAAAAAAGAAAGGTTGAATCAAAATTTAAAAAAGCCCTAATTAAGGGGACAATTATTAAGGAGGTTTCAGTTTCGTCTACTAAGGTTTATATAGTAGGTGATGAATTAGAAATAGAAATGCTGGGTTAAGGTTAAAGAGTGATTAAAGCTTGGCGGTAGTAGTCAGTTTAACACACGGGAAAGATTTAGACGGTATAGCTTCAGCAGCAATAGTGTTAAGGTATGCTAATAAAATTGGCTGCGATTTTAAAGTTTATTTCTCAGAACCTCAAATGCTTCACATTACTCTTGAAAACTTACCTATCAAAACCAACGTATCAGAAATAATCATTTCCGATTTAGGCTTGAATAAACACTTACTAGGTGACGTAAGTAGGATATTAAAGGATATAAAAGACAACCACCAAGTTAAAATAAGATGGTTTGACCATCATTTATGGAATCATGAAGCCAAAGTTAAAATTGAAAAGCTTATTGATGAACTCATAGTTAACGAAAGGTTTTGTGGAGCAGAATTGGTTCAAAGAAGACTACTCCCAAACGATGCAATAGCGGCTAAGATTGCTTTCTTAGCACGTGACGCTGATTTTTGGATTTTCTCTAACGAAATCTCCAAGAAATTATCAAAGGTAATAAGCTATAAAGGTACATCATTAGAAAACCTTGTGGAAATGCTGTCTAAAGGAATATTTTGGAATAATGATCTTGAAAAGAAATTTAGAGAAGTTATTTCTAAAGAAAAGAAAATGCTAAGAGAATGTCTGAAGACACTAGAATCATATAGAATTAAAGGGTTTAAGGTAGCACTTGTTAAAGGAAATATTCCCGCAGGAGAAATAGCGGATATCCTTGCTAAAAAAGGCTATGACATAATAGTCGTCTTATCTCCAGAAGGTAAGGTTAGCTTGAGAAGAGGAAATGAAAGCGTAAATCTCGTACCCATAGCTGAAAAACTTAATGGCGGAGGTCATCCTTATGCAGCAGGTGGTTCACTAAACTATGGATGGTTTGATAAGTTTTTAGCTAAAAACTTTGGCATCTATAGGAAGAAAGAAACAATTTTAAAGGCTATAAATGAAGTTCTACCTTAGGGTTAAGATAGGTGTACAATGTAATAGAGGAATTAAAGGTAATTACCTCACTAATTTTCCTACTATACACTTCAGCACTTGATATAAAGTATAGAGAGGTCGATCTTAAAGTTTGGTTTGTCTTTGGAAGCATGGCTGTGACGTTAACTTTAGCTGAATTCGTAGTTTTCAATATGTCCCTAAACGATATATTAAAGTTGGCTGCTTCAGCACTTTTTGCTTTAAGTATAGGTGGCTTAGCATACTATTTAGATTTATTCGGTGGAGCAGATTTATTCGCCCTAATTACATTAGCTATTATGCATCCATGGCACCCTTTTAAACCCTTATTCGGGCTAAAACCGCCACTACCGTTTATATTGACTGTTTTAGTTAATTCGCTAATTTCTTCATTAATCATTCCTCTAATGAATATTGCAAGAAATCTATCTCATCTAGGTTTAGTGTTTAAGCTTAGAATTCCTAAAAGGTATAAAATAGCTTACATGTTTTTAGGATTCCCTGTAACCATAGAAAAGTATTTAGGAATGAAATTCACCTATCCATTGATTATTTATAGAGTAGCTCAAAACGGAAAACTCGAGACAACATATAGGTTGTCATTTTCTATTGAAGAAGAACATTATGAACATCAGGATGAGCTTAGGAAACTTGTAGAAAGGGGCTTGCTTAGTTATGGCGATGTTATTTGGGTAACACAAGGTATACCATTACTAGTTTTCATAACTTTCGGGTATGTAGTATCGTTAATCTTTGGTGATGTCATTTTATGTTTATTGTTTACGTATATTTTAAAAGTTCCAGCGTGTTAAACCTATAATGCAATTAGGTGGTAAATGTGAAAGTGCTTTGGGCACCATGGAGAATAAGATATATTGAAGCTCCTAAGCCTAAGGGGTGCTTCATCTGCACTGCAGCAAAATCAGGTAAGGATAAAGAAAATTACGTTATATATAGGGGTAAGAACGCTTTTATTCTCATGAATCTGTATCCATACAATCCCGGACATTTGATGGTTGCTACTTACCGCCATATAGGAGCACTTGAAGAACTTACTAAAGATGAGCTTTATGATCTCATGGAGCTCACTGTTTTATCTGTTAAGCTACTTAAGAAGGTATTTAGCCCACATGGTTTCAACATAGGAATAAATTTAGGAAGTGTTGCTGGTGCTGGTATTGAAGACCATGTTCACATACATATTGTACCTAGATGGTTAGGTGATACAAATTTCATGCCCGTTTTAGGTGATGTTAAGGTTATACCTCAAGCCCTTGAAGAAACATATAATAAATTAGTGAAAGCTATAAAGGATATTTCCTAGGGGTAAGGTTAATAATGGTGAAGAAGTTCGATCCATGGTCTGTTGTCGATGTTGAAGATTATGGAAAACTTATTGAAGTTTTCGGCATAGAGCCTTTAACGGAGGATCTACTTAAAGAACTACCATTCCTTAATAGATACTTTGCTAGGAAAATAGTTTTCGGACATAGGGACTTTCAGATAATAATCAGGGCAATTAAGAATAATGAAGAGTACGCTGTAATGTCCGGAATAAAGCCTTCAGGAATATTTCACTTAGGAAGTAAAATGACAGCTGAACAAATAATATATCTCCAAAAACTCTCCCCTAAAGCTAAAGTATTTTACGCAATAGCAGACATAGAAGCATGGGAGGATAACGGAATACCTTTTGAAGAATCAGTAAATTATGCTATTGAAAATGTTGCAGATTTAATAGCTTTAGGGATAGATCTTAAAAGAACCTATATTTATTTGCAATCAAGAGAACCTCGAGTAATGCGGTATGGATACTTCTTTGCTAGAGGAATAACCTATAATCTCTTAGAAGCCATATATGGCGAAAAACATTTAGGAATGTACATGACAGCCATGGTTCAGGTAGGCGATATACTATTACCTCAGCATCCGGACTTTGGAGGCCCTAAGCCAACAGTTGTTCCGGTAGGTGCTGATCAAGATCCACACATTAGATTGACACGTGACTTAGCTAGAAAATACGCTAAAAAGTTTGGATTTATTCCACCAGCAGCAGTATATCATAAACTCCAGTGGAGTCTTAAGGGGCCAGGATTTAAGATGAGTAAAAGAGACCCCATGAGCTACATTACACTTAAAGACGCTCCTTCAGAAGTATGGAAAAAGCTCATGAACGCGTATACTGGTGGTAGGGAAACAGCGGAGCTGCAAAGGAAACTTGGTGGTAATCCTGAAAAATGTGCAATATATCAATTAGCCATGTACCACATCGATGATGAATCTAGGGTAAGGAGAGTTTATGAGGAATGCAAGCATGGATTAAGACTCTGTGGAGAATGTAAGAGAGAGGTAGCGGATCTATTTGTTAAATGGCTTATTATGCACCAGGAAAAGAGGAAAAAGAACCTTAGCAAAGCGAAAGATATAATACACGAGGCACTTAGTAGGAATTAGATTCATCACCCTATTTTGACACTCTATAAACAAATTTTCCTCTTTCAAAATTCGGTACCTTAACTAGTAAGCCTTTACGTAACATTTCCGCAATAATCACTCTTAACCTAGGTTTATCTATTTTAACATGGTTCTTTAGTTCTTCAAAAGTTAGTTCACCACGTTCCTTAATAACCTCAATTATTGCTTTTTCTTCCTCTGAAAGAATACGCTTGTTTTTCAACTCCATTGTATTTAGCACACCCCATATAGCCCTTTTACTAAAGCTCCGTAGAAGGCAGTTTTAAACTTTAATGAATAATTTTGATTAGGAAGGAAGATAATATTCTGATACGGAGGGGTTTAAGTTTGGCAAGAGTTTCCTCAGGCTTAATAATAGCAGGTGCATATGCTAACAAACTTAGAAGGGTTATGTTTGCTACGCTTAAAGGAAAAATCGATAATAAGGAAGTAGCTCGGGCTACAGGCGAACTTAACGCTTTACTATTTGAGTTGTTTAGAGAGGTAGGTGTTGAGAAGGGCGATGTTGTACGTATAACTATTGAGTATGAAATTGAGAATGGTAAGATAAAGTGGAAATGGAATACTCTCGAAGTACAACATTATAAGCCTGTGGAGGAAACATCTACTAAAATTAAGGAGCTCCTACCTAAGGTTCTTGAGAAAAGAGAAGAAATAATGGCTAGACCAGCTTTGCCTGTGGAAATTGAAGTAGAATATTTAGGTACGGTAAAGGAGGGTTTAGAGGACGTTTATGTAGTTAAGGCGCCTAAGGAGGAAACATATGCGACAATAGGTGCTGTAAGGGTTTTATTCCGAAACGAGGAAGGAGAAGCATTAGCAGTAATAGTTACACCGGAAGGTAGGGCTTTCCGCTATCTTATGAAGTTAAAATATAGTCCAGACCCATTAGAAATAGCTAAGAGCGTTAAAGAAGAGCTAATTAAGGCGCTAAGTGAAAATAGGGTTAAGGAAATAGATAGGGAGAAGGCAAAGGAAACTCTTAAAGAATTAATTAAAGTAGAATAGTTAAGTAAGGAGGCGATGAAGAAGTCCTCGATCACTGAATGCTGATGACGGTGGGGTTTAACTGAGCTACGTTTTTAAAATGAAAATAAGCTGCAATATTGGGAAGACAAAGTATTTTGAAGAAGTAATTGTAGTTGATGAAAAAACATTTTTCCCTAAAATAACTTATAAGAAGTCTCAAAGAAAGCTTATTATCAGAATAGTTGTTAGTGAGAACATTTTAAGGTATGATGTAAAGTATGGAATTCTAGGAGGTTTCTTACTATTAAGAACGCTCCTCTCAAATCAAGTAGTAGGGAACCTAACTAAAGCCAAGAGTATTGAGTATGCAGCATTAAGGAACTTCGTTACATTAACCCTTAAAAGACTTATTAGCGAAGTAGGGCCAGAGTTCGCAACTAAAATATACTTCACCCCAACGTTCTTATTTTATGACTTATTAGCATCATATAGGTCTCTTGTAGGATACTTAGACCCTATAAATGTATGTTCTCTAATGAATATTGAGAGAATGAAAGACATTTTTTTAGTGAAGTTTTTAAGCTATTTAAAATATCTTGAAAAGCAGGAGATTCTTTGCTCAGCAAGTAATTCTGGTTTTTTTAAAATATGTGAAAGCTTTTTGGAAAAAGCTAGAAAAACGCCTTTGCTCATTACTGAAAGATTCATTCGCGAAATAATAGTTCCGTATATGGAATATTCATTAAAGGTAAGAAACATAATACCTTTAGCGATTATTATCCCAGAAATTAGAGGGTTTCTGCCGAAAATAGTAGCTCCATCGCCATATTCCGAACTTTATATTGAAATCGACAATAAAATAATGTCATTTCATAAAGGTTTCGAAAACATTTCCTACGTTAAATCTTTAGGAAGCACCATCAACTACACATTTCTAGGTGAAGCAGAATTCCACGGAAGAAAGATGTTAGTTGTTGTAAAAAAATATAGGGACTGGAAATCGTTGAAATGGTTACCTATAGGATTATGGACTATTGGAACAGTTGATTTTGCGTTATCTGCTAGTGAAAGGTTATTACGTGAGGTGAACGCCATTACGTTATTAAGAAAGTCAGGATTAAGGGTACCTATGGTTCTCGGAATCGATTGGCATAAAAAATATGTTATTAGGGAATACATTGAAGGCAGTAATTTAGTAGAAGTTCTACATAGTAAAGACTTCAAAAATGCATGTTACCGCCTAGGCGGTCTTCTAGCAGACATACATAAATTAGGATTATCAATCGGTGATACAAGACCTTCAAACTTTATACTTAACAAACATGGAGCTATAGTTCCTATAGATTTAGAGCAAGCTTCGCAAAAAATTCCTCCATCATGGGATATTGCAGAGTACATTGCATTTACAACGGTCTATCTTAAATTTAAATTTGATGAAAGCTTCATAGCTGCTAAAAGTTTAGCTAAAGGTTATTTAGAAAACGAGGGAAGTTTACACAATATATGCAATACTGTAAACAGAGGTTATATAAGGGTTTTAGCACCTATATCGCCTTTATACCCTTTTATAGTCAAAAAACTATATAGGGAATTAGGGTGTTCATGATGAAAAAATTGGATCTTGAGGTTATAGAGGAATATGAGCTACTTGGTGAAAAGAGATTTAGAGTAAGAATTAAAGGAACAAATATTGTTCTCAATGTTTCTGCGGAGAATAGCGAAGATGCTATTAAGAAAGCTAAAGAATTAGTCGAAAGGATAAGGTTAAACGAAGTAGTAGATCAGTACAAAATTAAATGAATTTATAAAGTAATTCCTTAGGAACAGAACAGCAAGCCTCAATTACTCTAAGACCATACTTCTTAATTATAGACTTGGGAGGATTAGTTATTCTATCAACAAGCTGTTTTTCTATTAGATAGGGATCTACCAGATACTTTGTTTTCCAAGGCCTCATACATCCTAGAGCTAATATACCATTAAACTTTTTCCTCGCATACGCAATGATTTTGACTACATCTTTTGCTTCAGGAATAGAGGAATTTTCCATTTTTGTTCCTCTTGTAGGTATGAAGATGAGGAAAACTAGAATATATGGGTTAAAATCCATTAAAGCATCAATAACCTTGTATTCATAAACTATTTTCCCATAATTTAATCCTAACGGTATGTGAGGAGCAATATAGGGAGGACCATACTTATCTAGGAGTTCAAAAGACCTTATGTAGTCTTCGGGGTCTTTATTCTTTAAATTTTTAATGTTCTTTATAACAAATGGATCAAGAATCATTTCATAATCTACTATATCAACACCCGCTTCTCTTAATTTTATTGCTAAGTCTTTACTTACAAGACCTTGATGAACGCTTATTATAATATCAAAATCTCTTTTAATATCCTTTATTGTTGAAAGAAAGGGTTCTACAGGAAGCTTACCTTGTAAATCAAAACCTCCACTTATCAAAACGCCCTTAGCTCCCCTTTTTACAAGGTATTTTACAGTATCATATAGCTTCTTTGGGGTAGGTGCTAACTCCATACCATGAAGATAATATCCTTCACAATATGCGCAATTAAGCGGGCATGATGTGCCAGTAATGCTTATGTCTGGGAATTTTTTGCCAGGAATATACGCTTTAACATTACTCATATTTATCACATTCATTAAGAATTTTCTCTAAATCTCTTCTAATGATAGCTAATCTTTCCTTAGCAAATGATATAGATGGGAAGTTATAGTATGGTCCCTTTGGACTCTCATTGTAGAATGGTCTATTGCATGAAGGACAACCTGTTGTTAGAAACAATGAAACGTATTTTTCCAAGTTACTTATTACATCCTTTAAGAAGCTCTTTTTGAAGCCTACTTTGTCATTTACATAAAATATTTCATCTTCTTTACCTTTTTCAATAAGATATTTTGCTAATTGCATTTTTCTCCATGAAATTAATGATGGTTGCTTCTTAATGTTTAACATTGTTCCCTTAACTGGCGTATAAGCGAATAATGCTATTTCAGCTCCAAGCTCATGAACCTTCTTCATTGTTTCCACGAACTCTCTTTCGCTTTCACCTAGACCAAATATTAAGTGAACATCTACCTTTCTTAACCCGAAAACTTCAATACCATCCCTTATGAATTCCATATATCTTTCCCATGTAAATGGCTTTCGAATGGTCTTGAAAACACTTGGTGATGCAGCGTCTAAGCCTACACCTAAGTAGTCTACTCCTAGTTCTTTTAACTTAATGAGAAACTCTTTACTGACAGGCGTTATAGAAGCGCTTAAGGATGTTCTTATATTGCTCTTTCTGATATTCCTTATTATTTCTAGGAATTCGTCCTCAAAAGAGGGTTTAATAACGTTTTGAACACATATTCTTGCGAAAACGTTTTTCCTTTTAATTGCTTTAATCAGTTTCTCTAATTCTATTCTCGGCCATACAACTCTTGAAACAAAATCTTTTCTCGAGAAATTAATTCTGCTTTGTGGACAGAAAAGACATTCGGCCTCACACCCGTTTTCTGAATACTGAAGTACATAAGCTGTATATGGTTTTTCGAGCATTTTAATATCTAACAACCCTAATGATGCCAATGTACCTATTGAAGCTCGAACATACATCTCTGTAGGACCCTTTATCTAAATTTAACCTAACTTCTTAAGGGCACTTGCTCTTTATAAACATGTAAATAAATATTTTACTATAAGCAATAATATTTATGTAATAATTCATTATGAGCTAACAAGTTAAGCAGTAGGTGTAATTTTCATGGAGAAATGGAGATTAATTATTAACGAAGGAGATGCATACTGGAATATGGCTATTGATGAAGCAATGCTCATACTTAAAGATAAAGGGGAAATCCCTAATACTCTTAGATTATTCGTGTTTAATCCAAGCGCAGTAACCATAGGTTATTTCCAAAGGGTAAATGATGCAGTAAACTTAGAATTTCTTAATAAACGTAAAATATTGATTACTAGAAGAATAACTGGCGGTGGATCAGTATATCACGATGTAAACGGTGAAGTAACATATTCTATTGTTGCTTCAATAAGCGATGTTGCTACGGATGTGTTAAAAAGCTATGAGATAATATGTAAAGGGTTAGTTTATGCTATAGAGAAGTTCGGGTTAAAAGCGCGATTCGTTCCTATAAACGATGTTGTCGTTAATGGTAAAAAGATTTCAGGTAGTGCTCAATCACGAAAGAAAACAGCGCTTTTACAGCATGGAACACTAATGTATAATACAGACTTAGTCACTTTAGCTTCGACACTTAAGGCGCCTAAAGAGAAACTAATTAGTCATGGGGTTAAGTCTATTCTTGAAAGGGTAACAACTCTTTCAAGGGAATTAGGCAGAACAGTAACTAAAGAAGAAACTATTGAAGCGCTGATTGAGGGTTTCTCCAAAGCACTTAATGTCGAATTCGAAAAGGGAGAACTTACAGAAAAAGAAATCGAATTAGCAAGGAAGCTTGTTGAAAAATATAGGTCAAAAGAGTGGATATTTAAGAGGTGAGTTCTAGTGAAGAAAACTAGTGTTCTTAAGAAAATTAAAGGTGGAAAAACAGTCAAAGTAGATATAGAAATAACTGATGATGAAAGAATCCATGACATTATAATTAGCGGCGACTTTTTCGTATATCCTCAGGAAGCGCTTGAAGAATTAGAAAACAAACTCAAGGGATGTAATCTGGAAGAAGCAAAAAGTGTTCTTAGAGAGTACTCTGAAAAAATAACCGCACTAGGCTTTACATTAGATGACGTAGCCGAACTTCTAGAAAAAGCGTTTAAATCTTAAACTTTTTTATAAGAACCCTTTTTCTGAGAACCTAATACTTTAATTACCTGTTTAATTAACCATAGTATATAATTAATAATTGTTCAGCCACTATGGTACTAAACTATATATAATGTTCATGTGTTACGGATTCTCTGTATATGAGTGAAGTTGATCTATGATGAACCATAGCGAAATAGTGGAGATGGTAAAGGAGAAAAACATAGAATGGATAGAAGTCCACTTCACCTCGCTACTTGGTAAACTCCACTCTATAACGTTTCCAACAAGTAAGCTTTCAAATGAAATAACGATAAAAGGTTTTGGTAAATTAGATGGTAGCTCAATAAAGGGATTTTCAACAATAGATGAAAGTGATTTAGTTCTTAAGCCTGATCCAGAAACTTTTGCAATAATACCGTGGAAAAAGTCTACGGCTAGATTCATAGGTAAGGTTTATTGGGGGTTCAATAGGGGCAGGCTAGAAAAAGATCCAAGATATATAGCTGAAAAAGCCGAGAAATACGCCAAAGACCAAGGTTACATTAGTCTTTGGGGGTCTGAAGTAGAATTCTTCATATTCGATAAAGTAGAGCTAGACTTTGAAAATCCGGGAGTAAAACAATCCCTTTCAATAGTTTCTAAAGAAAGAAGTACTTCTGTTAACCCTCTTTTCATACGTGTAAAGGAAGGATATTACACTCCAGACCCCTACGATATAGTATACAATATTAGAAGCGAAGCATCAGTAATTTTAACAAAATACTTCAATGTCGAAGTAGAAGCACATCACCATGAAGTTGCTTCTTCAGGTCAATGCGAAATAGATTTCAAATATGGAGGTTTAGTTAGAACTGCAGATAATGTTCAAACCCTAAAATATGTTGTAAAAAATGTTGCTGCAAAATATGGTATGTATGCTTCATTTATGCCTAAGCCGATCTATGGGGATAATGGTTCAGGAATGCATGTTCATGTAAGCCTTTGGGATACTAGCGGTAGGAACCTCTTTTATGATGAAAACGATGAATACGCGGAATTAAGCCAGCTAGGTAGATACTTCATAGGGGGACTTATAGAACACGCAAGATCTCTCTCAGCAATAGTTTCCCCAACAACTAATAGCTATAAGAGGCTTATCCCAGGCTATGAGGCTCCAGTATATCTTGCTTGGAGTAGAGGTAATAGAAGCGCTGCAATAAGAGTGCCTGCCTACCATAGGGGTGTTAAGAGTGAAAAAAGAATAGAGTATAGACCACCTGATCCATCAGCTAACCCATACTTAGCATTTGCTGCAATACTCGCAGCAGGGCTTGATGGAATTAAGAAGAAAATAGAGCCCGAAGATCCCGTTGATAAGAACATTTACCATATGAGCGAGGAAGAGAGAAAAAGGTTAGGAATCAAAGAACTTCCACGAACACTCTGGGAAGCTCTTGATGAGCTTGAGTCCGATAGAGAATATCTTCACCCAATATTTCCCAAAGCGGCTTTAGATGATTACATCGAATTAAAAAGGAGAGAAGTAAAATTCATAGAAGCAATTCCTTCTCCCGCCGAATTCTATATGTACATGGATGTTTAGCTTAAACATAGACAAAATATAAAGCAACACATATTCTAGAACAAGTGTGAATTCTTAGTATTGAATATTAGTTTATGGTGGATGTTGTTGAGGGGGTTATTGAGGGTTCTTGTTCTTTAAGCGTCTTTAATCCTCTATAAGCTATTATGTAAGCGCTTGTTGCATGTTTGTCTAATCCTTTTTCTCTCATAATCTGCTTATGTGCTATACTACTGCTCGTCCCCCTAGGATTTACCAGTATAACTGTGAATCTAAGTTTAAGTGCTTTAATAATACTATTTTTAAGGAGCTGTTTCTTAGGGAATTTAGCTATCTTACGGTTAGCATTTGGGATGCTTGTAAACCTCCTAGTTTTTATTTTTGTCAAGTTCTCAAACACCACGTAGTCTACTCCTATCCTTCTACACCACTTCAAAGCTTTGGCTAAGGCGTTAAGTCTTATCCATTTAGCTTTATTCCTAGGAAAACCATGAGATATTGCCTCACTATACCAGAAGGTTCTTAAAGCAATAATCTCACATTCTCTATCAATAATCACTGCATTAAGCCTATCACTATTAATATCAAATCCAGCTATCAATCCATAACCGTTAGGTTTAGGTGCTAAAAGGTGTTTCAGGTATAACCATAAAGGAAGCTCTACGTGAATATATGGTTTACCGTTCTTAAAGCTTATAGATGCACCATAACTTGTTCTCTTCTGATTAGCGAGTTCTATTAACTCATTAACTAACGGTAGATACTTTTCTCCAAACCTTACCTTAAATTCTAACCACTCACCATCATAATATCTTACTAGCACCTTATCTGTGGATATCAATTTTATGTTTAGGTTTCCTCTCCATGTTACTCCCCCTCTTGATGCTATCCATTTCCTCTTTGTGCTTATTCTATTAACAATTACTTCATTATTGACTTGTTCTCTTGCTCCTTCCACTAATAACTTTGCATACTTATATGCCGTTTCGCCATAGATGCTACTTGGTAGTATTTTCGCTAATTCCTTGTATGCTTGCTTTTGAGGTACATCACTCAATACAAGGTTTATCCCATGCTTAACTGCCTGTTTGAAACGGTATGCTAGTAAACATAATTTCATATAGTTTTCATTACTTTTTGGTATTAGTCTACCATTAATTGTTATGTACATGAACTGTTCTTGTGTTTCCTTATCTGCTATTATCTTAGGCATCAGGTTTAATGACAACTACTACCACCTCTTGACCATGTAAATGTTTTAACCTATCTTCAATCTCCCTAGGAATATAGATACACAGCTTCCTCCCGCTACATTTGCTTATCTTGGCGTGGAAAACATATTGCTCCACAACAGTACACCACTATATATATTTACGTAAAATTTATATTTGTTTTACGCTAGAAAGAGATGTGGGATGTGGGGAGTGAACGAGCGATGACCAGTCGAGAGATAAGGGTGAAGCTCCCCAAACCTCTCTACCTTCGCTCAAGGGAGTCTGGTGGAGCGATGCGGGCGGCTAAGGCTGTGAAGCCAGGCTTCCGAAAAGCGGGGGTAGAGAAAGCCCATGAGGGATGAAGACCCACCATAAGGGTCAGACCTCTAGATACGGTACGAGAGGTGAATAAGTATTAAAGTTAATGTTAGATTATTTGCCATATATAGAGACATTGTAGGTTCAGAAAGAATATCTATCGAACTTACTGAAGGAGCTAAGGTGAAAGATCTCATAGAAACGCTGGTAAAGAGGTATCCTCAAATAGCAAACTACATTGATGAAACAGAACCTGAAGAACCTATAATTGTTCTTGTAAATGGTGAACCAGCTGATCAAAATAGGGAACTTAAGAATAATGATGAAGTGTTTCTGTTTCCTCCTGCTTCTGGAGGATTTCCTGAAGGCTTCATAATTGAAGAAGATATTAGTGTCGATGGCATTATTGAGGAAATGAAGAAGAACCCTGAATTTATCAGGAGCGGAGCTGTTGTTGTTTTCATAGGTTTCGTTAAAGGATTAGTTGAAGGCAACGTTGAAGTTTATGAGTTATCATATGATGCCTATAAACCTTTTGCTAACGCTAAGCTTAAGGAAATAGCCGAGGAGTATTCTAGGAAACCTAATGTTATAGATGTTAGAGTATACCATAAAGTATCTAGGCTTAAACCTAAGGAGTCAACAGTTTACATATTTGTTTCAGCTATCGATAGAAAAACAGCATTTGATATTGCAAGAGAAGTTCTTGAAAAGGTTAAACATGAAACACCTATATGGAAGCTTGAAAGAAGAAGTGATGGAGAATTTTGGGTTTTAGGTAATGGAAGAAGAGTTCCTAGACCTAAAACTACTCAACAACAATAGTTTCAACCAAACATAGCTCACCATTTTCTATTAGATAGGCTGAAAAGTTCCCATTCCTATCAACTATAAGCCATGGGACATTCCATAATCTCATGTAATAAAGATCCTTTGACGAAGGAGCTACCGATGTCATATGTGAATGAAATAGACCAACAATGTCCATAGACTTATTTCTGTGCTTGATTATTTCGTTAAACATCTCCCTAGGATCCATTTTGAAGCTTACAGAGGAATTTTCAACATTCCTTATTAAAGCATAGCTTAAAACATTAAAACTTCCTTTAGATATCGTACCAAAGAGTAAACCACATATTTCAATTAAGTTTCGTTTCGCTTCACATAATATGGCATATAGAATTTCCTTTTTTACCTTTAATGATTTCCTACACTTTCTCATATTCATAATCATGCTCCCCGTAACTTTGTATGAGGGAAACTGTTTATAGAGATGCTAGGTTTATTCTTAAAAACATAGAGGAAACCTTTAAGGTGACTTAGATTTTGGAGGTTGCTGTTAAAACTAACGTTAAATTAAAATGTGTAAGTTGCGGTATGGTGTATCCTCCTGATCCTAGACTTTATGAATGTGGAAAATGCGGTGGCTTATTAACTGTGGAATATGATTTTTCAAGAGTAAAGATTTCGTGGAATGATTTTGATGGTAAAGGTGTTTGGAGGTATAAGCAGCTCCTACCTCCTTCCGAAGAACTTTATGATAAAACAATTACTTTACATGAAGGAAACACCCCTTTAATAAAATTGGAAAACCTTGTAACACAAAGTAACGTGTATGTTAAGTTCGAAGGTGCTAATCCTACTGGAAGCTTCAAAGATCGTGGAATGACTGTTGCTATAACATTGGCGAAGCATATAGGTTCGCGTTTAGTTATAGTTGCTTCTACCGGTAATACTGCAGCTTCTGTTTCAGCTTATGCTTCTCGTGCAAACATTAAATCGGCAATAGTTTTACCGAAAGGTAAAGTAGCGTTAGGTAAGCTCGCCCAATCTATTCTTCATGGCGCGTTAATTTTTGAGATAGAGGGTAACTTTGATGACGCGTTAGATACTGTTAGGAAAGTTGTTGAAATAAACCCGAAAATATACCCGCTAAACTCGTTCAATCCTTGGAGACTTGAGGGACAGAAAACATTGGCTTTCGAAGTAGCTGAAGAACTAGGCGTTCCTGACTGGGTAATTGTTCCTGTAGGTAATGCGGGAAACATTTCAGCTATATGGAAAGGGTTCAAGGAACTATATGAACTAAAGCTTATATCCAAACTTCCTAAAATGGTTGGTGTTCAGTCTGAGGGAGCATCACCGCTAGCTACAGCATTTGAAAGAGGCTTAGATGAACCTATTTTTGTTGATAAACCTGAAACTATAGCGACGGCCATTAGGATAGGGAGACCGATAAACTGGCCTAAAGCTATGATGGCTGTTAAGGAGTCGAAGGGTTTATTCCTAAAGGTAAGTGATAGAGAAATAATTGATGCTATGGCAAAGCTGGGGTCGATGGAGGGTATAGATGCCGAACCTGCTGGAGCCTCAAGTATCGCTGGTTATCTTAAATTGTTAAGGCAGAGAATAATAGGTAGAAAAGATAAAGTAGTATGCGTTGTAACAGGACATGCACTTAAGGATCCCGATGCCATGCTTAGAATAAGTGTTAGCAGAATAAGTGTTAGTAAAGCTGAGGCCGTAGAAACTATTTTGAAAACTGTTTTTCAATAATACTGATTCCTTTCTCAGTTATCACATACGTAACTATATTCAAAGGAACATAGCTGAAAGGACAAGCCTTTCTTAAAGGACATTTAGTGCAAACAGTTTCTGTACATTCTATTTTTCTTAAATAACCTTTTCTGACAAGATTTTCGACAACTACTTTCACGTGAGAAATAGGCACATTTAGTTCTTGCGAAATTCCTTGAAAATTCCAAGAACCCTTAGTTACTTTCTTCAGAATTTCAAGCTCTAAATTGCTTAAACTCATTTTTAACTCTCCAAATTTTTCCTTAACATCCCGATTACACTTAATGCTTCATTAATTATTGATTTATCTTTTAAATTATTAACATTAAATTCAACCGTTACGAGAAGCTTGTTTAAATGTTCCTTAGTTCTAACGCTATATTCTAATTTACATGGAGGTTTAATTGTTGGTTTACTCCTTACGTATTTTGTCATGAAAAACGTAAACCCCAATTTCCTAGGTACTAGACTAAATTTAATCCATAAATCACCAATACCGAAGGGAGATGATTCAAGTTCTCGAAACATAAGAAATAACGTATTTTCGTCTAGGTTCACATCAACTTCCTCTAACATAAAAAACTTATTACCCCCGATGCTTTCTAATATGTCCTCTTCAAGAGCCCTAATGTTCAATGAGTCAAGAAATGTTCTATGAAGTTCCTCTCTTAACCTATTAAAGCTTGTTATCCTATCTTCAATAGCTTTCCTAAGTATAGGCTCAGTTAGTGAAAGTAGCTCACCTGCTATTTCATTTACGTTCTTACCTGTAATTTGAGCCAAAGTTTTTAAGGCATTTAGAAAACTATCTTCAACCTCTATCATTAAGTATTCTTTATCTGAAGACAAAACCACCCACTTCCTTAATACATTTTCTATAGGGGTCAAGTTTAAAGATTCTCTATTAAATAACTATAATTTAGAAGTGATGACTGTGGCGGGCTCGACCCATTAGGGGATGAAGACTTAGGAGCCCCCTGATCCATAAGGTATATGTGATATTATAATATTAGAGAATGTACTGAAAATAGTTCTTCTTACCATCTTAGGTTACGTCCTTGTCCTTCTAGGTTTAAAGGAGAAAATAAGTACAAAGCTTTCCAAAATAGCGTTCAAGTTTTTCTTCCGATAATGATATTTAATAGTCTTGCTAAAACAAAGTTTTCTCTTGAACATGTAAGCATAGAGCTAATAATTATAGCGTACATTTCATTATCACTGCTTTTAACTATCTACATTGATAAGCATATAGTGAAAAACGATACAAGTCTCATCGGTTCTACCGTCTTATCGGTAATATTTCAGAATTGTGCTTTCCTACCTATACCTCTTGCTTTTTCACTTTACAGAAACATTGTTCCAGTAATTGTTTATGCATATACTATGATTCTAATACATTATGTGATAGCTGATGTGCTTTCATCCATGCTTTTCTTTCATGGATGAAAGCACAAATACTGGCTTTATCCTTAAGGAAGATAGGTAAAAACATAATCATTTACGCCGGAATTGTGGGAATAGTGTTTAGCCGCTTTAATCTTAATGAACTAGCTCCTTCAGTATTATGAGATATTCCAAATGTTTTAAGTACAGTAGGCGTTTACTTGAGTGCTGTAATCGTCGGTCTAGGCTTACCCATTATTAAGAGCTTAAAGGTCTTGGTAGAATTTCCAATATTATTTATCATATTTTGGAGACACATTATTTCACCTATTATGCACTTTACTCTTGGTATAGTTTTAGTTGGGGAAACCTTAATCTTTAAACAAGTAATGCTTGAATCAATAATGCCGCCAGCAACAGCTAATGCTGTATTGGCTTATGTCTATGGGTTTAATGTTGAAACAGCATCAAAATCAATTATTTTATCAACAATTCTAGCACTAGCTGAAGTATACATATTCATACTGCTCGGGCTCATTTGAACGAAAGTTAGATACAATAGTTTAAACTTAGGAAAGAACGTAGGAAAGAATCATTTAGAGGTCAAACTGATGAGCACGAAAAGCAATAATGCAATAGATGTTGTTCTTAAGGTTTTGAAAAAGAACATTGACGTTAATGAAGTTGGTGAGTTTATTTCGCAAGTAAATAAGATTATTGAGGAGAAAAACTACTCATGGATTAAGGTTTTCGCAGCAGAAGTTTTAAACGAAATTTATGGAGGACTAAACGAACTTTCAGCAAGATACTATTACATGTTTACTCCGGATATAGTAAAAATTCTCGAAGGATTAATTATAGCCTGGTTTGAAGATAGAACAGGATTTTTTAGAGAAAAAATTAACCCAATACTACTCGCTGAAACTATAGAAAGACTTATGGTTTCAATAAAGGGTCTTGAAAATGATGAAACATACGTAATATTAGGTGATGCTTATAGGAAAATCGTTGAGGGCTTAGATAAAAGAAAATACGGTAACATTTGGCGCGATCTATGGAAGAAGGCGGAAAATTACTATTTGCGAGCAATTAGTTTAAATAGAGAAAACCATAGGGCTCTCGAAGGGCTTGGAGACCTATACTTCATAAGAGAAGATTTCCAGAAAGCTCTTAGTTACTATACCCAGGCTACCATTTTAAATAAGGAAAATGCTCGTCTATGGGCTAAAATAGGCTATTCCTTTGAAAAAATGGGTGATATTGATAAAGCTTTGGAAGCTTATGAAGAGTCCTTTAAAATAGAGCATAGAGACGATGTAGCTAAGAGACTTCACGAAATCTATTTAGCTAAAGGTTTAAAAGAAAAAGCAAGAAAGTTAGAAGAATACTTAGAAGGAAGAAAGTAACTTCTTTGAGTGCTTCAGAGATGTCCAAGAGCAAGACTAAGGATAGGGTTGAAGGAGGAATAATAGCTTTTATAGGCTATATCTTATCGCCTCTCTCATGGTGGAATGATGTTTTCGTAAACATACCGATATCTTATGTTTTAGCCAGCATTACAGTGTTTTTTATTTCCAAAAGTCTATTCTCCATAGCCTTTATAATATACTATAATTTTACAAACGTTTTAGGTTTCATACTAATGCATATTGGAGCGGAAAAGGCAATAACAGGTAGTACGTTTAATTCCCCTTCAAAGAAGGTCATTATCAAATATATCATTGTTTCAGTTTTCTACACATTTCTTGTATATGCATTAGCTTCTCTAGGCTTTGTAGAGCCTGTTCAAGAAATACTTTCACTATGAGGTAGAATGTTACATGTACACTTCACTTGCAAGTAAAGGATAAATTCTTATCAGAGTTTTTACAGCGTTTTCATCCACCCTATAAATCTTATCCATAATTAATGAAGCATCAGTTATTTTACCTCTATTAGAAATTCTTAGCGTAAATATGTCAATACCTTTTCTACCAAGTTCTATGAGGGGAGCTATGTCAACACTACCACTATATATGATTAAAGCGGTATTTCTCAACATGTTTTTCTTTAAAGGCGAACCAAACTTCCTTTCTATAATCTCTAGTGCTCGAACAATTTGTTTCTTATCAGCAGTAAATAAGTGAATTATTGTTTTCTCCACGACTACATGTTACCTCCTATAGTTAAGTAATATACATAAAGCCCCATAAGAATAATCCCTAATGCGGATACAAAAACATTAAGGTATGGGCTATCGTACCTTTCTCTAAGAAATCTTAACCTAATACTTGAAATGGGCCATAATATTGCTACGCCAGCTTTAGTTAATGAATCAAGTAGGATATGTGAGAAATATCCTACAGCGAAACTTGTAGAGAACAAAAGAGCGTATTTCTCTAAGTTAAGGAAGCTTAATAGTATGTAATGTAAAATCAAGGCTATGAATATTAAGGAAAAAATGTTATGTAGAAATGCTCTATGCTTAAATTTAAAGTCTACATCCGGAACTATACTACCCATTGCCGAGAAAAATATTATGTAACCCACTATAGTTATAGGAGGCATTAATATGAAAAGTGATGCACCTACACCGAAGATTTCATGAGTTATTTTCTTCAAAAATACTACTCCCCAACATTATTATTTTGTTTTCACCCCTCGGACGCGGCCTCTTTAAATCATTAAAAGATCATTTTGTATGCCAGGCATTCCTCATCGGGCTCGGTATATTTTATAAGTTAGAAATTAAAATTACTTTTCTCCTTACTACTTTATCTAGAGAATAGAAGTCAAAGTTAGTATGGGATGTAATCTTATGGTTCTTGACTTAACACCTTGGTACCTATACAGGCCTGATGCTTTAGCTGTATGGAAGAGTGAGGATGTTAAACGTAGATTGTGGTGGTACTATCGTGTCATGAAGGATATTAAGCCAGCTAAGTTCATAATTGTTAAACATGTTGAAGTTTTCGAAAATCCTGCAAAACTAGACTATGAAGGATTATGGGGTCTTCATGACGAAATAGCTAAAGAGTTCAGAATAATTTTTAAGGAAATTGCAATGGATAAACTAAGTGTTGAAGAACTTCCTAATCCTAAACATAGTTTTCTAGATCTGAAAATAGCTTTAGCTAAGGAAATGCTTAAGTCATGTATCTTCTGTGAAAGGAAATGTAAGGTCAATAGGTTAAGAGGAGAAAGAGGACACTTTTGCAAACTAGACTATAGAACCTATGTTCATTCATGGTTTCATCATTTAGGTGAGGAAGCACCATTGGTTCCTAGTGGAACAATATTTTATGGTTCATGCAATTTTAGATGTGTTTTCTGCCAAAACTTCGATATTAGCCAGGAAAACATTTACAACGGTATTTTAGTAACAGCAAAGTCATTAGCCACAATTCAGAAAGAATTAAGAAATAAAGGAGCAAGGAACATAAACCATGTTGGCGGGGATCCGACACCTAATATTCATACTATAGTTGAATCGCTAAAGTCTCTAGATGTTAATGTTCCCCAATTATGGAATAGTAACATGTACTTAACTGTTGAAGCAATGAAAATACTCGTTGACATAATAGATATATGGCTTCCAGATTTTAAGTATGGTAATGATAAATGTGCTTTGAGACTTTCCGGAGTACCGAGATACTTTGAAGTTGTAACTAGAAACTTGAAAATGGCTGTTGAACATGGCGATATGATAATAAGACATCTAGTACTTCCGAATCATGTTGAATGTTGCACAAAACCTGTACTTAGATGGATAGCTGAGAATTTACCTAAGGAGAAAGTTTTAGTTAACATTATGGAACAGTATAGGCCGGAGTATAAGGTTTTAAGGGAACCTGAAAAGTGGCGTGATATAATTAGGAGACCTGGTTATGACGAGCTTTCTGAAGCGTATAGTTATGCTAAAAAGCTTGGAATAGTGTTTGAACCTGTAAGTTAATGTTCACTAAATCTTCTTTGCTTTTCTCTTACGCTCTTCAGCAATTTTCTCTCGAAATTCGTTTACTGTTTCTTCAATGTAGTTTCTTATTAAATCATACTCTACTTTTGAAAACAATGCTTTGAAAAATTTGAGTGCACATGATTTACTGTGGAAAGCTAGCTCAACATTGTAAAGGCTGATAAGTACTCCCTGCCCTTTTGGAAACTTTTTGCCACAGACTATGCATTCATACTTTACCGACATTTATTAACACCCTATTTTGACTGTTATACGAAAATGTTTTTTAGTTGCAGTGCCTTATGCGTTTAGGCTATAAAACCATGCTAAGACGCCGTATAAAAACCTAGCGTACTGAGGAAAGAAAAATGTTAGATGATGATGCTGTCGGCATTATGGATCCTAAAATCATAAGTTTACTTAGGGAGAAGGGCTGGAAAGATCTAACTATTCCCCAAAAGTTAGCTATACCTAAAATTAAAGAAGGCTATAATGTATTATTGACAGCGCCAACGGGTTTCGGGAAAACTGAAGCCGCTATTCTACCTATATTTGAGATGATGATTAAGGAGAAAGCTAAGCCCGTAGCTGTTGTTTACATTACACCGTTGAGAGCTTTGATAAACGATATTACCCGTAGGCTTAAATGGTGGGGGTCTAAACTAGGCTTCACCGTAGCTAGGAAGCATGGTGACGTACCTTCCTCTGAAAAGGCTAAAAGACTTAGGAAAGCTCCTCACGTAATCGTTACAACTCCTGAAAGTCTGGAAATAGATCTTGATTGGGCTCAGAAGTTTAGAAACTACTATAAGAATGTTAAATGGGTAATCATAGATGAAGTTCATGAGCTAATATCTTCGAAGAGAGGAATACAACTTATATTACTTCTCGAAAGACTGAAAAGACTTACAGGATTCGACTTTCAAAGAATAGGGCTTTCAGCAACAGTAGGTAATCCCGAAAAAGTTGCTAAATTCCTATTTGGATCCTCAAAAAGGAAGAGCATAATAATAGAAATAGGTAAAGGTAAAGAGACAATAATAGAAATAGATGCTGTTCCAATAGGAAATGAGGATGATCCTTGGAGTAAAATAGCTAAGACGATAATAGATCATATAGAACCACCAACTCTTATTTTCGTTAATTCCAGATCAACAGCTGAAAGACTACATGAATACCTTGAAAAATCAGGTTTAAAGGAAATACAAGTGCATCACTCATCAGTTTCAAGGAACATGAGGGTTTCAGTAGAAAAAGACCTTTTAGAAGGCAAATTGAAGGGCGTCGTTTGCACAAAAACTCTTGAACTCGGTATAGACATAGGTGATATAAGGAAGGTTACACAGTTTAGACCTCCGGGTTCAGTTACAACGCTACTTCAAAGAATAGGGAGAAGCGGTCATAGATTTTATGATGTATCTAAAGGAACAATTATAGGAATTAATGAGGTTGACGTCTTAGAATCGTTAGCTACTGTTTCACTTGCATTAAAAGGTGAACTTGAAGAACCACAAATACTTGAAAAACCTCTTGATGTTTTAGCTAGAGAAATTTTAGGTATAGTGTTGCAGAACGGAGAAGTTAACGCTAAAACCATTTATGAAATAGTTAAGGGAGCATATGCTTATAGAAGCCTTAAATTTAATGAACTAACAAACTTACTAAGGCACATGGAAAACAATGGATTATTAACAAGAGTTGATGAGGGAAAGTACAAGTTAGGTCCAACATTCTTTAAAATATGGAGGTTTGATAGCGACACAGCATATAAACGTTGGTGGGCTAGAAACTTCACTGAATTCTTTACAACAATTGGTGAAAGACCATCGTTCCAAGTAAAGTATGGTGACTCATTAGTTGGGGATGTTGATTCACAATACGTTTATAGGTACTTAAGAGTTGGAGACATAGTACGTCTTTCAGGACGTAACTGGAAAATTGTAGATATAGACGATATTGGAATGAAAATTTCCGTCATCCCCGCCTCAACGGAAGAAGCTGAGGTACCTATATGGAGGGGTGAAGGAGCCAGGAGATCCGTAAAGATAGCTAAAGAAGTAGGGAGACTTTTGGAAAACATTATTACGTACGGTAATGTAAACGTGCCAAAGAACGTTAGAATTTATGAAAATGCCCTTAAATTTCTAAGTAGTTTTACGAAATCGTACGCTAATAAAAAGAATCTTTTACCGAATGATAAAACTATGGTAGTTGAGAAACATGGTAATGAAACAGTATTTTTATTCTGGATGGGGCAAAATGTTGCAGAAACTTTAGCACATATAATAATGTATCTTATTTCAACAAGATATACGTTGAATGTGTACGTTAAATCATCATATCTAGGATTCTCTGTTAAGGTGAGAAATGCTGATCCAGTAAAAGTTCTTTTAAATATACCTCCTGAGAAAGTCGATGAGCTTCTTGAAAAAGCTTTAGAAAGATCGCCACTATACTATGCGGTACTTAAGGAATTACAAGTAAGTTTTGGGAAAATAGGTAGGGTAGATCCTAAAGAAGATTCGCTAATTGTAGAGGAAGCTAAGAGACAAGTTAAACAACAATACATGGATGTTGAGGGTACTAAAAAATTACTCGAAAAAATACATAATGGTGAAATAGAGTTCATTCATATCAGAAATGTTGAAACACCCCTCGGCAAATACATTAGAGAATTACCACCGATAAGACCTTGGATAAAGGATGCTTCCTTATTAATAGTTGAAACATTAGAAAATATGGCGTTAACGGTCGACGAGCTCTCTGAAATACTTGAACTACCACCGAAGACAATAGAGAATAAACTTAAGGAATTAAGAAAGCCAGATGTTGTTGATAGGGTATTTCAATTTATAGATGTAGATATCGGGGAGTGGAGATGGGCTTTGGTTAAAGATGTTGAAAAAATCTATCAGTCCCCTGAATACAATCAGTCTTTTGAACCATACAATATAGATGAAGTATTCATGCTATACATTAGGCCTATGGATGATTTATCCTATTTCACACTATACTTCTCCCCCAAGGAAATAATAGCAAACATTAAGAAATTTATTGAGAGAATACCGGTAAATGAAGCATACGAAGTAAAGGTAATACCGTCAGATTCTATGTTGAAAACCTTAACACCAAGATACTTCTATGTGCCTAAAAATATAATACCATACATTGCCCTTAATGGAGTAACATATATGCAGATGCTTAAAAACTCGAGCTAACTTTCTTCAACAACTATCTTACTCTTTAATTTATTACATAGGTCATTTACTTTCTTACTATAAAGCCTTACTCTCATAATTGTTTTACCTGCAAATGGGTTTTCTTGGATAACGTCAATATCTATTAAGTTCCTTTTTTCGTTACAGACTAGCCGTTTCGCTTTTATAGGGAATTTAAGTGTTATCCCTCCACCTCTTTCGGAATATATTCCCTTTTCCGTAACTACATAGTCGTTAAGCACCATAAGTGCGGAGTATCCTCTTCTTCTAACCATTATTTTCTGGTATAGCCTTGTAATTAATGATACAGCAAAGAATGTTTCGTAAAGAACAGCGTAACCTATGAACATTTCGAGGGAGCCTGCCTCTCCTTTAACTAATATGTCTCTTAAAGTACTAAACATGAACCATATTACAAGTAGTGAAAGGAAGGGCATAAACGTGGTTATTAATTGCCCTTTCATTTCCGAAACTAAGAGTGGATCGTTGCCCATAAGTTGCCTAACTTCTACTGCTTTAGCTTTGTATAGCCTATTTCCCTTTCTTATTTCCTCAAGATCCTTAGCTCTTCCCTTAAATGTTTTCTTGCCTGTTACATACATTATTGCTCCAAAAACAATTATGTAAACTATTATGAACAGAAACGTATAGCCTGGAAACCATGTATTCATGAATGCAAATCCTAAGAGTAACATTTGAGGCATTATGTACTGTAGAAAAATAGACCTAAATCTCATATTCTTCGTCCTCAGACAAGGTATAGTTACTTTATTTCCCTAAAAACTTTACGTGAAAACTATATTTATAAGAGAACTAAGAGAACTTATGTTAGTAGAAATGATGAATGAACCCGGATCGGAATTTAATGAAGACATGTGGAAGGGCTGATTAGCGAAACACGTATGTTCCGATGAAGAAAAGGTAGGTTACCGATAAACGATGAGGATGTTATCCCCGTCGGAGGACCGAACATGAGAAAAACAGTAATGGTAAGCGTTATTGCATCAATTAAACCCGATAAATTATTCGTAAAAGCAATTAAGAAACTTAAAGACTATAACGCTTCAATAATTGAGGCCAATGAAGAAAATCGAGTAGTGAAATTTGCTTTATCCCTCAAATTTTACCCTTTCATTGCTGAGTTTCTTGAAGAATATTCTTTGACATCTCAATATCAGGTATTGACACTTATAAGTCATAGTTATACTGCAGCTAAACTTAGGGAATTTTATGCCAAAGTCAGAGAACCATTTAAGTTATGGCTAATTGCTCCATCTAATTCTTACATTAGAATTATAGGATTAGTAAAGACCAAGCATAATAATGTGATGATAGAAATTTATCCAAGAAGAAGTAGGAGAAAAGGACTGCTTTATCTAAGGTATATTGACGAAAAAGGTGAGAATGTTTACTCATATACTATGTTAACACAGACTCTGGCTTACGTAACGTTTAAAGATAGAAATGAATTTTACGAGAGAATAGAAAAAGCATCAAAGGCTCTTAGTGAGGCTGAAAGGCTTATCAGAAATTCTTTAAAAGCTTAAGGTAAGATAAGTAGTCAGATGATGAGCGCCCTATCCATGGAGTATCTAATTAGCAATGACATGAAGTATCCCGGCTGATTCATAGTTCCTCAATAACTCTTTTCAAGGATTTGGCAACTCCATCTTCATATACCAAGCCAGCATTCTTAAGTATTTCAAGTAGTTTCTGTTCTTCCCTACTTAGCTCCTTAACTTTATCTTTAGGTATAGGCAGTTTCTTCCAGAGCTCCTGAAGCTTAGGATTATATACGAGGTAACCTTTACCTGAAGCATAAATTATCTTGAATATCCCTTCGTTTACATATCTGTTTATTTTATCTTTAGGAGCACGTATTTTATCTAAAGGATAAACTACCACATCTCTAATGAACTCTACGAACTTGTCAGCTTTTACCTCATGCTTATGTGCGGGAGTAATAGCTAGTTCGGCTGATTTTAATTCTTGCTCAATAGTTTTTACTTTCTTAGCTAATGCTGAATAAATTGCTAAGTGCATTTCATTTGTTAACATAAGTTTTAAAACGTCATCGTAGCTTACTCTCCTATGTAAAACGTCTTCGAGAATTTTTCTATAGCGCTCGAGCAGTTTGTATGTTTCCTCACTTATGCTAATATTATAGGTCATTTAGTATGCCTCACGTACAGAATTTAGTGAAACAAGTATTTATGTTTCGATAGCTTTAGCTTTCTCTACACCTCCCTCTTCAATATATGCTTTATTCAGTATTTCAAAGAGCTCTCTTAAAACTTCGACATATTCCACTTTACCTTTCTCGATTTCGTCCATTATCTTCTCCAGCTTTCTAGTGGTTTCTTCAGATACTAAGAAGCCGTAATTTGTGGTTAAGTACTCATAGACTTTTATACCTAAAGATGTCGGAACAAGATACTTGTTTTTACTTTCAATAACGTAGCCGTGATTTAGAATTGAAGATAGTATTTTAGCGTATGTTGAAGGTCTTCCAATACTTTTCTCCTTCATTAGTTTAATTACATCTCCTTGCTTATATAGGGAATAAAGGGATCCCTTCCAGACCCTATACTCGACTATTTTAACAATAGATCCGTTTTCGATATTGTCTAGTTTTATAACGTTAATTGGAAGAACTTTAGTAAACCCGGGCTCTAATATTTTGCTTACGAACTCAAAGGTCTTAACATATTCTCCTATCTTAACTGTAAGTCTCGTTTTAACTATAGTTGCAGGCTTCATTTGACTAGCTATGAATCTTCTAAATATCATATCGTAAACCTTGAAGTGTGTGTGAACAAAATTTACAAACGACTTTAAAGTGCCGTTTATTAGAAGTTTCCTTAATGTCTCTACATTGTAGGGTCTTGTCGGCCTTATACATTCATGAGTACCCTCTGATCCCCAACTTTTAAGCTTAAGAAGCTCAGGTTCTTTCAGCACATTGCTAATGTAGTCTTTTGCTACTTCCAATCCCGTAGATGATACATGTATGCTATCCGTTCTATGGTAGGTTATGAGACCTGATTCGAAGAGGTCTTGCAAAATTTTCATGGCATATCTGGCGTCTAATCTAAACTTTCCAGTTAATTCTGAAAGTAGAGAGTTGGTATTGTATGGTGGTGGCGGATTAATTTTCTCAATAAACTCCGTCTTCATTAAAACTAAAGCTCCGTTTTTAACATATTCTTTTATTAATGATTTATCGAAGTGTATGTCATAATCGAACCTTAGCTTTAATCCGTTCTCCAACATGTACTCAACAAAGAGCCTACGTGATTTTTTCCATTTTTTGTGTTGTTTTATTATCCATCCTAGTACTGGTGTTTGTACTCTTCCTGCTGATAGCCAGTGTTTTCCGAAAACACTCCAAAGCCTCCTCGAAAGTTCAAAACCAATCCAACGATCCTCAACACGCCTAACAACCTGAGCCTCAACAAGAGGCTCCTTAATCCTTCTCGGTGATGCAAGTGCTTTGATTATTGCATTTCTCGTTATTTCATGGAATTCTACCCTATAGATTCTCTTTATATACGGTCTTAATAGGACATAAACATCCCAAGCTATTTTTTCACCTTCACTATCGGGATCTGTTCCTATAAAAACCGTTTCTACTTCTTGAGCTAAGGCTCTTAGAACTTCAATTACAGATTTTGAATCATATATTCTTGTTGATCCGCATTTCGGACAGCTGGTTATGGGTTCTGTAAATTGATGTCCACAGCCTCTACATTTCTTTATTGTGGTGTATATTGGGGTAACATTATTGGAATCTACCAATACTCCGTAATAACCCATAGTAGGTGATGTTGTTAAGTCGAGAATGTGTCCTCTAGTAGCAACTATTGTTAACATATAATCTTTTGTTCCTAATCTAGGATCTCCAACCAAGACCTCATACGCTATTATGCCATTTATTCTCCTCTTCGAAGGTTTACCGAAGAAGTAAGCTATGGTTCTAGCTTTCGTAGGTGATTCAACTATAAATAGTGCTGGAATTATGGGGTCTCGATATGAGGTTTCCACTTCGCCTCTAAGTATTTCTCTTACAACTTCTCTATCCCTATCTATTTCCGCAAGAACTTTGTCCAAATTAATGCTGCTTAGCGGTTTTATTTCGAAATTTTCGACATAGTATTTTAACTGTTTAGTTAATCTTTCGAAAACCTTTTCATCATCAACTAGGATTATACTTAACCCTTTTGTCATACCGTTTGCAAACATTCTCGAAGTACGTCCGCTTGCCTGAATATAGGTCATTATGTCTGGCGTGACAATGTACGTTTTTCCTTTAAATTCTCTTAATATTATGTAATCCGAATTCTTTATTTTCTCTTTAATTCTAGGCTCAGAAATTTTATTAAGAATGTACTGTTTAGCATCAAGTAATAGTTTCTGCAGTTTACCTAAGAATCCTTCTAACTCCATTTCTTCGCTTAATGCTTTTCTCAAAATCTTTAATTCTTTAAAGCTAACTCTATCAAGTATTTTTGAAAGGATATTTATTGTCTTTTTTAAATAAGCTAATTCATCTTCTGTTTCAACCGTCTCTTCAAGTACTGTGAGTAGTGCGAGTATTTTTACTGGATTATTAAGTCCCTTCTCTAGCTCTATTTGAAACTTAGGTACACCGAGGAATACTGCATATCTTATTCTTTCGGGTAAGTCTATTCCTCTAACAATTACTCCATAATAGCTTGCTATACCTACTAGAATGTCTATTTCTCCCTTAGCGAATTTTTGAAGATACCTATGTTTCGATGACGTTGCTAGTTCCGCCTTAATTCCGTGGTTTTTTAACTCCTTGACTAACGCCTTTGCCTTCTTTATTCCTAAATCTTGTGATACAAAAACTAATCCTCCACTACCAAGCTTTCTAATGAGCGAAATTACTTGGCTAACATAGTTCTCGTTCATAACATCATAAGTGTCAACAATGTTTCTCATATATTCAATTACCGTTCCTGCTTCAAAATTTAGAAGTTCCTTAAACATTTTAGCTTTTAGACCTTTATTTCTTCCCGTAGCGCTACAAACAAGTATTTGGCCTAACTTTGTTTGCTTAATGTATTCGTCAATTAGCTTCCTATATTCTCCGATTTTATTTTTGATCTTCTCTATTTTTTCGCTATCAGCACCTGATGCTACAAGTTTAAAGAGATCTATTTTAGCTACAATTAGTTTGTACGTTACTTCTAAAATTTCTCTACTAAACCCTATTAACATAAGTATTCTTTCAATATTCTTGGAATTCCTTAACAAGGCATCAACATCGTCAACTATAACTAATGAGAATCTGTAAGCAGAAATTTTACTGAAGTTTCTAGAGAGATAAGCTGATGTTGTAATTAGTAGGTTGAAGTTTCCTAACTCTAAATATTCATCATTAATTACTCCCGGAGAACATACTTTAACACTATGGTCTTTCAGCTTAGAAAGACACTCCAATACTTTACTAGTTATTTGCTCCTGAAGATTCTTTGTAGGAACAATAATGTATGTTCTACCCTTCCCCTTAATTACATGATAAATGGAGTAGATTATGGAAAATGTTGTTTTACCTACACCTGTTGGAGCTATTATAGCGAAGCTTTCACCTTTAAGAAGTCTTTTAGCCCATGTTTTCTGAGCACTCCATGGAGGCTTATTCGAAATTTTCTTAAAGAATCTTTCGAATTCATAAAGTTCCTTCTGTAGCTCAACTATTTTCTTATAACCATAAAGCTTCCTTCTACTTAGAAGATAATTGTAAATTGTCTTTTCCGATAATTTCTGGTTTTTTAAGTTTAATCCGTTTAAGCATAAGCTACAAGGTAAGCCCTCTATTAAGTGCTCTGTGTCAATGAACCCTCCACAATTTGGACATGCACCTTCTACTATAGCATACGGCAAAATCGCCACCTAAAACTTCGTTCAAGAGAGTTTATTTAAATAAGACTTGAGAGGTAATAATACCGGCGAAATACTTTCTAGGGGAATTTAGGCTATGATAACTTCACTCGAAATGAGAGTTTTAGAGCAAAATTCGGTAGCGTATGGTGTTTCTACAAGACTCTTAATGGAGAATGCGGGAGCATCAGTAGCTAGGGAGATAGCTAATAGAGTTAATCCTCCAGCTGAAGTAGTTGTTTTCGCCGGTAAGGGCGGAAATGCTGGTGATGGATTTGTTGCTGCAAGGCATTTAGTGCAATACGGTTTTAAGGTCAAAGTTTTTCTCCTTTACGATAAATTGCTTATTAGAAATGAAGATGCGAAAGCAAACCTTAAGATCTTAGAGAAAATGGAGAAAACTGTTGAAATAGTTAAGTTATCACCAGATGCGCTAACTCCATTACATACTGATGTAATAATTGATGCAGTATTAGGTGTAGGTATTAAGGCCCCTCTTAGAGAGCCTGTTAAATCGGCTATAGAAATAATTAATGAAAGTAAAGGATTAAAAGTAGCTATTGACGTACCCTCAGGGCTTAATCCCGATACTGGGGAGATTGCTGGTAATGCTGTTAAAGCTGATTTAACTGTAACCTTCCACGATATTAAACCTGGGCTTTTAAAGGCTAAAGAGTGTGTGGGAGAACTTGTTGTTGCGAAGATAGGTATTCCTCCTGAAGCTTCGATTTTCGTGGGACCAGGAAATGTAATGTTTGAAGTTCCGAAAAAACCTAAGGATGCACATAAGGGTATGGGAGGGAAAGTTGCGGTAATTGGAGGTTCTGAAACGTACAGTGGAGCTCCAGCTATGGCGGCTCTAGCAGCTCTAAGAACAGGTTCTGATTTAGCTTTTGTTGTAGCTCCCGAAAAAACAGCTTACGTGATAGCGTCATATAGTCCGAACATAATAACTATAAAGTATGAGGGTAAATATTTTACAATAAACGTAGTCAACAAAATCGTTGAGTTTTTAAGAAAAGTTGATGCAGTAATTGTAGGTCCGGGATTAGGTGTTCAGGAGGAAACATTTGAGGCAATAATTGAGCTTCTAAAGAGCGTCATAGAACTTAAAAAACCGGTGGTTGTTGATGCTGATGGCTTAAAAGCTTTAGCTAAAGAACATCTAACGTTTCATGGCAAGGCTGTTTTTACCCCTCATATGGCAGAACTAGCTAGGCTTAGTAACACCAATGTTGAATACGTAAGAGAAAATAGAGAAGATATATGCTCTTTAGTTTCTAAGAAGTACAAGGCAGTAATTCTATCAAAAGGCCCAGTAGACATTATTTCAGATGGGGAAAGGCTAATATACAATAAAACAGGAAACCCCGGAATGAGCGTTGGAGGAACAGGAGATACTCTCTCAGGAATTGTAGGCGCATTATTAGCTAAAGGTGTTAGCCCCTTTAAAGCAGCCTACCTTGGAGCATTCATTAATGGATTGGCAGGAGACTTAGCCTACACGGTTTATGGTGAAAGAATTCTTGCAACAGACATTATAGATAGGATTCCTGATGTTATAGAGAAACCTATGGAATCCTATGTAAGTGTTTATGGTTAAGTAATTAATGTTGCATTTAAACAATAAAATTTATATCTAAGTACCTAGCCTAATGTCTATAGTTGAACAAAAACCATGGGGTTTAGGCATGTCGGCACAACCAACACCAAGCAATGTTGTTTTAGTAGGTAAAAAGCCCGTAATGAACTATGTTCTAGCAACATTGACGCTATTAAACCAAGGAGTTGATGAGGTAGTAGTTAAGGCTAGAGGAAGAGCCATCAGCAAGGCAGTAGATACAGTGGAAATTGTAAGAAACAGGTTCTTAGCAGGTCAAGTAGACATTAAGGACATTAAGATTGGTAGCCAAACAATACAGAATCCTGACGGTAGACAATCGAGAGTTTCAACGATAGAAATAACGATAGTGAGGAAGTAAAGTTAAGTTAAAGAAGCTAAAAATTGAGCGGAAAAAAGGAATTACAGCGTTTTTCTCATTCTTGCCCTACCATTTTATTTAACATTCTTAAAAGGTTAGGTTTAGATGGAATACCCGAATTTTTATTGAGTAAGATCTATGATAAACTGGTCTTGAAAACCATAGAGAACATTATTTCTTCAAAATACTCTAAAGAAAATCTATGTGATTTCCTAAGAAACATATACGAAACAGAGGATGTAGAGACGATGAAAGATGTTGGAGCACTAATTTTACTTATTCTTGACGATTTTGAAACCAGAATGGTAGTTTAAAGTCATTCTTCTTCATATATTTCAATGAGTATTCTTGCTTTAACATTTTCACTTTTAAATGGGGGTGATGTTTCACCTAAATCAATAGCTATAAATACTGGATTCCCTAGTGAATCCTTAAACCTTACTTCAGCAACAAACTTCTTTTTAGGTCCGGACTCTATGGACTTTATTAATGCATCATATATCCTCGAAAGGGCCATTTGTAGAGATACAGGACTTGAAAAATCTTCAGGCTTAAGTTGTATTTGTGTAAAACTGCCGTAAATTTGCCCTATCCTTGCTTCTCCATGGAAAACTGCTATTTTCTTTTTTCTTTCTTCTTCCATGTAGACATACCCAACTTACTTGATCGTTAGCTACAATTTAAAGTTATCCTAAAATCCTAAGCTCATATGGAATACCTAAGAAGCGATATACCGAATACTTCTTTAATAAAACCTTAGCTTATAGCACTTATGTGAGTAGTTGTGGTAAGTAAAAAGCATTGCCCGTTTTTCAAGTATGGTCAGTGCATTATTGTTTCTCCTCATATAGCTTACTCTATAGTTAATCTTGAAAGATGCTCTAAATACTATAAGACATGTAAATACTATCTAAAGCATACTGGTAAATCATCGGTAAAAAGTAAATCATCTAAGGACCTTCGCGATAGAAATAGTTCGTTATTGCAATTTATAGATAAAAGCGAAACAAAACTTGTAACCGTAGGTTACTATTCAAGCAAGAATAGTATGAAAGAGCGTAGAAGAAGAGAAAAACTCATTAACGAAGTTCTTGAAATGCTACTAAGGGATTCTCAGGAATCTTGATTTTCATTTCAGCTTTAACAATAATTTTAGAATTTAAATTCACTTGCGCTCTGATGTTTAGTGATTTAAGTCTTCTCTCAAACCTCTTGGCTATATACTCAGCTAAATAGTTTCTTAGTGCTTCGAAAGGTTCTCTTGCTTCGTATGATAGATTGTTTTTCTTAATTAGAAAACCCATTTTACATAATCTTTTGATGTCGTTTATTGCTGATTTTCTCGTTTCATAAAGTTTAAGAACTTCTAAGGCTTCTCCTAAGTTGAACTCCTTTGTTTTAAATACGCTGTATATTATAAGGTATGTTGAAAGTAACCTTTTGTTGAGTTTCAACAGGTATCACGCTCAGAGCCCGGTTGTCTATCATTGCTTATTTTAGCTCTACCCTTACGAGCATCATCATTGCTTTCAAATATTGAATGTCGTAAGGTGTCTATATAAGTTCTTCATTCCTATAAATAGCTACTTTCACGGAGCTTAAGTTTCTTGCCATAACTCCCCTACCCATTCCTTCAGTGTTAAATGAGACACCAATGTAGCCTAAATTGTCGATAACGATTATTCCTGCAGTATTTTCACCATAAATTTCAGTTATATGCTCAATAGCTTTTTGTGATGCTTCATCGGCGTGTAATCCTTTTTCTACATATTCTACAGCTCTAAGACAGAGCATTGTCATTAAAATATATTCTCCTATGCCCGTTGCTGATGCAGCTGCATATTTGTTTGCGTAAAAACCTGCCCCGACTATTGGGCTGTCACCTATTCTTCCAGGCAGTTTAAGCCAGTAACCTCCAGTTGATGTTGCTGAAGCTAAGTTACCCTCCTTATCTAGAGCTACAGCACCTACAGTATCATGAAACATGATGTTCAAGTCTTTTATTAATTCACGTATTTTAGATAAGTGCTTAAATCCTTTGCCGCTTAAGAAATCCTCAAACAACTTCCTATGCTTTTCCTTCTTCCTTACAACATATATCTTATCTAGAGGTTTTAAACCATACTTAAACCCTAATTCTTCTGCGAACTCGCCAGCTAATAGTACGTGATCAGTTTTTTCGAGAACTACTCTGGCTAATAGAATGGGATTTCTTATTCTTCTAATTAATGCTACTCCAGCAGCTCTAAACAGGCTACCATCCATGATTCCTGCATCCATTTCTATATCGCCTAGTAAGTTCAGTACTGAACCAACTCCAGCATTCATAACTTCACAATCCTCCATGGTTTTAACAGCCTCAGTAACAGCATCTAACGCTGAACCATTAGCTAAAACCTCATACCCATTGATAGCAGCGTTTCTTAAACATTTTCTATATTTATCAAGATCCTGTTTGCTTAGTCTTTTAAAAGAACCAGCTCCACCGTGAATTAGAATGATAGGTTTTTCAAGTCTCATCTAGAAAACACCTAGTAAACGTGTAGAATTAACATTTTAAAAACATTTACAATAAATAGTTTATGAGTTAGGAGAGTATGTTAGGAAGCTATGCTGCAATAATAATTCCGACAGAAAGTAATTTTCAGAAATCACTTAGCGATACATATAGTGCCGTAGTAAACCTCATACGTGAGGGTTTCGATGTCTATTATTCCCTTAAACCATTTACCGTAAGAGTTTATGAAGCGAAAAGTGACGTGAGACCATACGTTAGAACGTTTGGGATAAATACTTTTATAGTGAAAGTTTATGATAAAAAGGAATTTGAAGAAGTACTAAATGGTTTACTAGGAAAAGCTAGAGTAAATTACACCTTCGATAGAATATGGGTTAAGGGAAGGAAAGTAGTTGATGCTGAAGTTTGCGTTAAAAATTACTTAAACACACCTATTTCTAATGTTTTGAAAAGTAGCGGCTTTAAACTAACGTGTAATAATGCTAGAACATTCATTTTATGCCATAATGAGTTGAGCTACCTTTTCTTTAAAGATAAATTATTAGAAGAAAAAATTGCCGAATATGAATTAACTATCAAGGAAATTAGAATTCTGAAACCTTGGCATACCATAGTTTACGGTACTAAAACCCATGATTTATCTGGAGAACTTGTTAAGCATAAAGAAAAATATCTGATCTTCGAAAACATGTTCGCGGAGGAACTTATAATAGCTTTAAGTGATTATGGAAAAATACCTTTAGTTACAGTTTCTGAAAAATATTCTACAATATGCTTAAACAACGTATTTAATAGTAGTTCTTCTAGTTTCTTCAAAATAGTTCTAAATTCTACACTCTATATGCTTAGTCATGAAGTAAATGTGAGCGTTTAAAATACTTCCTAAAATTACATTATAAAGTTAAGTTAATATAATCGGTAATACCAATTAAACATTGAGGAGAAGGGATAATTAGATGTTAGAAATGATCGACATAGACCCTTCATTTTTCAAATATATTAATAGTCAACGAGCAAAAATGTTAGAACTTATTGTTAAAGGAGTGAATAGTTTAGATGAACTCTCATATCGAATGTTTATAGGTAGAAACACGGTGAAAAGACATGCTAGGCTTCTCGAGAACTTAGGTATTTTAAAGGTGAAGAGTAGTAGTGTAGAAATTAATATTACTCCTAGAAATTTAGCTTTGCTATTAGCTTTAAACATTATAACACTTAGCCGCTTCTTCATAATGCTTAAAAAATACATAGTAAGTAGTGTGGATGAAAAGTGTAGAATTTTTGAAGATGACATTGTTCTACACTTTTTAAGCGATGGTGGGATTATTATTGAAACCAACTATAGAATTGATGAAAACTCTAAGATTAAAATTGCTGAAAAACTCTTAAGAAACGTAGGGTTTATCTATGTTAGTTTTAAAGAAAAACGTAGATGATGTAGTCATCGGGTCCGAAGCGCTAATAATGAGGAACACCGACCTCACTGATGCTTTCTCCTTCTCCCAATAATTCTTGGTTGGAGTAGCGGTTTCTTAGCACCCCTAATTTTATCTATTACTTTAATTACTTCCTTATCTTTAATTTTCCTAGGACTTGGCCACAGTTTCCATTTACAAATTCCACATACCTTGGCTCTGAATATTTTTCTGCTTACATTATCCCTTATCTCTACAAGCCATCTAGCTCTATGGTTTTTACAAATTTCACAATCTTTCCTTGCCAACAATTGAACCCTCTCAAGTGCTTAAATGGAAGCATAGGTTAAAATATTCTTTCCTAAAAACTAAGTAGCGTAGCAAATATGTTATTAAGCGAGGTAGTTTAAGACGTGAATGAGCCTAAATTTAACCTCATAGTTTCAGCTTATGCTTTAAGAGAGGAAGCAGCAATTGAAGAACTTGTGCAATACATTGGAGGAGTTTATGTTGTTTGGAAGCAAAGATCATTGATTCTCGTTAGAACTACGAGAATGAATCCTTATGCAGCAATTGAAGCTATAAGGAGGGAAATAGATCCTCACCATACAAATATTTTACGCGTAATACCTGTTGACGTAGTTTACTCACCGTACTTAGAAGATGTTGCTAAGCTTGTTTGGGAACTAGCTAGGGAGAAAATAGCTGAAAATGAAACATTTAGAATAACGCTTGAAGGACATTTGCTAAAGCTTACTGAAGAGGGAAAAGCTATTGAAGCTAGAACGCGTGAATCAATAGATTACATAGCTAAAAACATTGATAGGAAAGTGAACCTAACAAACCCCGATAAAATAGTTCACATAAAAGTTGTTAAAGTAGCTGGAAAATCCTACTCAGCAATAACAATATGCAAACCTAGCTACATACTTTCAACGCAGAAAATGCTTACTGAAAAGAAATTCTAGTATAGGAAGTCGCTTAAATTAATGCTCTTTCTCCTCTTAGCCTGATATACTTCAGAAGTGCCTCTCACAATTATTTCATAAAGCCTCGCCTCCTTACCTTTTGAAGGTCTTAAGAGTCTACCTAACCTCTGTATAAACTGCCTCCTAGAACCAGTTCCGGTAACTATTATTCCCACGTTTGCATCAGGTATATCAAGTCCTTCATCACCAACAGTTGTCACTACAAGAACTTTTTCTTTACCGTTTCTAAACTCTTCAAGAATCTTCCGCCTAATTTTAGTTTTCATTTCACCTATAAGGACTGGTGCATTAAGAATTTCACCTAATTCTTTAGCTTGATCAACGTATTGTGTAAAAACTATTATTTTGCTTCCTCTCTTAAGTTCTTTTTCAACTATTTCTTTAACAGCTTTCTTCTTAGCCTCAGCTTTATGTACGATCTGCCTTAACTTACTATGGGCTCTTAATGCCATTTGAGCTCTTTCATCACCTTTCTTCGCTAATTCTAGAAGTTCCTCGAATTTTCTACCACCACTTAGCTCCCTATATAGCTTAAGTGTTTCAAAATACTCTCTTAATTCCTTAGGGGTTAAGTCAACTTCAACTTGATATATTATGTAGGGTGCGAGATAGCCTTGTACTGAAAGCTCTGAAGGAGTTTTGAAATAAGCTATCCCACCCATTAGCGGAAATAGTTCTTCATGTTTACCGTCTTCTCTAATGACCGTTGCTGAAAGACCCATTCTCTTAATGGAGAACATGTTTAATGCTATATGCTTAAATTTTTCGGCTGGTAAATGATGGCATTCATCTACTATTAGAAATGAGAAGTATTTTGAGAGAATCTTTACCTTCCTATATGCTGTTTGATATGTTGAAATTGTTATTGGGGATATTCTCTTTTCTTCACCATAATATAGACCTATCATGTTTGGACTTATTGTAGTGAACTTTGTAATCAAATCTTTCCATTGAAACATTTGTTCTTTAGTATATGTTACTATAAGTGTTCTTTCAGAAAGTTCAGCTAAAGCAGCAATTGCAATAACTGTTTTTCCCGATCCGGTAGGTAAAGCGATTATTCCTTTTTTACCATTCTCAATCCATTTTTCAAGAGCCTCTTTCTGATAATCCCTTAATTCTCCTTTAAATGTTATTTTAAATGGAAGTTTTAGTTCATCTGATAATCCTGTTTTGTCAATAACGTTATATCCAAGCGAAATTAGGGTTTTCTTTAGTTCGAAAAAGTGTAAAGGCTTAACCACAAATATTTTCCTTAAGCGATCATATGTGATGTAGTTTCTTAAATGCTCATAATCTTTACCTAAGTATTTTTTCGTTTTTAATATAACATCGTCACCGAACCATTCTAAGTAAACGCTCTTTTCCTCTAATAGCCTTCTTCTAAGCTCCTCTAAATCTTTTCTCTCTATTTTAGCTTCTACTTCCTCAAGAACTTCTAAAATATCGTAAAAATCAAGATTATTTTTGCTAATTTTAGAAAAGTTTATTGAGAAAATAGATCCTTTACTATGGTCTCTGCCTAAATAGTCTGAGAAAGAGATAAGTTTCTTGAATAGGTCTTCACTAATCCATTTCTTAACGTAGAAGCGTATTGCCATTACTCTATACGGCCTCAGCGTAATCGTAACCTATAAGTTTCTTAGGTATTTTAAAACCTATTTTTCCTAGTACATCCCTAACGTACTCTATTGTTGAATATAGATTATTTATGCTTTTAGACCCTAAGATAATGTATATGTAGTCCTCACTTTCCCTAAAAACTTCTGTATTTTTGTAGTTTAGAAATTTCTCACGAATAGCTTTCGCCACATCATTCCATTTTAAATGTTCACCAAGAATATCATCTTTTCTCACATAAACTTTAATTCCATGAATAACTATAGATTCGGACTCAGTAATGTTTTGCTCAATGACTATTGAAACCACAGGTTTTACTGAGAAGAAAAACTCAATATAGTTTGCCCCTTTAATTCTGCCTTCCTCAAAAGCCCATAAGAGGTAATAATCTTTATTGACATATTTGCTAAGTGCAGTTTTTAACTCTTTTATTGTTGTTCTTATCATAACTTAAATTACCTACCTATTGTTGTTCCGCAACGAAACTTTAAATTCTTTCTCTTTTCATAAGACTAAGTTAGTGATTGACTTTGCTTGTAAAACTAATTGATTGCCTAGATAAAGTCATTGAGGAGGAAAGAAAATACTTAGAGACCTTAGAAAAATATTCCGAAAAAATGGCTAAAGAGGGTATCAGCGTAAAATACGTTCTTAACAAGATTACCCAAAAAATAAAAGACGGAGTTTTAGTTAAATATTCTGGAATGAAAGTTATTTTCGAACATAAAAATAGAAGTTATGTTGAAAAACTACTTCTACCACCTAAATTCATGTTTGACGGTTTCGAATACATATTGTCCGAAAACGGGGTATTTTGTGAATACTCTATTTTCAGAAAGTTTTCTAAGAAACTAAAGTGTAAGTTCGAATTGGTAGTGAATATTGAAACTGAAACGTTTATAAAGAGACTTTGTTTTGAAGCGGCAAAATACGTTAAACACATACGTGATAAAATAGGATATGACCCCCAGTGGATACCACTTATTGCATCGGGAATTCTAATGAGGATTTCTAAGGAATATAAACTAAGAGTAAATGATGTAAGAGACTACGTAGCTTATCTATATGATACTGGTGTTTTGCACATTAAATTCGGTGAAACAGGTGAAATATGGTTAAATTATGGAGGTTTATGTTTTAAATGAGTAATGATGATGTGTGCATGGTAGTTTTAAACATGTTCTCTTCTCTAAAATGTAGTTAGAAAGAATTGTGAAAAGGAACTTGTAATACGTGTTGAACATTATTGACGATAACTTTTCGATATGCTTGTGGAAAGGTAGAGTTAAAGAAACATGATAAATGATATTGATCGTTAAGACTATTGCAACTAAAAATTAAAGAAACTAACAAACGAAGTAAGAAAGCTACATAGTTATAAGGTTCCTGAAATAATATTGTTGCTTTTGAAAATTTTGAAAAATATTTACAATGAATTGGTGAATCATTGGAATAGTTTGGAATAAGAAAATGCCATGTTTGAAATAAAGTTTTATAGTTGTAGTTTATGATAGGAGAATGATTAAGTATAGTACTTTAGTAGTAGGTGTTTAAATGTATGCGAAGGAAAATAGTGATTACTGAGGAACTTATAGATCATTTGGCTTGGCTTGCTAGGATTAAGCTTACAGAGAATGAAAAAAAGGAGTTTCTAAGAGATCTAAATAGGGTTCTCGAATTTTTTGATGAAATAGATAAGGTTAATGTTGAAGGAATTGAACCTACAACACATACTGCTCTTTTAACAAATGTTCTTAGGGATGATGTGCCACAAAAGCCTTTACCTCAAGCTGAAGTGTTATACAATGCTCCTGAAAAGGAAAACGGTTACTTTAAAGCACCAAAGATACTTTGAGGAATGTAGCTTTGAGCGTTAAAGCATATAGGCTTGAAGCATTAGAAATTATTCGCAATATTAGGGAAGGTAATTTAAGCATTACAGATGTTATTGAGGATTTCTTAGAGAGAGTAGAGAGAGTTGAAAAGAAGATCAATGCTTTCATAACATTAAGAAGTAAGGATGAGCTTTTACAAGAAGCCAAAATTAAAGATCGCTTATTAAAGGAAGGAAAAGCTAGAGGGCGCCTCTTAGGATTACCTATCGCTATTAAGGATAATATTTCAACAAAAAATCTTAGGACAACGTGTGGTTCTAAAATACTGTACAACTACATACCACCCTATGACGCAACAGTTGTTAAGCTGTTGAAAGAAGAAGGAGCAATAATTCTAGGCAAAACAAACATGGATGAATTTGCTATGGGCTCATCTACTGAAACAAGCTTTTTCGGCCCAACAAGGAACCCTTGGGATTTAGAAAGAGTACCAGGAGGGTCCTCTGGAGGTAGTGCTGCGGCTTTAGCTTCAGGTGAGGCTCCGTTAGCACTGGGTTCAGACACTGGAGGTTCTGTTAGAGCTCCGGCAAGCTTTACCGCAACTGTCGGTTTAAAGCCTACCTATGGATTAGTAAGTAGATATGGGCTAATAGCTTATGCTAATAGTTTAGAGCAAATAGGTCCTATGGGGAGGACGGTAAGAGATGTTGCTTTACTTTTAAATGTTATTTCTAAGTATGATCCATATGATGGAACGTCGCTTAAGGTTAAGAGACCAGATTATTTAGAGTCTATTTCTAAGTTTAACAATTTACATAGAAGAGTAAAGATCGCTGTAGTTAGGGAAATGTTTGAAGAAGGTGTAAGCAGAGAAGTAGTAACCATTGTCGGAAATGTAGTAAACAAATTGGTTGACGAGGGATTTATTGTTGATGAAATATCAATACCTGTAATTAAATATGCACTTCCAACCTATTACATAATAGCAATGTCGGAAGCAAGCTCTAACCTAGCTCGCTATGATGGTGTAAGATATGGTTTCAGAGCTAATGTACATGGTGATTGGAATGAAGTTTTTTCAGAAACTAGGGGTAACGGTTTTGGAAAGGAGGTGAAAAGAAGAATAATAATGGGAACTTTTACGTTAAGTGCAGGATACTTTGACCAATACTACTTTAAAGCGTTAAAGGTTAGAACACTAATTATTAAGGAATTCAAAAAAGCATTTGAAAAATACTCTATTCTTATTTCTCCAACAATGCCTACACCGCCGTTTAAATTAGGTGAGAAAATAGCTGACCCCTTAGCGATGTATATGAGCGATATAGAGACGGTTACGGCAAACATTGTAGGAATACCAGCTATTTCGATACCTGCTGGATTTGCTAAGGAAAAATTACCTGTAGGTATTCAATTAATGGCCAATTATTTAAAGGAAGACCTACTTTTGGCAATGGCCGCTTTTATAGAAGAACTCACGGGCTTAAAGAATCTTATAGCCGAAGTTTAGGTGAGGTACTAATGGAGGAAAGAAATGTTAAAATAGGACTTGAAGTCCATGTACAACTTACAGCTTTAAAAACAAAGCTCTTTTGCTCTTGTCCATCAGACTATCGAGGTAAACCGCCAAATACACACGTATGCCCAGTATGTTTAGGTTTGCCCGGAGCATTACCTGTTGTTAATAGGAAAGCAATAGACTATGCTATAATGGTGGCTTTGGCTTTAAACTCTAAAATTAATGAGAAAATAATCTTCTTTAGGAAACACTACTTTTACCCCGATTTACCTAAGAACTTCCAAATAACGCAGTACGATAGGGCTAGTGGAGCTCCTATAGCTATAGGTGGATTCTTAAAAATCAATGTTAATGGTAAGGAAAAAATCGTTAGAATTAGAAGGATAAATATTGAGGAAGATCCTGGCAAGCTAGTTTATCCTACAGGATCAATAATCACTAGCCCATATACTCTCGTTGATTACAATAGATCAGGAATAGCATTGCTCGAAATAGTAACAGAGCCTGACATGTCCTCACCAGCTGAAGCTAGAGCTTTTCTTAATAAGCTTAGATCTATTCTCGAACATTTAGGTGTATGTAATTGTGAATTAGAAGGTTCCATGAGAGCTGATGCTAACATTTCAGTAGCGGGTGGAAGTAGGGTTGAAATAAAGAATATTGGATCGCCGAAGGATGTTGAAAAGGCGTTAGCTTATGAGATTGTAAGGCAAAAACAGGCCATTTCCAAAGGGGTAATTGTTAAAAGCGAAACAAGACACTGGGATGATTTAAGAAAAGTTACAGTTCCTCTTAGAGTTAAAGAGGAGGAGCAAGATTACAGATACTTCCCTGAAGCAGATATACCACCTATAGTGATAACTAAAGATTATATTGAAAAAATACGTGAATCAATGCCTGAATTACCTGATGCTAGAGCTAAAAGATTTATAGAGAACTATGGTCTTACAGAGTATGAAGCACAGGTTTTAGTTACAAGTAAATGGCTAGCTGATTTCTTCGAAGAAGCATTAAAACATTATAGCAGAAAGCCAAAGAAATTAGCAAACATATTAATAAATGACTTTCTAAGATGGGTTCATGAGAAAGAACTCGAACCCGACCGTATTAAAGCTAAGCCTCAACATATAGCTGAGTTACTCAAGCTTCTTGATGATAAAGTAATAAGCATTAAAATTTTGAAGAACATTCTTCCTGAAATAATAATTAATGGGAAGTCTCCACATGAAATAATTTCAGAACGGGACCTCGTGAAGATTTCAGATAAAGAGGTAATCAAGAAAATTGTTTTAGAGGTCTTCATAGAACATAAGAAATCTGTTTGTGATGCTTTAGTGAATAAAAGAGCAATACATTATCTAATAGGACAGGTTATGCGTAAAACTAGAGGTAAAGCGGATCCTGAACTAACTCATAAAATAGTCCTAGAAATGCTAGAGAAAGTTAAAAAAGGGGAGTTAAGAATTTAGTGGGGATGTCGACGCGTGGGTTTGTCATCAACTTTTCAGCACTTAATTCCCTCTTCATCCATCCCTATAGTTTAAAATGTATTAAGTACGAGTTATAAAAGGTTGTGAAAAATGTCTACAATTTACGAATATAGAATAGTTAAATGTCCGCATTGTAAAAATATTTTGATAGTAAAGATTAATCAAAAAACAAAGCTTTGTCCGTATTGTGGTAGACGTCTAAAGGTTTTAGAATTAAGAACATTAGCTTATGCTAAAAGCTCTTATGAAGCTCATTTACTTGCTAAGTACTATAAAGCTAAAGAGGTAGGTTTAGAAAAGAAATTATATGGTGATGAGGGCACTCGGACCTGATATTAAATGATGGTTTTCCCGCATTACTGATATCTTAAAAAATATTTTTAAACTTGTGTTGAAAAATTATTAGAAAAAGCTTAAGAGATAAGGGAAGGAGTATGAGCTTTTCGGCAGATAAGTATGAAGCACTAAGATTTCGCCTCATGGTAATTGAAAGGTTAAAGTTGCTTAAAAGAATGTTCTCATATAAGGAATTGTCATCCATAACTGGTGTTCCAGAAACTGTGCTATGTAGATATATTAAAGGCTCAATAATACCGAGTTATGACCAAGCCGAAAGAATATGGAATGCATTAAACAAAATGGTCGATATTAGGAAGCTTATACTAGAAAAGCTTGAAATAACAGGGGAAGGCTTCGTTGACTTATCGCAAATACTATCTGATCCGTACATGTTACAGTACATTGCGCAACACGTTTACATGATGTTTGCTGGTAAAAGGGTAACGAAAGTATTAGCACCTGCAGTTAATGGTATACCGCTAGCTACTGCAATATCCTTAACATTTCAAGTTCCTCTCGTTATAGCTAGAAGGTCGAGACATATAGATGTAATAGATTACATTGAAGGATCATACATAGGACCTTCTGCCGACATTGTAACGTTCTATGTTCCAAAAAGGATGATCAAGCGTAAAGATGAAGTGCTCATAATAGATGACATTATTAGGACAGGAAAAACACTTAGAACAATGGTGAGAATTGTAGAGAAAGTTAAAGCAATAATTAGTGGTGCAGTAGTCTTAGTAGCTATAGGTAATAGTTGGAAAAAGGAAGTAAACATACCTGTTCAAACAATAGTGCAACTGCCTGAAAACTTAAAAATTTAAACAATTCAAGTTTTTACAAATGATTAAGAATAAATAGCAAATAATTAGTTAACAATTTCCTTTGCAAACATGTTTGAGGATTTTAGATAAAATGGACATGGAAAAATATGTGGCTAAGTACTACTCGAGATTTGTTTTCACATCACCTAAACTCTCAACATTGATTGTACTTTACCTATTCATTTTAATATTGATTATTATCTCTAAAACACAGTATTTCTCACTAACTACCCTTTCAATAGCAGTTATTCTACCCATAATAATCTCGAATGCTATAACAGCTTTTCTGCTAAGAAATAGTGTACTCAGATTTAAAAATTATGTGAGAAGAGTTTTGGTAATGTTGATTTTTATTTTGTTACATGTGTTTGTTTTTGAGCTAGTGGTTATGATGTTTACTTTTAAAAAGCTTTATCTAATTACCTATGGTGGTTATGCTTTTCTACACTATGTATTGAGGAGGCCAGAATGTGATTTCGTAAAAGCAATGTTTGAGTCTATCTTGCCTCCCATCACATATTACGCTTTAGTATTACCTATGTTTGAACATTCCCTTGCGACAATGTCATTTACTATTTTAACACCTTTTATTTCAGCTTCTTTTGGAGAGGTATACTTTGTACTTCTGAGAAAATATTCTAAAACAGGCAAGTTAACATTAGCTTTATCAAACGCCTTTTTACGGCTATGGTTTGCTGAAGACAGTAAACCTATCGAGAAAATATTGGAGAGTATTTCTGATGATGATAGCGTCTGGGTAAAGCTCTTCATAATATACGATGTTTTTTATGATAAGGTAAGGGGGATAATAGCATTAACATCAATACATGCTGGGCCTTTCAGGGATACTGGAAGTTCTAAAGTTATTTCGGAGCTTCGTAAGGTACTCAAGGAAATCTATGGTAATATTCCGGTTCTAATATTCCATGCTGCAACAACCCATGAGAAAGATATTCCATCAGTGAAGTATTTGAAATACGTAATTTCTCAAATTCGAAACGCTTTAAGAGAAAATCATCGTAGAATCTTAGATATCGATACAATCTATGGTTTCGAAAAACTATGCGATAAACAATACTGCATGTACTTCATAGAACTAGATAAAGTGCCTTTAGTAGTACTGTACAATTTAACAAATGGAATAGATGATTTGCCTTCGCATCTAAATGAAGTCTTAGAAAATATTGCTAAAAAAGCTGGTTTTGAAGATTTACTAGTAATCGAAGCGCATAATGCTAAACCAGAGGTTGAAAGAAACATTGAGAAAGAATGTAAATCGTATATAAAGATATTTAAGGATAATGTTTCTAATATACAAAGGAAAGATACGAAGAATAAGGACATTCTTAAAATAGGTTTAAGCGAAATCGAAGATCCCAGACTAAACGATTGTATAGATTTATGCTCTAATATCGTTAACGCTATAGTTTTCGACCACCATGGAAAGCTTTCAATTATAGTAGTGTATGACGGCAACAATGCTACTAAAGACTTTAAAGATGAAGTTGAAAGCGAAATTAAGAAGTTACATAAGAATATTGCGTTTGCAACAATAGTTACAACAGATAATCATGAGAAAACGGGTTCTTTAGGAGGAAAGACCTATGTTCCCGTTGGTGCTAGCATCTGCAGAAATGAAATTATTAAAACAACAATAACAGCTGTTAAAAAAGCATTGTCATCGCTTACAGAATCTAAAATAGTGTTTCGGAGGATAGATATTTTAACAAAAACCTTAGGTTATCAAGGTTTCCGTTTTCTTGAAAATATAGCTGAAGATCTTAGACTTATTGTTCCTTTATTCTTTGTTTTACATATTTCTTCCTTTTTAGTTTCTTTTCTCATAGCATTTATATACTAGTTGTTTTTAACATTGTTAAAGAATGTTAAGAGGAATCCCAAATGGTTTTTTCTCAAAGAATGAGAAACATTAGGATGCCTGGTTTTATAGAAAAACAGAAGGAATTAATCATTAGAAGATTCAAGAAGATAAGGCATAAGATACTTATTGGAAGCGGTAAGGGCGGCGTAGGTAAAAGCTTTGTTGCCGCAAATTTAGCAGTAGCATTAGCAATGTTGGGTAAGAAAGTGGGAATACTTGATGCTGATTTCCACGGACCTGATATACCTAAAATACTAGGTTTAAGAGGTGCTTCATTACTAGCAAGTCCGCGCGGTATAGAACCTGTTGTTTCAGAGGATGGTATTAAAGTTGTTTCGCTAGACTTTATGCTTCCAGATGATGAAACTCCGGTTATATGGAGAGGTCCTTTGAAGGTATCAGCAATAAGACAACTTCTAGGAGAGGTTAACTGGGGAGAACTCGACTATCTTATCGTAGACTTACCACCAGGAACCGGAGACGAGCCTTTAAGTGTAGCTCAGGAAATGCCTAATCCTTCAGGAATAATTCTCGTTACGGTTCCATCTGAAGTATCTTTACTTGATGTTAGAAGAGCAGCTGGATTCGCAAAAAAACTCAATTTACCGGTACTAGGCATAATTGAGAATATGAGTTACTATAAATGTCCGAAATGTGGTCATATAGAATACATTTTTGGTAAAGGCGGTGGAGAATTCCTAGCTAAAAGCCTAAACGTGGAATTGCTAGGGCGAATACCTATAAGCTCGAAAATAGCTGAAGCTAATGATAAAGGAGAACCGTACGTAAAAGTATATTCTCATGAAGAAGGCGCTAAGGAAATTTTAAAAATAGCTGAGAAAATAGTTAGAAAACTAGAGAAGAGCTGATGAAAGGACCACGAAATGACCCATGGGGGATGAAGAACAGGCTAAATACTGATTAACTACAGTATCAGTAAATAACTTAGGGTGGTTTTGATGTCTAAGAGCAAGGTTCTAATACTAACATATAATGATGTGGAGGACATTGAACTACTTTACCCTTACTATAGGCTTATAGAGGAAGGTTATGAAGTACATATTGCATCTAAGGATAAAGGCTATATAAAAGGTAAGCATGGATACGAAATTAAGGTTGATGTAACATTTGACGAGGTAAAACCTGAGGAATACGTCGGATTAATAATTCCAGGAGGAAGAGCGCCGGAAAAAATACGTATAATCCCTAAAGTTGTTGAAATAGTAAAAAGTTTCCTAAAAGAAAACAAGCCCGTAGCAGCAATTTGCCATGGTCCACAACTACTCATTTCAGCTAATGCTGTCAAAGGTAGAAGACTTACTTCGTACATTGGAATAAGGGATGACGTAGTAGCTGCCGGAGGACTCTATGAGGACAAAGAGGTGGTTGTTGATGGTAACCTTGTTACTTCAAGACTTCCTCCAGACCTACCGGCTTTCATGAGAGAATTTCTTAGATTGCTAAGTAAACATTGAAATCAACAGCATTAGGTTAATGAGAGATAAAAACATGGTATTAATAGATGCTCAATGTATTCCATGTATTTTACATGTTAGGGCAAGGGAGCTTTCAAAATATATCAGCGATCGTAGAAATAGAGTAAAATTCATAAGCAAACTGGCTATAGACATAGCTAACTATGCCTCAAATGACATGAACATAGCCGAAATTGCTACGAGATCCTTTAGAAAATTAAAGGAATATGTTGGAGACAATGACCCTTACATTAATGAGAAGAAAATAGCTAATGAAGTTGCTGAGAAAATATTAAGGGACATAGATAAGGAAAAATTAAACAACTTCTCTTTCCTCTTAAAACTCGCAACCATAGGTAATTCAATAGATTTTGGTGTGTTAGGATACGAATTTAGTGCAGAAAACATTTTAGAAGAACTTGAGAAAGCCGTTTTCAGAATAAACGATGAATTGAAGCTCCTTAAATATCTCGATAAAACGAAAACACTAGTTTACTTACTTGACAACGCAGGTGAAGTTGTTTTCGATAGAGAACTTATAAGATTTATTGCTAAAAAATACCGTAAAATGAGGATTTATGTTGTAGCTAAGTCAGGTTCTTTTCAAAACGATATCACTTTCAATGAAGCCTTAAAATTAGGATTTTTAAATATCGGAGATAATGTTATGTTGCTTGAAACGGGAACTGACGCTTCTAGTATTTTCTTAGATGAAATAAAATCTGAACTATTAAATATCCTAGTTTCATCGGATTTAATTATAGCTAAGGGTATGGCTCATTATGAGTATTTAGGCTCAAAGGATTTTAAATTAAGAAAAAACATAGTCTTTATGCTTAAAGCTAAGTGTTCTGTAATTGCGTCGTCGTTAGGTGTGGGTTTAGGCGAATACGTTATTAAATTCGTTGCTAATAATTAGTAATTAGAAGTGTAAGACTGAATTATTTAGCAAATGTTAATGGTAAGGCTGTGTTATGATCAAAGGTATAAAGCTTAGTGAGTTAGGTGTTTTATGGTGAAGCTTTCGGAAGTAGCTAAAATAGATAGTAAGGGGAGAATAACTATTCCTTTAATAATGAGAGAATCTCTAGGGTTATTTGAGGGCATGTATGTACTCTTAATAGCTGACACAGAGTCCGGAGAGATTGTTCTTACACCAATATTTCCACCGTCAGCTGAGCTCTTAGAGCTTAAAATAGAATTGAAGGATGTACCTGGTGCGTTGGCTAAGGTAGCTACTAAATTTGCGGACTTAGGAATAGACATGGTAACTAATAGATGCGCAGCTGTTAAGAGAGGAGAAACAGCGGAATGCTTAATAATAGTTGATATTTCAAGATCCCGTATTGATGATATTGAAAAACTTAAACTCGAATTAAATAGCTTACCAGTAGTTAAATATGTTGAAATAAGAAGACTTGTTAAAAAATGAAGATAAAGTTGCTAATTAATGGTAGTTTAAAATGCCCCTAATCGGGATAGCTAGGGGTATTTATTTAGTCGGAGGACCTATGCTGACTTACCCATTAGATGCAAACATTTATCTCATACTCACTAGAAGGGGTAAAGGAGTAGTTATTGATTCCGGAACGGGCTTAGGCTTTGAGAACCTATTGAGAAACATTTTAGAGTTAGGAGTAAATCCCTTTCGAGACTTAGAGTACCTAATAATCACTCACTGCCATATCGATCATGCAGGTGGAGCAAGTATCCTCTACTATAATTTGGGAGTAAAAACAGTTGCTCATGAACCTGATTCACTATTCATACGCGAGGGAAATATGGATGAAACATTAGCGAAGATTTTTGGTCTAGAGTTTAAACCTTCACCTATAACTGTAAATTTAAGGAAAGAACATGAAACTTTAAGTTTGGATGAGCTTGATCTCGAAATAATACATACTCCAGGTCACACTCTAGGCCATATATCTATATACTTCGAAATATATGGTAATAAAGTCCTAGCTTTAGGTGATACTATGTTTTTCGAAGAGAATCTGTACACCAAAGATACTCATATTCTGAAGGAAAGTCTTTCAAAAATTCTCAAATTAGACTTCGATATTATACTAGGAGGTCATAATTATATTTCCAAAAACGGTAAAGCTTTTGTTGAAGAATTTTTAGCTAAGCTTGATGAGCTCCAATCTAGTTAGGTGTTATCACAAAATACGGTATAAACCTCCTGATAAACGTATAGGCGTTTACAAAAACCACACCTTTATGTTCCTTCGATACTAAGTCTATGTAGTTCATTTTCCAAAGGAACGTTAGTGCTGCCATGTACATGCTTCTGTATTTTTCCATAAGATAACTGGCTCTCACTTCGTCTTCAAAAAACTCTTTCACAAAAGCCTCATTGCCTAAGTAAAACTCTAGTCTTCCTGTATACTCTTTTATGAACTTACATGCCCCCGAAATAGTATATTCGCTTCTATGAAAGGCGGTCCTAGTTATTGGATCGAAAAAGTAACTTACATTTTTTATTGTGTACGGGAAGCTTCTACATATTAGTGGCTTATATAGTCTATGAATCCTACATTTTTTATCATCTCTTAGAAAAGGGCATTCACCTTTCTCTGTAAGTTGCATGTGATAGGTAAGAACTATGTTTACGTTATTTAGTCTATCGTATACTGTATATCCTCTTGTGAAGTCTACTTTAATGTTGAATTTTTTAGCTAATCTAATTATTATTAGTTGCTCATGTGGTAAGAGTGAAATAGGGCTTGCTCTGCAGCAATCTCCGCACATAAGACATGTAAATTTTCTCGGAGGTTCTACTATTTCAAGACACCTTCCAGCTTTTCCTATGAGTAAATGTGGCTGTAAACTAAGTAGCTTTCATATAAGTAAATGCTTAATAAATTTAATGTAACATTATCTTTTAGGGTTCGGGTCTGAACGATACTTCTAATCACTTTTGAATACTTCTAATTACCTTCTTCATCCCCTCATTCCTTGTTCCCCTGCTCCCTCGGGCTTCATTGTTCATAGCGGGGGTGCTTTGGGGAGACCCAGGCTCCCCCGTATACGCGTGTAGAGCTCTAAGCCAGATGTTCATTGCTCCAACTCTGTCTCTATCTGCTATGAACCTACATATCCTACACACCGCTAGCCTATGGGTGTAGGAAAGCTTTGCTCCACACCTTGGACATGTTGATGATGTGTCTTTCGGGTCTACAAATAGTATTGGCACGTTGTACTCTATCGCCTTAGCTACTACTGATTCCTGAAGTTTTCTATATGCAAACAAGGATAGCTTCCAAGCAATATTACTCCCATTCTTAACAGCTTTTACATGTAGATATCTCAAGTTCTCCAAAATAACAGCATGGCTATGCCTTTTCGCTTTCAAGACAACTTCTTTTGCAAACTTTCTGCACCAGTCAATTGTAATATTCCTCGCTTTTCTATGTAGAGACCTTATTTTATTCAGTATCCTCTTATTGTACCTCCACCTCTTAGAGTACTCCTTCTGAAGCTCTTCAGCTCTAGCCTTCCTGCCTAATGCATCAGTAAACCTCGTTCTATACCTTCTAACACTAGAGCCATCGTAGACTACAACATGCCTTAGGTTTACGTCTAGTGCTTGAGCACCCTTAGGAATATAAGGTATGTACCTCGTCTCAAATACTATGCTAACGTACAATACTCCATTATAGTACTTTAAATGAACTTCTTTCCATTTTAAACCTTTAAACCTCTCGATATACTCTTTCCTACGCATAAGCTTTAAGGTGTACCATTTATCTCTAAGAACTATCTTTACAATATGACTATCTATATCAACTCTAGCATCTTGATAGTCGAACCTAGCCGTCATTCTCCTTATAGTTGGCTTTGAACAGTTGTTTTTTCTTTAGCTGACTTCACTAATGCTAGAGCTGTTTTGTAGATGTTTTTAGCTACGTGTGCTCTAAAACCGTAGTTTCTCAGCATCAGATAGGGTAGTTGATGAACCTGACTCTTTTTAGGAATCCTATCCAGCTCCCATAGTGCATCAACAGCTTTCTGTAGAGTGTACCTGTATACCGCTAAATCCCATAGTAAGTCGTTGATGTCTCCTTTAATAATCTCTGCCCTAGTCTTCAAAGCCTTATAGTACGTCCCCTCAGGCATCCCCCGAGCTAAGCGGGTGATAGACGCCTCCATCGGGTACACACTGATAAATATTGTTAGTGTACAGATTTATAAGCTTTAGTACCCAAATTAAATATGGTGGTGCCAAGCGGTCTCGATATACGTCTTTGAGGCGAAGGTAGTCAAGACAGGTGAGAAATACTTGATATACCCTCCGAAAGGGTACCAAGAGAAAATCAGGAAACTACATGGAGAAAAAGTAAAAATAATACTAATCCGAGAAAGTGATTAGAAACATTCAAAAATAATGGGAAGCAATCAAATTTAGGCTAAGGCTTAGGCAATGATAACTAAACACGTTATTAAAATCGGATGTTGCGGATTCCCGGTTTCAAAGAAGAAATACTTTAAAACACATAGAGTTGTCGAGGTACAGCAGACATTCTACAAATTACCATTAGAAAGAACCGTTGAGAAATGGAGAAACGAAGCACCTGAAGATTTCGAATTTTCAGTTAAAGCATGGCAGGTAATTACACATTCCCCTAAGAGTCCTACATGGAGAAAAGCTGGAATTAAACTTGAAAAACCTGAAGCCTACGGTAATCTCAAGCCGACTCCTGAAAACATTAGTGCTTGGAGGAGGATAGTTAATATAGCTAAGATCCTTCGCTCCAAAATAATAGTTGTTCAGTCGCCTCCATCATTTAAAATGAACGATGAAAACCTTAGGAACGCCATAGAATTCTTTAAGAAAGCCAAAAACATTTCTGAGAACATAGTGATTGCTTGGGAACCTAGGGGCAATTGGATTAATTATCCTGAAAGTATTAGGAAAGTTGTTGAGGAAACCGGAATAATTCATTGTGTTGATCCCTTCATCATGGATCCTGTTATCTTAAGTGACATAGTATATTTGAGATTACATGGTAAAAACGGTAAATGGCCTAACTACAGATACAAATATAGTAATAGTGACTTAGAAAGTTTAATGTTGAAAATAATGAAGTATTTTAGGGAAGGATGTTCCGAAATATATGTTATGTTTAACAACGTTTACATGTATGATAATTCATTGGCTTTCAAGAAGAAATGTATTAGTGTTTTTCAGGGAAAATGCATATGAATGCTAAAAAAATTATTAGAGCAGTCTTACCTGTAGCATTAATAATGATTGTTGCTTGGCTGGGTATGCTATGTGTTCTCTACGTAGTGGATGGGATAATAGCTACTTTCCCAGCTGGAAATACGCCGATGGAGAAAATCGTGTTTAGTCTTACCAAATTAGCTATTTCTTCATTAGTAACCTTGATATGGCTAATTTCATGGTTTATAATGATAGCTAAGTATAGGGAGAAGAATTTGAAATGCCATACATAAGCGAAGCCTTAAACATGTTATTGGCACTAATTCTTGTAATAACTATGGTATTTATTTTGCTACCTTTAATTCTCCAAATAGCCTACTACATGATTAAAGGAAAATTTAGAGGAGAAAAATCTACCATTATTTTTGGTAAAGATTTGCCATCATTTACGATAATAATTCCTATATACAACGAAAAAATGGAAACACTGCTAAGTGCTGTAGAGGATCTTGCAAGACAGAAGTACCCGAAAAAACTTTACGAAATAGTAATTGTAAGTGACGATGAACCTGATGTTTTCGAAAACATAAGGGATCGTGTTTTAGCGGTTGTTGGTTCGAAATTAAACATACGCATCATACGTAGGGAAAGTAGGAGAGGATATAAAGCTGGTGCACTTAATTTTGCACTTAAAATATCTAATAAGGACTACATTATCGTTTTGGATGCTGACTCCCGAGTAAATGAAACGTACTTGTTAAACATAGCCAACACCATCTTGAAAAGAAAATGCGATGTCTTAATGACTAGATGGGAGCCATCAAACGTGGAGTGCTCACTACTTAGCGAAGCTCTAAGCTATACTAAGAAGTTTCTTGTTGAAACACTTTTTAGAAAAAGATATGAGATTCTTGGATACTGTGGTATTGCTGGTTCAGGTTTTGTTATACCTAAGAATATACTTATCGAAATAGGTGGCTTTTACGAAAAATGCTTACTTGAAGACGTCGAATTGGGTTTAAGGCTTCTTAGTAAAGGCTATCGTGTTTGTTTTGCCAACGATATCCATACATTACTTGAAGTTCCTTCAACATACTACGCTTATAGATTGCAACAGGAGAGATGGGCTTATGGAGCAGCTCAACTGTTAAGAACGTATTGGAGAAGAATTCTAAGAAGTAAAATTGATAGTGTTAAGAAAATTGAAAACATACTTTATCTTTCACAATACTTTTCATCCCTGTCCATAGTACTACTTAACATATTAATTCCTATATTTACAGTTCTATTCGGGAAACTCGTTGTTGCGATGTCCTTCATATATTCATTTATGTTTTGGATTGTTATCTCACTGCTTTATTCCGTTTTATTCTTGAAATACGTGAGAGGACTACTAAGTTTTACTAGGGCTTTAAGAATTCTCGGAAGAACTGCTGGCTTGACTTTTATGCTCGCACCTACACTCGCTATTTCCTCGATTAAAGGCTTAGCTAACTTAGCCTCCGAATGGCATGTTACTCCTAAAGGCTATTACAGGGTTAGGAGCTTTAAATTCACTTATGAGCTAGTGTTTTCGATAATTATCGCTGTGATTACGTTGCTTATGCTTATGGTTTATGGGTTATCCGCAGTTTCACTATGGTATTTAGCTCAATTGGCATCAATTATTTACTGGGCTAATATGCTGTTTAGAGGAAAAGTATAAGAAAGAGCATTGTGAAACCTACATAACTTGATGAGCGTCGAACCCGCATCTGAGAGATGATGAAAGCTGGTGCTCGCGATAACAACCTATATGAAGGTGTTATAAATGGTTTCTTCAGAAAAATTCGATGTTGTAGTTGTTGGTGGGGGAGTTGCAGGCCTATTTTATTCACGATTAGTTGCTGAGAAGGGATTTTCTGTAGCTTTAGTTGAAATGAAGCCTTTAAAGAAAATTGGAGAGAAAGTTTGCGGTGATGCTATTAATAGAGAGTACTTTAGGAAGCTGGGTTTAAAAGAGCCTTCAGGCGATGAAGTTGAAGGTGTAATTAAAGGAATTAGGGTTATTGCGCCTGATGAAAAACATAGTTTATTAGTTAAGGGTGAAGGTTTTGAACTGAACAGAAAGGCTTTCGGCCAACGTCTTCTTCGTGAAGCGCTTTCAAGGGGTGTTCTATTATATGATAGTTCTTATGCTAAAAAGCCGATAATTAGCGGCGGTAAAGTTAAAGGGGTTCTTATACATGATGGGAGAGCTGGCGTAGATAAAGTATTAGAGGGAAAAATAGTTGTAGATGCCTCTGGTGTTGCGGGAGCTTTAAGAAATAAGCTACCTAGTAACTGGTGGGTTTCGGAAAAACTAGGCTATAAAGACACTTCAATAGCATATAGGGAAATTAGGGTTTTGAATAACGAGATTGAAGAACCAGAGTATTTACGGATATATTTGTCTCCACTAATAGCTCCAGGGGGATATTGGTGGTTTTTCCCTAAAGGCAAGAGTAAAGTAAATGTAGGATTAGGCATTCAAGGGGGGATGGGTTACCCTAATCCCGCTGAACAATTTAGAAAATACATTCTTACAAGAGATGTTTTCAAAAACTCAAAACTTCTGCATGCTGGTGGAGGTATAGTACCTACTCGTAGACCTCTTAAAACACTTGTTTACTCTAACTTCATAGTGATAGGTGATGCTGCCTTTACGGCAAATCCTGTCCATGGTGGAGGTATAGGATCTTCTCTAATATCTGCTTGGGCTGCGGCTAATGCTTCTATAGATGCCTTAAGTGAAGGAATAATTACGACAGAGACTCTTTGGAAAACGAATAAAATATATATTATGGGCTATGGTGCTAAGCAAGCATCTTTAGATTTACTTAGAATGGTTCTTCAGAGACTAAGTGAGGAAGAACTAACGTTAATAATCAAGAGGAAAATGGTTTCTGAAGATGAACTTTTAGAAATAAGCTCAACCGGAGATTTAAAAATGAGTATAGCGAATAAGATTATTAGCGCGTTAAAGTTTATAAGTAAGCCAAGTTTGCTTTTAAAACTTAAAACGCTAGCAACGCTCATGGATAAGGTGAAAAAACATTACTATGAATATCCCGAAGATCCTAAGGATTTAGCTAAATGGGAACTTAAGCTTAAAAAGATATACGATGAGTTTAAGATTAAATTCGGTTATCACTAAATTGGAGATGTTAAACGGTGACAATGTATTGGGAACGTTGCCATATTTGTGGAAATTACATTCCAACATTAACATGTTGGCTTCATCCGGGAAGACAAATTTGCGCATCATGTTGTCTCTTATGTTCTGAACGAAATCATTGTTCAAAACCTGTATGGTTTCCTGAAACAAAACCTAAAACATTCGAAGAAGTAAGGAAGGCTGAAAAGAAAGTGGCTGAAGAAAAAATTCAGAAAGTTCTCGAGGAATTGTTGGGCAAGCTCGAGTAACTTAGTTATGCCTGCGCTCTAGGAGCAACCCAATAAACTAATGATCCCCCTCCGGGAACCTCAAATGTAACTTTCATAGGCATAGAGGAACCAAATTCTAATGTTACTGTCTCGGATGCAGCAACAGCTTTTAACGTTATTTCTAATAAGTCTATACCGTATGTTGATGCAACTTCGGATTCTTCAACTATAAGTGATATTAACGGTTTATCAAGCCTCATGATATTATAATATTCTTTTTGAGGAGTTACTGTTCTTGCTTCAAGCTTTTCCCGAGTTGCTATGAACTCTATTTCGTCACCTACGATTTTAGCGTCTTTAACTAGGTTCTTAAAGTCATCGCTAATCATCCTTACCACAGCAGGTAATTTCAGTTTTGGCTCAGGTAGTTTCTCTATAACACCCTCCTTTAGTTGTACATAAAATGTCCTTTTGTATCCGAGCTTCTTATCTATGAACGACATTCTTAGCCTTCTATTCTCTTTTTCAAGAACAAGCTCAACCATATCGTTTCTTGAACCACGTCTAGCCGTCTTATTGAGTTCATCACTACTCACAATAAATGTTGTTTCTTCAGGGCATTCGAACTCATCAAATGCTAAAGAAGGTATTGTAAGTGAAATCATTGTTGTTTTATCGGGACTCAATGTTTTCACGAAGAGACCGTTTTCATTAGCTGTAAACGGTATTTCATCGGCTATTTTAACTAAAGTTTGTGCTATGTATTTAAACTTAGATGCTGACGGATATACTGCTCTAAATGACATCCTATACTTCACCACACTCTAAAATATTTCCTAACCAAACTTTATAATGTTACTTTTTTAATTTAAAATATGGTAATTTTTTACCGTAAAATTATGGGGTATGAATGGTGACTAAAAATATTACGGTTAAAATAATTATCGGAAACTACAAGTATGTTGAAATTCCTCTTAAGGAAGTGGAAATGCTACTTCAAATTCTTTTAGAAAAGTTTCCTAATAAGGAAAAGGATATAAGCGAAGTTGCTAGGATTGTGAAAAACTTTGACGTATTTTATGAAATAGCACGTAAAAAGTTTAAAAATTACATATTGATACCCCATGATGTCAACGATATGCTCCGTGGAACCGTACTTATAGATAAAGTAAAACTCATAAGTGAAGGAGGCAATAGAAAAATAGGTTTAGTCTTTGATAGAAGCATTTCTATTGAAGACATAGTAAAGGTTCTTGAAAATGCTGGTTACAATGTTAATGTTGTTAAAAGTGAAGTGTAGGAAGAATAAATAAAGAAGTAGCTTTTGAGGTCTCAACAATTTATTACTTCCTCTTTCTTCTCCTTCTAGCTCTAACCTTAACCTTTCTTTGCTCAAGCTTTGTTAATTCGTTTAAGGAAGCTTCTCCTCTAAGCATTTTCTCCCAAAGCTCAGTTATTTCAACAAAAAATTCTAGATCCTGAACTGATAGTTCCTCACTAAATTCCTCCTCTTCCTCTTCAATCTCCTCTTCCTTAGCTGTAGCCTCTTCTGCCTCTTCACTAATAACCTCATCTTTGGACAAAAATTTAAACCCCCACGAAGTTAGGCAAGGTTTGAGTCGATGAAATAGTAGTTTAAGAGGTATTTAAAAACCTTGTTCAACATTGGCTATATCTGTTTTAACAATTACTGGTTCGCTCAATGTGCTATCCTTTATTATGGCATAATAGTTTGGTAAGTAGTATATAGCCTTCCTAACCATATCGTACCTATTATCTGTAACAAAGCCTGCAAACGCTTTCGCTATGTAATCTAAGTTTTCGGGTTCAGCTATTTTAAACGATATTTTTGTTGCCGCATTTGCAATTATGGATTCGTCGATGTCTAAAGGTTGTTGCGTTATTATAATAAATCCTATTCCAAACTTTCTACTTTCCATCATAAGTTTGGCTACGAGTGAAGGTTCGACACTTCTTCTGTAAAGCCTATGCGCTTCATCTATTACTATGTAGTTATTCAATATTCTCTTTTTACCGGTCAAGTACATTTTATGAGCTATTTTCCTAAGAATTGTTTCTGAGAGAATGGATTTAACATAGTCTCCGGGAAGTTTAGCCATAGCAATTACACTGGGTTTACTTAATATTTTACTAAACTCAATTGTTGTATTTTTAAAAATTGTTGAAGCTAACGTTCTAAGATACGGTTTTAAGCTTTCATAACGGCTTCTTTCAGCACTTGATTCAGCATATTCTATTTTCTTTTCAACAACTTTAAGTAATGTTTGAAAGGTTGGTGGAGAATTATTCCAAGTTTCCTTATCGTCTAAAAGGATGCCTTTCTCTGCATATGCTTCCTCAATTAAATCTTCTAATAATGCTCTTTGCAAATTACCTAATCTAAAGGCTCTTTGTAAAGTATCTGCTACTTGGACTGCTCTTTCTCTAGGAGAAGCACCATCTAGTTCTAACGGATTTACTGAAATCTCAGATGCATCTACAACAATTCCTCCTAATTCCCTTATTAAATCTACATATTCATTGTGTGGATCTAGTATAAGCGATGGTATATTCCATTTATAATATAGTTCTTTAACAAGTTTCTTAGCTAAACTGGACTTGCCTGTTCCACTAGTCCCTGTTATTAGTATGTGATAGTTTACTTGGTGATACGGATTAAATGTATAGTTACCGCTTAGTTTACGCCAGTACCATGAAGGAGATTTTGCGGTTATTTTATCCTTTAACCATTCGTTAACAGGTTTTCCATAAGTTAATGTTGCGGCTATTTTACCTAAGACTACTCCTTCTCTCAACAAAGGCCTCTTAAGTCTAACAGTTGCTGTTTCCTCCTTAAGAGTAAGGAAAAGTGGCATTGCAATCCAAGATAAAATAGGTATCGTTAAAACACTATGCTTGCCTGTTCCGATAGCAAATATTGAGACTAAAACACCAATAAGGTAAATTGTTTCATCTAATAATGTCATAGGCCTAATTAACATGATAGCTAGCGAAACAAATAATGCTAAAGTAGCGTATTTAACATTTATATTAGGCTTCTTAAACTCTTTTTCTCTTATCTTCTCTATTAAATAATCACCTCTCTTAGCTATAAAGGTCCATGAATAGTAAAGGGTTACATATGTTGCTAAAACGACTAAGTATGTTGAAACATTTTTAACTAAAGAGTCTATTGCAAAAACTAAATAGTATAATTCAAAACTGCCTAATATTGAGGCTAATAGGAGAACATACCTCTTAAAAACATTTATACCTAAAACAACCATAAAAGAGGAGATTAAGGCTAATGTTGGCGACTCAAACAACACGGTCAATAGCAGTTGAAAGAACACTATTACAACATAAATCATCGGTGACATTATTAACGCATTAGTGGCTAGTGAAAATAACAGAACATAAGTAGACAATATAAAAGCTACTATGGTAAATGAAGTAATTTTCTTCATGAGCATTCTTTTACCATATCCTAAATTTAACATCATGGAGTATATTAATTTTTAAGAGATTAAACGCTATTTTCCAATATAAGAGATGAAAGCGGAATTTAACATGATAAACTTGAGGGACTCAGCAGATTCAGATAGTAGTAGTGACAGCAATGTATTTAGATTACTAAATCCCAAACTTAGAGAGGTCATTTTAAAGTATGGCTATGTAAAATCAACGCTTGTTCAGCGTAGAGCAATACCTCTCATTCTAAAGGGATATAATACGTTGATTATGGCCCCGACCGGTTCTGGTAAAACGGAAGCAGCACTTTTCCCTATATATTCGAGAATTCTTGAAAATTATGGGAAGGAACAGGGCATTTTACTGCTCTATGTAACACCGTTAAGAGCTCTAAATAGAGATATTCTTGTCAGAATGGAACATATAGCTAAAGAGATAGGATTAAATGTTGCTGTAAGACATGGTGATACAACACAGTATTTTAGAAGGAAAATTGCTGAAAATCCTCCACATATGTTGATAACTACTCCTGAGACACTACATTACCTTCTAGTCCATAATCTTATGAGAAAGGCGCTTAAGAATGTTAGATGGGTTGTCATTGACGAAGTAAATGAGCTTATGTCGAGTAAGCGTGGTGTTATACTTTCAGTAGCCCTTGAAAGACTAGTTAAGCTTGTTGGAAGAGAGTTTCAGAGAATAGGGCTTTCAGCCGTTGTCGGAAATGTTGAATTGGCAAAGAGGTTTGTCGGCGGTCCCAGATATGTTGAGGTAGTTGAGGTTGAATATAAGAAACCCTACAGGGTTATTGTTGAAACCCCACAGCCTAAAGAAGAGGATGAAATTTTAGCTTCTAAAGAAGGGCTTACTTCAGATACTATTGCTAGACTTAGAAGAATAGTTGAAATTCTTGATAAAGCCAAGTCTGCTATAATATTTACTAATACAAGAGACCTAGCAGAACTTTTAGCCTCAAGACTGAGAAGTGTTTTCGGAATTGATGCTTTAGTACACCATGGTAGTCTTTCTAAAGCAGTAAGAGTCTCGGTGGAGCAAAAGCTCAAAAAAGGCATTGCAAAATACGTTATCGCTACATCATCTTTAGAATTAGGTATTGATATAGGGAGAGTAGACGTCGTAGTTCAGTATGGTTCTCCAAGACAAGCTATAAAACTCATGCAGAGAGTAGGTCGCTCGGGTCATAGAGAGGAAGCAGAATCCTTAGGTTATATTATAACATTAACTAATATTGATGACGCATTGGAGTCGCTAGTTATAGCTAGAAGAATGCTCCATAAGAATCTTGGAAAGGAAACAATCTACGATGCTCCTTTAGATGTTCTCATATATGAAGTAGCTGGCATGTTGCTAGAGTATGAAGAGCTTAGTGCTTATGAAATCTATAAAGTTCTTAGAAAATCATTTTACTATAGAAACTTAAGTTATGAAACATTAGTTGAAACACTAAGTTTCGCATCATCACTAGGAGTAATATCGTTTAATGGGGAGAAGGTAAGGAAAACACGTAAAACGAGGATGTACTATTACGAGGTTTCTATGATACCTGACGTAAGGCATTATTTAGTAAAAAACGTTATCGATAACACCATTATAGGTCAGTTAGATGAGGACTTCGTAATAACATCATTAGATGTTGGCGTTAAATTCTTACTTTCAGGAAGTGTATGGGAAGTTTTAGATTACGATGAGAAATATGTTTACGTTAAACCCGCTAAGGAAGCGTTAGGAGCTATTCCGAGATGGGAAGGCGAACTAATACCCGTAGACTATAAGGTTTCTAGAGAAGTTGGTGCGTTAAAACGTAGAATAATTAACGAAGGTGTAAGAGCACTAACGAACTATCCTTGCTCGCAATCAACACTAAATTTTGTACTTAAGAAAATTATAGAGCATTACTCGAAAGAAAAATGGTTACCATCAGATAGAAATGTGGTGATAGAAGTAGTTAGAGGTAAAACGGCAATAATACATTCACATTTAGGGAGTAAAGGAAACTTTGGTCTTATGCTCATACTCTCGTACATTCTTAGAAAAACAGGGGCTGAAGTAATAAGTAAAAGCGATCCATACAAGATAGTATTGCAAAGTAATATAAACATTGACGCTAAGTATGTAATTAATGAGCTAAAAAACATAGGTGATGAATATTTAAAATACATTCTCGTTGAAAACATCAAGAAGAGCAGTATTTTTAAGTGGAAACTTTACAATGTCGCTAAACGTTTTGGCGCTATAAGACGGGATGTAAGCATAAAGAATGTTTCTAAGGTTCTTTCTCATTACGTAGAAACGCCTATAGGAAACGAGGCAATTAACGAAGTTTTAGCTGAGAAAATAGATGTAAAAGCCTTAAGAGATTTTATAAGGCTTTTAAGAGAGGGAAAAATAAATGTTAAAGTGATTTATTCAAACGATTTTTCACTTTTAACCTCACAAACTCTTTCAGCGCTTACATACTATGATGTGGCGGTTGAGACCTCACCATACACTAGAATAGTGGAGGTTTTTAGGAGGAAAATTGAGGAAAAAGAAGTTAAGCTGGCTTGTCTAATGTGTGGAAGCATTATTGGGAAGTTTAAAATATCGGAAATTCCTGAGTATCCGAAATGTAACATTTGTGGTTCTGGTTTTCTAACAGTTTTTTCGCCTACAGACGAAGTTATCGAAAGCATTATCCGAAAGCTAAGGAGAAATATGGAGTTAAGCTCCTCCGAGAAAGCTGTACTGAAGGAAGAGAGGCTTAAAGCAGATTTAGTTTTAAGGTTCGGAAAAGCCGCTATTATAGCTCTTTCAACTTTTGGTATAGGTTATCGCAATGCTGCTAAAATTGTGGGCAAGTACTTTGAGGATTGTGAAGAATTTTATAAAGAGCTTATCAAGCATCAAATATTATTTATTAAAACCAGACGATATTGGAGAAGATGATAATTTAACCTTTCTCATAAGCTCAGCAAGAAGCTGTGCCGTTTCATATCTGCTTCTCTTAGTTCTTCTTCTCCAAGCATCATATTTCTTAAATATTAAAGCTGCTATGAGCTTCTCAACCATAACTTCTGAAATAGGGCATATATCATTACATGCTCTACAATTAAGACATTTAGCCTTATTAACCACAGGTTTCTTATTAGCTATGCTTATTGCGTTAGCTGGACATAGTGTTGCACATGAGCCACAGTCTACGCAATAATAGGCTCTATACACTATCTTTACTGCATCTAGGAATTCCTCTACTAATTTCTCCTGAGGTTTATAGGTAGTTACTTCAACTTTGCCTTCTCCTTTGAAAACATATTTTAAAGTGTCTGCGGAAACCTCGATTACATCGCTATTTGTGAATTTTACTGTCTTACTTAATATTACTGCGATTGATGAGATCGCTTTTAAATTAAGTTGCTTGTTAAATTTTAACTTAAATGATATTTTTTCTTCGTCAAATTCTATAGGTTTTAAGTCTATCCACTTGCTATATGAGCTATACCACTCATAGGCATTGAATGTAGTTTTCTTTGACAATACCTTCTTGGGAGATGCTGGTCCTAGCCATCTCCAAAGACCTAGGGTTATCCATTCTTTAGGAGCCCCTATTTTTTTAGCCCATTTACAAAGGAAGCACTCCCATCTACTCCATAGCTTAGGATGGGTTTTCTTTACCTCTTCAAACTCAGCTAATCTACTAGCAGGACACATAAAACATCCTATTCTATCGAAACCTTTGAAGTATAATGGATTAACATTATCAAGTAATTTTTCTTTAAATATGTAAAGCCATATTGAAAGTTGGTTCCAGTACTGTATTGGTGAAGCACTTATAACCAAAGGCACCCATTTATTACGCCAAATTCTTGTACTTTTTGCTCTCTCAAGAGACTCATAGGCTCTTTGACCTACAATATTTAGTGCACCCATAGGCCATTCTTTAAGCATCTTCTTAGCTAGGGGAACTAATTTAGCGACCTTGCAGCACCACCTATAATCTCTTGCTGGCGGTCCAAAGATTTCCACAGAACTCCAGAATGCATTACCCGCATCAGCTACTTCAAGTTTTAAACCATATTTTTCCGAAACTTTTGTTACAGTTTCTATTGTTTCAGGTAATTCTATTCCTGTATTGTTGAAGAGGAGGGAAGGTTCACCTATACTTCTAAGAGTTAAATGTAGAGATACGAGGCTGTCTTTACCGCCTGAGAAAGAAACTATAACTTGTTTTCCTACTTTGTTACTCATTTTCTTTATGAAAGCTGTTGCTTCTTCTACTTGTTTTTCAAGTTTTTCAATATTACCCTTTAATACGTCATTTATTGTCGCTCTAGTATTAGAGATTTCGTAAACGAATCTGTACTTATATTTCTTTAGTACACGTATTTTTCCGCTCTTCAAAACTAATCCTAAACCTAAAGGATTACCGTTAGGATCCGCTAGTATAACATATTTGCCTGCATCAATACTTTCCCCTTTAAACGGGATTATTTCGTTTTCCTTAACCTCATCCTTTATAATAATTGTTTCTGCAACATTATCGCTTAAAATTCTAAGTGCACCGTAGTATGATGGTCTAAATTCCCATTTTAATGTAAATGGGTTGAAAAGTAAAATGCCAGCATTATTTCCATTTATTACTAATTCCTTTGCGTCATCAATATGTGTTGTCTTATTTAACAGTATTATTTCAGATTTTCCCATGACCGATTTAAAGGCTTTTTCTGTGCCGAATTTTTCCCTAGATGCCTCTAAAGCTATTTCTATATCTCTTTTAAAAGCTAATCTAGCATCAGCAGGTTCTCTAAGCTTAACTTCTATTCCTTCTCCGCCGCATTTTGAACATTTACTACTAACTAATGGGATGTTGCAATTAGGGCACCAATAAACTTTCGCGACTTTAGGCCAATGTTTTCTTAACATACTCCCCTTTCTCGTACTTTTCTTTCTTCTTCACGTAATCTTCGTAACTACCTATAATTTTTGCTGGTACACCAGCAACTACACTTTCAGGAGGAACGTCCTTTGTAACAACAGCGCCTGCAGCTACAACGGAATTCTTTCCTATTTTAACGCCAGCTATCAATGTTGAATTTGCTCCTATAACAACATTGTCCTCTACTACTACGCCCAAAAAACGTTTGCTTGGAGGATACCTATCATTAGTTATTACAACTCTTGGTCCGAGAAATACGTTGTTACCTATTCTCGTTTCCGGAGGAATATAAACTGATGATTGAATGCTTACGTTCTCTCCTATCTCAACATTCCCATCAATTATGGTTCCTGTGCCGATCTTACTACCCTTACCGATTCTAGTGTTTTCTCTAATAACTACATTATGTCCCGTTTCAACAAAGTCTCCTAAGCGAACATTTTCATAAATTATGCTTCCAGCTCTAATAATACATCGTGTACCGATGAAACTTCCGGAACTTATGCTATCGTACGCTATGTAGTTAGAGGGCTTTTTTACTGTTAGAAGTTGAAGGATTTTATTCCGTATTGGATAACCTATTATAGTGTTATGACCTATGATGCTCTCAGCACCTATAAAGGTGTTTCCTAAAATTACGGTTTCTCCTTCGATAACAACATTCTTCGAAATTTTAGCCTTAGGTGAAACGTACATTCCTATGGCACTTCAAATGCGTTGTTTTTCCAAGCAAGTTAATTAATGATTATTCATCTGTTATAACTGGAAGCTTTATAGTGTTGAAAAGTGATATTTATCTTTAACCGTCGGTATTACTTAAACAAACAGATAAACTTATCGAGAGAGGTAATGAATTAAAATTTATTTATTTGTTTAAAGAATTTGTTTGGTATTACTTAGGAGAAGCTAGTAAATACTTTTTCCTACATAGTAGTGAGCGATATCGTCAGTATTACCTAAGGTGGGTAATGTGCCTGTTATCTATGTATGTAAGAATTGCGGTTTTGAACTTTATACTTTTGAGCGTGTTGGTCAAGACTATTACGGGTTACCTACGCCAAGTGAGATAATGAATTGGTATAGCGGGGTTTGTCCTAAGTGTAATGCTAGATTAGAAAGACCCACATTGGATAGAATTAAGGTTAGCTTTCGAGGAAAACTAATTAGCTTAAAACGGTAATTCTTGGTCCAAAGATTTCTTTTAAATTCTCTTTACTTAATTCTTTTCCGTCACCTTCCTCTTTATTGTACGTGTTAATTAACATTATTATTGCTGTTCTTATAGCTTCGCTCCTGCTCGAAAAGTGACCATTCTTTACAAGTTCATCAAGTTTATCTAAAAGTTCGCGACGTACTTTGAATGTTACAACAACAGTATCGTTAAGACATAATATGCTCAAAAGAATTATCACCCAATAGTAATACCGTAGTACCAACTATAAAAGTATTTTGAGAATTATCTAAAACAATTGCTTTTTAAAAGCTCAAAAAAGCCTTTAAAAACCTTCATTACTTTTAGGGGGAGGTAGTTGTGGACATAGAGGCTTTAATTAATGATTTAACTAATAGAGTTGTTGTAGCAGCGTGGGCTATCTTCATGCTTTCATGGGCTATAGGGTGGCTTCTTAAAGGTTCACCTATCCCCATATATAGGGTTAAAAGATTTGGGCAAGATATTGTTGAAGATGCAATTCTAGGTGCTTTCTGGCTAGCTGTTGGAACAAGTATTTTCGCGTTAATTAAGTACCTCGCTTCATCAACTTAGCATAGGGGGAAACATTTAGATGATAAATGATTTTTTAGTACTAGCGTACTCACTTGCAATACTCACCTATTATTTAGGTGCCTTAATATATTTACTTCCTATACCGCTTTGGAGTATTAAGAAGTGGGCTCCAGCATTAATTTACGATTCATTCGCTGTAACAATTCTTGTACTATTCTTTACATCTATTGTTGAGTTTATTTCACACTTCGGAAGCATGTTTGGTGTAAGTTGGGATGTTTACTTTAACTGGTTAATCAATAGAACATTGACTTTAAGCTCATTCATATCTCTTCTCATAGGAGCGTCTTTAGCAATATCATATACCGGTGGGAAAGCTTTGGTATCCTCATTTCTGGGGCCTATAACAAGTATTGCTACATACACGCTTATTATTATGGAATTCTTTTTCGTATTAGGGTTGGTCTTTAAGGAGTACTTCGCAAAAATACTCGCATTAGGAATACTACTGTACGCTATTCCTTTCAGAATAGCTAGAAGTGCTGGAGCATCATTAATAGCTCTCTCTATAGTGTTTACAATAGCTTTACCTTTCCTTCCCTCGTTCGTAGCAGCAATGAGCATGGGTGAAGAAAATCCCTTAGAAAACATTAACTTCAAGAAGACTTATGCCATAAGTAACTTAAGAAACGAGCTTGGAGTATTTTTTGCAAAAGGTAGAATCATGGATTTACGCGGCACACCAATACCGTATGTTGAAACAGATTGGTATATTAATTATAATGGAACAAGGAAGATAGCGACATACTATACCAATATTGAAGGATACTATGATGCAGGAAGGCCTACAGGGGGTTTGCCGTTAAATGTTGATAAGCTTCACGTAGTATTTCGCTATTTCGGGACTAAACTCGGTGAAACAAAGGTTTCACCAAAAGATTTCAAGTATAACCCGTATTTAGACCCTAATTCGGACTACATATATGATTTCACCCTAAACAACATCGTTTACCTAGGTAACACAGTTTTACTAATGGTAGGGAAGGATTGCAAAATAGATGATGTAAAACTAGATCGGTATGAGGCAATAGTTTCTTTCGAAAGTTTATCTGAAAATTATGTTAAAGTTCTATTCATTCCCGAAGTCGTAAACGTAGATAATGTTAGAATAAATAATGAAAACATTAATTTAACAGGCAATGAGTACCTATGGAATAATGTAAAAGTATCTATTATAGAATTCAAGATGCCTAAAGGTAAGTCAACGGTTAAAGTAAAGTTCTCTGGTATGAATAGCAAAAATAGTTTTAAAGTTGTGCTCAAGGACGAAGGTTATTTTAGCGATACTACTACAACAATAAGCCAAGGTTTTGATGTAGAATCCTTAGGTAAAGCAATAGGCAAGGTTTTCTTTCAATGGATAATTCTTCCAATAACGTATCTAACGATACTTATCTCAATAACATACTCATTTGCTTATGCGCTTGGAGGGAGGAAGTTAAGAATACCAATAAGAGACTACGTTTAGGTGTAGGTTATGAATCCCTACAGTTTTAAATCATTAATAATGATGTATTTCCTAAATGTAGTTTTCATAATTTATGCGCTCTTAGGTAGCAACATTAAACTTAGCAATAGCATATTAGCTCTTTTAGCGATGACGTTGATTTTTCCGGCTATAGTCATAGTGCTTTACTATAAAAACGTTATGAGGGAGTAAAAAGTGGAAGTTAATGACAGAATACCACTAATCATAATACTTATTGGAATAAGTGCTCTAATGTATGTCTTTATTAAAGATGTAATAGATGTTCGCTACTATTTAGCATTAGTAAGTTTCATAACATTTTCTTCGTTAGCTTTCCTAGTAGTACTTCCGAAGCTTAAAGATAAGGTGAGACTTTTCTCAAAACTTAATTTCGGCAATGAAAATATTAGTGTAGAAGATAATGTATTTATAATTCGTAAAGATAATGACCTAGCTGGATTAGCAGTATATGTAGTAGACGATATTCCATATAGTTTCAGAGACGTATCTCAAGACTTCTTAGTTCAACAAGTTAAATCATTTACAGGTTTTATTACAGCAACAGAAGATGACGTATCAATAGTCCTTTTAAAACGTAAGGTGGATCAAACATCGTTTATGAAAAATATTGAGAGAAAAATAGTAAATTATAAAATAATGGCTTCAACAGACCCTGCAAATCCGCAAATAATGAAAAAACTTAGTAGGCTTGAAAAAGCGTATGAGAGAATAGTCAAAGGTGAAAAACCAGTAGGTATAAAGTATTATGTTGTAGTGAAGGCTAGGGCATCTTCCGAGAGAGGCTTGAAGAAAACACTAGAGGCTAAGAGTAATGCGGTTATTTCATCATTTAAAGCATCTCTAGGCTTAGGTGTAAGAAAAGCTACTTCTTATGAGGTTCTAGAGGCTATAAGCTTAGGTATTCTTAAAGAAACGAAATACAATGTTGTATTAGAGACAGACATAGGCTTCATGGTACCGATAAGTTATGTTAAGAGGCCTAAAATACCCAGTAAGGGCATATATTTAGGTACAGACATAGACTACAACACCCCGGTTTTCTACGACTTTGAAAAATACCTAACAAAGCACATAGTTGTGATAGGTCCTACAGGTAGAGGAAAAACAACTTTTCTATATGCTTTAGCAAAGAGAACTGTTGAAGAGTACGAAGTTCCAGTATGGATTTTTGACTTACGCGGCGAATTCCTTAGTTTAAGAAGCTCCTTACCTATGTTTAGTATTGTTGATCCCGAAAAAGTAAACATAAATATTCTTTACACATGGTTTACAAGCCCTAGAGTAAGAGCTAAACAAGTAGTTGAGCTAATTAAGAGCATAACTTCCTTAACACCTAGAGAAGAATACCTACTGTACATGGCCCTTATAAAAACGTATGAATCAGTATCTGCGCCAACCTTTGAAAACCTTACTTCAACGGTGAAGGTTCTTTCAAGAGATTATGGTGACAAAGATGTTGAGTTTAACCTATTAACAAAACTCGAAACAATAAGGTCTAAAGTTTTCTTCGGAAAACTTCACATATTTGAATTTAAGAAGCCCATAATATTTGCTCTACATAAATTACCGGAAGAGTACCGTAAACTTTACACTTTAGCATTATTGCAAATACTTAATAATTACATGTTAACGCTTACGCCTACAAACAGTATAAGGTATCTGGTGGTACTTGATGAAGCCTGGAGGCTTATGGATACGCATTCAAGTAAGAAAATAGTTAAAACATTGGTAAAAGAAGGTAGAGGCTATGGTTTAGCAGTAGCGCTTGCATCTCAAGACATGTCAGACTTTCCCAAGGAAATCCTTGACAACGCTGGAACACTTGTTATTTTCGGATCAAATAGTAAGGATTACATTGAAAGTGTTAGTAAATATATGAAGCTAAATGAGACGGAAAAAGAGAAAATAACATGGCTTAAAACGGGAGAAGCTCTAATAAGAATAGTTGGCGATCCGCGACCATTATGGGTTAAAATAAGCCCTGAGATAATGGAGATACAAAAGAAACAAATATAAGAACTATAATTCAAGATATTTTCTGAACCCACGGCCCGTGCAACCTAAACCCGCGTCGCGGGTAGGGGTGAGCACGGGAGACTCCACCCCTAGGCGTCAGGCCTCCCGCACATTAATTTTCCTCCTTTTTATTGTTGAGGATGTTAGCGTTGAAAATAATCCCTATCCACGCGGAATCATATTTTATAGTTGAGCGTAAAGGAACGTTTAATCAGGTTCTTAAATTTACATATTATGATGAAAACGAGTATTACTTCAAACTTATTCATAAACCAAGCGAATACTATACTGAAATAGCGAAGCTCCATAATGCTATGAACAAACTTCTCTCTAACGAGAAAATCTATGTTAACGGCGAAAGAGTAAAACCTAGGGTTCTCATGGTTAACATAGATTTCGCCGGATATAGAGATCATCCATACATAGTTTACTTCATAAGATTTAAAGGCAAACTTCATAGAGGAGAGAATACTTTTGAAGACTACTATGAAGAAGAAATCGCTGAGTACGACTATGAAATATATTGGTTCTTTCCTGAAAAGGCTAAGGTTAAGGAAGTATATATTTCGGGAGATTACGACTTAGTAAAGCAAAACATCCTATATGTTTGGGCTAGAAAAGGTGATAGAATAAGCGGTTATGAAAAAATAGTTTTTGAATTGTAACTTGCACAAATTAAATATCTAGCTCTTATTCATTTTATTTAAGACTTCTTTATAGTAGAATACGAGCGGGTTCTTAACATTACATTCAGAAACACAGAGACCAAGTGTTCTCATGGTATTGCAATTGTAAGGTTTATACTTCTTTCGTGATCCTCTTAATCCAGCTAAGTGCTCTACTTGATATCTAGCAATGTTCTCGTTAAAATCAGGTAATTTCCTAAAAGCATTAACTACAGAATCAACATCTAATCCTATATTTAAAAGAAATGATGCTAAAGCAAATCTAGCGTGATGCGATAAATGTTTTCCATTTAATGCTTCTTGGTATAGTGTTTTTATACATGGTGGAAAAGCTTCTGGCTCTACAATTTCTAGAGACTTTAATTCTTCAAACTTTTCGCGTAAACTAAACCTAATAGCCTTCTTTACATGTTCTTTTCTCTCCTCTTGATAAATACTATTTAGCTGCTCAAAGAGGTCTTTAAGTTCCTTTGGTAATTCATCTACGTCTATGGGTCTTACCATTTCAACTATTCTTTGCGAAATTATTTCTTCAATAAATCTACTCACTCTTTGCTGAGATAAGTAAATATAACCATCACTTATCACTTGATTAGAAAGTTTCCATAGAGGATCCGTGTGAAGTCTTATCGACTTCAAGTAATCATAAATTGAAACCTTAAACGGTAAATAAGAATATATTGCTTTCCCTCTTTTCACATCATATGGGATCCTATATGCCCCATTTAAGCCTAGGAACTTTATATTTAAGCCTAAAATTTTACCGATAGCTTCAATTACTTCAGGTTTCTCTCTTTCTAAATACCTCCCTATTCTCTTAGCTTCATAAACTCCATAGCGTATAGTAAGCCATTTATCATTTATTCCACCTAAAATAAGTAATGAAATGTAGAATGACAATATTTCTTCGTCATCTGAGATGTTTTTCGGATCCGGTATCCTTGCTTTTATTGCTCCCACTATTCTCTCAGTAACTCTTTTTCTAATATTTTCGTTAATATGAGCTCTAACTATGTCTATGAAGCCTAGTGAATATCCATATTTTTCTTCAAAATATCTTTGCGGAGTTATTAGAAAGGGGTATTTTGAATAGTTTATAAAAATAACCTTAGACTTCATGTTTAATTTCATTCCACTTTAATTCTTATACCTTCCTCCTTCTTTTCCTCTTTTTCCTTTTCAAATCTAACTTCAAGAACTCCATTCTTATATGATGCCTTTGCAGTCTCAGGCTTTACCTTTGCTGGCAATTCCACTTCTTTATAGTATTTTCTATCGCCACTTTGAGCTGAAATTATGAGTGTTCTATCTTTTATTCTAATGTCTATGTCTTCCTTATTTACGCCAGGTACTTCGGCAACTACGGTTATTGTTTTCTCGTCCTCTAAAACATCAACCAAAGGCTCTCTTTCCTCTGCTATTTTAGGTCTACCTGCTTCTCTACGTATGTTACCGAATTCTTTAATTATAGGTTTGCCATCGGGACCTATGGTTATACTAAAGCCGTAAACGTAAGGACCTATAACCCTTCCCTCTCGAGTTGCTTTAACAAATTCTTCCTCTATTTTCTCAAATCTTTTCATCCAATCTCTAAATTCCTTATCCAAATCTTCAAATACGTCTTCGAAAAACTCGTCAAATATATCCCAAATACTTCTCCTTCTCTTAACCATAAATTATTCACCCCTATCTAGGGTTCTTTCTCGCAACCATCTATGTGTAGAGACGTATATTGCAATTTCGGTAAACCTTATTTAACGTTAGAATTTTAAAGTTAAGAGAATAGGGGGTTCATTGTTATGGGGAAGTGGATTGTTTGTTCAGCATGGCCTTATGTGAATTCGGTACCTCACCTAGGGACGCTTATAGGTTCAGTGCTTTCAGCTGACGTTTTTGCGAGATATCTTAGAATGAGGGGGGAAGATGTAGTTTTCGTTAGCGGTAGCGATGAACATGGGACACCTATTGAAGTAGAAGCTAGAAAGAGAAACATCGATCCTAAACTGCTTACAGATCAAGTGCATGAGTATGTATCTAAGCTTTTTAAGGAGTTCAAAATAAGCTTTGACAATTACACTAGAACGGAAAACCCAATACATATAAGGTTTGTTAGAGATTTTCTGCTTAAGATCTACAATAATGGGTACATTTTTACACAGGAAATTCAGATGCCTTATTGCCCTAAAGATGAAATGTTTTTACCCGATAGATTTATTGAGGGAACGTGTCCTTACTGTGGTTATGAAAGAGCTCGAGGAGATCAGTGCGATAAATGTGGTAGACTTCTTGAGCCATGGCAGTTAATCAGTCCTGAATGTGTTTTCTGCGGTTCAACACCAATATTTAAAAAGACAAGGCATTGGTATTTTGACTTACCTAAGTTAACTAATGATTTAGAAAAATTCATAGTGGAGCATGAAAACTTCCCTGACAATGTGAAGAAATTTTCGCTAAATTGGATAAAGGAGGGTCTAAAGCCTAGAGCTATAACTAGGGATAATAAATGGGGAATACCTGCGCCATTTCCAGGTGCTGAGGATAAAACAATATACGTATGGTTCGATGCATTATTGGGCTATATTTCAGCAACAATAGAATATGGTGTTAAAAAGGGAAAGGGTGACCTCTGGGAGAGATATTGGAGAGATCCGGAAACAAAGACTGTATACTTCATAGGCAAAGACAACATACCTTTCCATGCAATAATTCTCCCAGCCCTAATAATGGCCTCCGGCGAGAAACTGGTTCTACCTTGGCAAGTAGCAGCAACAGAATATCTAACATTTGAGGGTGAAAAGTTCAGTAAAAGCAGGGGAATAGGAGTATGGATAGATGAGGCATTGGAAATGTTTGATGCCGATTACTGGAGATTTGCTCTAATATCCATGAGACCTGAAGTTAAGGATACCAATTTCACATGGAAAGAGTTTTACAGGATAATTAATAGCGATTTAAACGATGACATAGGTAATTTCATACATAGAACACTTAGTTTCATAGCAAAATACTTTAATCATGAAGTACCGGAACCTGGAGAGCTAAACGGAATCGACTATGACTTTAAAAATAAGATTTTGCAAACACCAAATACTGTAGAGAAATTCTTTAACGAAGTAAGACTTAAGCTAGCCCTTCAGGCAGTTATTGAATTGGCAAGACATGGAAACCAGTATTTAAATAGGAAAGCGCCTTGGGATAAAGTTAAAAATGAAGAAACAATAAGCGACGCTAAAACAACACTTTGGCTCTCAGCTAATGCTGTAGGTTTTCTAGCGCTAATGCTAGCACCATTCATACCTAAACATGCTCAGAAGATATGGGACATGTTAGGTATGGAAACGGACATTACAAAGGAAAATTGGGATAGGATGAAGGAGTTATTCATTAACCCAGGACATAAGATAAGGAAGCCCAAGCCAGTATTTAGAAAACTACCACCAAACTTCCTAGAGAAGGTAAATGAGCTACTAAGTAAAGCTAGAGCGTTAGTGAAAAGACCAAGTGTGCTCAGGTAATTTTAAACTCTCAATAACCCCTAATTATGTTGTATCTTTCGAGAATATCACCTAATATTTCCCTAAGTTTCATAAGTGATTTTTCATCTATTATGATGTCATTCCCTACTATCTTAAATTTTAACGCATATTCCTCTGATAAGGGTATGCTTTTTCCCAGATATTTCCATTTAACTTTAGAAGTTCTGTTTTTCTTACCGCTATACTTTATTTTCCACCAATACCTATTTACGTAAACGTATTTTCTAACAGAATTATCCTTTTTTACAATGACAACATGTATAGGTTTAAGATATATTTTCCCATTTAGGCCCTCTAAGTTGAGAATATGGTTAATAATTTTCTCCCTAATTGTATGGAGAAGGTTTGCACCATTAATTATTCTATATCTCATTATACAGTACCTAGGTGAATTATTTTATTGGAATCAGTGGCGACCGTTAACATCATCAATAGCTTCGGTGAGGGAAAGGTTCATCATCAACGAATGTTACCTTTATTAACAGCTATTCTATATCTTATTAATAACGTACCGAGAAAATAATGTTTCTCACTACAACTCAAGTGCCAGGTGATTAGTTTTTTGAAGAAGATTTCAGCTTCAATACCACAAACTACTGAGGGTGAACAATATCATATAGCCTGTAAGCCAGGAGATATTGCACCTTATGTTCTGCTTCCAGGAGATCCGGAAAGGGTACCTAAAATAGCTAGGTACTGGGATAGTAGCAGGAAAGTTGCATCCCACAGAGAATACGTTACGTATACTGGAACATATAAGGGCACCCCCATATCAGCGATGAGTACAGGTATAGGGGGGCCAGCTACTGCTATAGCAATAGAAGAACTACTAAGGGTTGGGGCACATACCTTTATTAGAGTTGGAACAACCGGAACTATAAGGAAGGAAATAGGGATCGGTGACCTGATAATATCTGTTGGAGCTATAAGATTTGATGGAGTAACTAAGCAATATGTTTTTCCCGAATATCCTGCAGTAGCTAGTTATGAAGTAGTTTTAGCCCTTATAGAAGCAGCTGAATCTTTAAATGTAAATTATCACGTGGGAATAACGGCCTCTACAGACTCATTCTACACAGGGCAGGGAAGACCGGGGTTTAAAGGATACATGTTAAGCTGGATGAAAAATATTATTTCTGATTTACAAAAAGCTAACGTACTTAACTTCGAAATGGAGGCCTCAACATTATTCACATTAGCTAATATTTATGGTGCTAGAGCAGGCTCAATCTGCGCTGTCATAGCAAATAGAGTAACTGATGAATTGGTACCTAATGCTGGAGTCGATGACGCAATACGTGTAGCTAACGAAGCCGTGAAGATACTTTACGAATGGGACTCTCTCAAGAGTGCGAAAAAGAAGAAATTCTTTTACCCATCGCTACTGTATGAGGTGAAATAGTTAAACATGGTATCACCTAATGTTGTCTCAATAGTTTCAAAAGTAATTAAAGACATTAAGGAATGGAATATTAGGAGCTCGTCCGGAGTAGCTGAAGTAGCGCTGGAGAATCTTGCAGAAATAGTCAAGCTAAGTAATTCAGTAAAAGACTTAGTCGAGAACGTAACATACGTTGCTAACGAAATAATTTCTTCAAGACCTACATCTGCGATGTTAATTAATTCTTTTAGAGAAATTCTGCTTACTCTAAAACATAATCTAGAGGAAAACGTAGATTTCAAAAGCAATGTTTCACTTATTCTCGAAAAAATAAGCTATTTACTCAGAAAATCACGTGAAGACACAGAGAAGATATCGATTATAGGAGCCAATAGAGTAGTGCATGGAGATATCATAATTACCGCAACATACAGTAAGACGATAATGAAGATATTCGAAAGGGCATATGCTCAAGGTAAAAAGTTTGAAGTTTATGTTGCAGAGTCAAGACCGGGGGATGATGGGAAAATAATTGCTTCGAAACTTTCCAAAATGAATATTCCGATTACACTAATCGTCGATTCAGCAATGAGGTATTTTATGAAGGATGCAACAAAAGCTTTTCTTGGAGCAGAGGCTGTTGCAGCAAACGGAGCGGTTATTAGTAAAGTAGGGTCCTCATTACTAGCATTGGCAGCTCATGAGGCGAGGGTGAGAGTTTTTGTTGCTTCTTCAACATTAAAGTTCAGTTATGAGACAATATTTGGCGAATTAATTAAGATACCCCATGCTCCAGAAAGGACAATTATTGATGAGGAAACAAAGAGGAAGATTGGTGAAAAATTAAAGGTCGAAATACCATTGCTTGACGTAATTCCGCCAGAGTATGTTGATGCAATAATAACAGAGTATGGCGTTATTGCTCCACAAGCTATTCCGATACTTATGAAGCAAATTTACGGTAAATGGCCTCCTGAATTCCCAGACATTCAAACTCTAATAAATGAGGTGAAGAAATGTCTACAATAATTCCTGAAGATGTAGTGAAAATAGCTGACGACATCAAGACTATGAGAATTAGGGGGGCAGGCAGGATAGCTAGAGCAGCTGCCTTAGCTCTCAAAATAGCTGCTGAAAAATACTCTGGAAGAAAAGAGGTAAGCGACTTTATAAGGTACATAGATAAAATAGCTAAGTTGCTTTTATCAACTAGACCCACCGCTGTATCTCTACCTAATGCGGTAATGTATGTTACATCCAGGTTGAAAAGAGCTAAACCGGCAACACTTGACGAAGCAATTTCTCTTATAGTGCGCTATTCAAACGAATTTATAGAATACTCTAAAACGGCAACAGAAAAAATAGGCTTAATAGGTTCAAGAAGGATTCAAGATGGAGACGTAATTTTAACTCATTGCAATAGTTCAGCAGCAGTCTCGGTTATAGTTCATGCTTTCAAACAAGGTAAGAATATAAGGGTTTATGCCACAGAAACTCGGCCTAAATTCCAAGGTTATATAACCGCTAAAGCGCTTCTCTCTGAGGGAATAGATGTAACCCTAATCCCCGATTCGGCTGTTAGATACATAATGAAAAAAGTGGATAAGGTCATTGTTGGAGCAGATACTGTAGCAGCCAATGGCGCTGTAGTCAATAAAATAGGCACATCTAACATAGCTTTAGCAGCTAAGGAAGCAAGGGTGAGAATGTTCGTAGCAGCAGAGACATATAAGTTCAGTCCTGCAACGGTCATAGGGGAACTTGTTGAAATAGAGGAGAGAAGTCCATTAGAAATAGTTGATGAGAAATACCTTAGAGAAAACCCCAATGTAAGAGTAAGAAATCCTGCATTCGACGTTACACCTCCCGAATACATTGACGCCATAATAACTGAGGAAGGACTAATACCTCCTCAAGCAGCATTTCTAGTGCTAATGGAGAAGTTTGGATGGATAATTCAAGACTATTTTGTGAAGGAATTTAAATTAGCTAGAGAGGAGTATGAAGAATGGTATTAGACGTCGTAGCAATAGGGAACGCAAACGTAGACATAGTAATGTATGTGGAGAGAATTCCTAAAGAAGATGAAGCATTAGAGGCTTACGACTCAGTAATTTCAGCTGGCGGTTCAGCATCAAACTATGCTGTAGCTCTTGCAAGACTGGGTGTAAAATGCGGATTTGTTGGAAGAGTGGGTAATGACAGTTTCGGGGAATTTGTGAAAAAAGAATTCGAAAAAGAAGGGGTTGATATTTCGAGACTCAAAGTAGATAGGGAGCATCCTACAGGTAAAGTTTTCATTATTGTAACGAAGGACGGAGCTAGAAGAATGATAGCATATAGAGGAGCAAACGCTTACATAACATTAGATAAGTCGGATGAAGAATATATTTCGAAATCAAAACTTGTTCATGCAGCTAGCATAAGGAGGAAACTTGCGTTAGAAATAGCAAAAGTGTCTTCAAAACATGAAATAGCTTTCAGCTATGATCCAGGCTCGATAGTGTGCAAGTATAGTTTGGAGGAATTAAAGCCAATATTTTCTCATGTAAAAATACTTTACCTTAACCTTGGAGAATTAGAATGCTTAACTGGAAGTAAAGATCCAGAATCAGCATCTAAACTTCTCCAATACGGACCTAAATTAGTGATAGTTAAAATGGGATCTAAAGGATCGTATCTGGTACTTAGCGAAGCAAGAATACGTGTGCCACCATATAAGCCAAAGAAAGTTGTTGATACGACTGGTGCAGGTGACGTATTTGCGGCAGCTCTAACAGCAGGATTGCTTAAAGGCTTAAGCCTATGGGACAGTGCATTATTTGCTAGTGTTGCGGCAGGACTTAAAGTTGAAAGAAAGGGAGCCCGTAATGGCATACCTTACGAGAGAGAAGTGCTTAGCATATTTAAAGAGGTAAAGTCGAAACTTGAGAAAGAACTGATAACTTAAGACGGTAAGGAAATTTAAATAACCACTACCCTAAGGTTAATTCTAATTTTTTCCATGAGGTTCTCAAAATCCACAGCACCATACTTGCTAAAAAAGTTAAACCACCCACGGGAAAATCTATTATCTTTCATGCTTATTCTTCTTAAAAACTCGTCTTTCGTTAAACTTCTACATTCAACATAGGATATAAGTGCTGGTATCATATTCCACGGGCTAACATAATATTTGTTATTGCCTATGAACTTTTTAATAACATTGAATAATTCTGCAAAGCCTTTTATGTTAGCATATCCAACATCACCCTCAGCTTCAAAGTATTTACCAATTCTTAATTCATCAAATCTATCAACAACTAAGTAGAGTTCAAAAATTCTTCCACCGGGTATGTCCTCTTTACATACAAGTGTAAGTTTAAAGATGCTATATTTGCCGAGAACTATTCCAAGTATTTTCTCCCTAAACTTAGGCTTCTGAATGTTTCTTATCATAACTTCTACTTCTAATGAATAGTTTTTGCTCACAATATTAACCCATTGAGATTTAGTTAAATACAGATTTTTAAATATTAAATATTCGGGGTGAATAGGATGGCGGAGGAAATCCCCTTAAGACCCGTAGGTAGGCAGGATATACATAAGCTAGAAACAGCGCTACTCATAGCAACATTGCTAAGACCCGATGTTATAGAGGAAATAAAGAAAGCTGAAGAAAGACTTACATGGGTAGATAGCTTAGCCGTAGCTGCAGCAGCGCTTGCAAGATTAAAAGCGGGAATGAATGTTTCACAAATTGCTGAAGAACTCGGTAGAAGCGAAGGAACCGTAAGGAACCATCTGCAAGCGAAAACGAAGGCTGGAAAGCTAATTCAAGAAACATATCAAAGATTCCTAAGAGAAGGTGTAAGAATAGAAATTCCGGAAGCTGTAGCTAAATTAGCACCACCGGAGGTAGAGAAGTATAAGAGGGAAGTTGAAGAGCTTAGTGAGAAACTAAAGAAACTTGAAGAAGAAAAGAAATCCCTAGAAGAAAAGGTGAAAAACCTAGAGGAGCAAATCAACAACTTACGTAGCGAGAATGAGAAGTTAAAGGAAGAAGCCTCAAAGTATAAGGAGAAAATAGAAAGAATTAAGGAAATTTTGTCGGAATAAACCGAGTTCTAAAACACTATTTTTTTATGTCTGGTTCTGTAAAGTATTCTTCACCGCAACATTAGTAGGGGTTAAAGAATTGGTTAGCATTCTCCTTCTAAACCCAATAGTAGTAACTATGAACGGTGAAAACGAAATAATACGGGAAGGCTTTGTATATGTAGAAAACGGTAAAATAGTCGATGTCGGCAGTGTAAATAAGCTACCTTACGAGTATAAGTATTCTGACCTAGTTCTGAACTTAAAGAATAAAGTTGTTCTTCCTGGGTTTGTAAGCTACCATACCCATTTAAGCCTCTTCCCGCTAAGATTCATGGGGTTAGGGTTAACATTACGTGAATGGGAAGAAACAGTTGCATGGCCTTATGAAACCACATTAACACCTGAGGAATCCTTTTACGCATCTAAGTTAGCAATTTATACGTTCATAAAGAATGGTGTTGTAGCTTTCGCAGACATGCACTTCAACATGGACTCTGTAGCTAAAGTAGCTAAAGAATCCGGAGTTATTGCGAATCTCTCAGTAGCGATACTAGAAACGGGGAGTTTTAGCTACGAAAAAACGTTAAGGGAAAACATAGAACTTTATCGTAAATGGGATGGTGTAGATAACGGTAGGATCAACGTGTATCTAGGACCATGCTGCTTAAGGTACTTATCAAGAGAACAATTAAGTGAAATAGCGTTAATAGCAAAGGAGGAAAACATAGGAATACATGTTCATGCATCTGAAACATTGGATGATGTAAGAAAGGTTAGGGAAATATTCAATAAGAGACCAGTAGAAGTTCTTAAGGACTACGGGCTATTATCAGAAAATACAATTATTGCTCACGCAGTATGGGTTACTGAAAGGGAAATAGACTATATAGCAAAATCTGGCGCAAATGTAGCACACTGTCCCGTTTCAAATAATATTTTACTCTCAGGCAATATGCCATTAATCGATATGTTTTCTAAAAACGTTAAAGTTGGTTTAGGAACAGACATAAATCCGTCATGGAATGTAATGTCTGAAGCTAGATTAGCATACCATACCATAAATACGCTTTATGGCGTACCATCTAGGATAACACCCTATACTTTACTGAAAATGGCTACAGGTAATTATGCTAAATTTAAAGGCATAGAGAATCATGGAAAGATAGCTAAAGGATATGATGCAAACATCATAGTACTTGATTTCGCAGAGGTGAAGGGTTGGCCAAATATTTTCAATATTTATGAGGCAATATTATTTTCCGAAGCATCCGTCGAAACGGTTATAGTTAGAGGAGAAGTAATAATGGATTCTGGAGAGGTATTAACGATAAATGCTAATGAAATAAGAAAGGCTAAAAAGGTTATTGAAGAAAAATTAAACAAAATATATGGTAAGTGATGACCTTATTTTTTCAAAATAAACAGTTTTCTTAGCTGAACACTCGATTGAAATACTGCTTTCAGAAAGAACAATGTAATTATAAAGAAAACTTCCGGGAACAATTATTGTTAAATATTTCGAGAAACCGAGATTAACAAATCTCACCTCATAATTTTCAAATACTCCCTCATAAGGCCTTTCAGATTCTTCATTAATTGGCTTTATCGATTCTTCAAAAAATACCCTAACGTACCTTTTTCTAGAGGATTCTTCTTCAGAAAATTTACCTATATTATTTGTGATTCTTATCTCACGAGGTAACAGTGTTATTAGAATGTTTTTTGAAACTATCGTTGCTTCATAGGGTTTAAGAATTAATGCTAAAGACTTTTTACCTCTCTCATCCCAAGGTATTATGATGCGTCTACTCATAATAAATCACTTAATTTTGAATGTAAGGTGCGAATGCATGGTTCACGGTGTTTACCTAAGAGAACTCGCTAGAAAACTTTTCGGGAAAAATGTTTCATCAAGAATTTGGAAACGTATGGAGATCTTAGGTGACATTCTCATTTTAAGGAAACCTCACGATGTTAGCATTGAGAAACTTAGGCTTTTAGGTGAACATTTACTTAACGAACTAACCTATATTAAGTCTGTTTGGTGCAGTATTTCTGAGGTTAAAGGAAAATATAGGGTAAGAGATTATGCTTACCTATGTGGAGCATATAGAAGCGAAACCATATATGTAGAGCATGAAACACGTTTTCTCATAGACATAACGAAGGTATATATTTCACCAGCTCTTAACTATGAGCATAAAAGAGTTGCTGAAAAGGTTAATGATGGAGAAAGAGTTCTCAACATGTTCTCAGGTGTAGGTTTATTTTCGCTAATAATGGCGAAGAATAAGAATGTTGTAGTGTATTCTATCGATATAAACCCGTACGCTTATTACTACATGGTTAAAAGTATACAACTAAATAGTTTGAAAGGAAAAGTAATTCCGATACTGGGTGATTCTAAAGACGTAGTTTTAGAAGGCACTATTACTGAGGTAGATAGAGTATTAATGCCCTTGCCTGAATTGGTCTATGATTATCTGAAATACGCTTTGCTTGCTTTGAAGAAGAAGGGTTATTTACATGTATATCTTTTTACTAATGGACAAAATAGAACTCAAGCCAGAGAAAACGCTGTAATAGAGTATACGTCTTTCCTTAGAAAGTACGTTAAAAAAGCTATTATTGAAAATTCTCGAGTAATAAGGTCTGTTTGTAGGAGAAGATACCAGGTGGTATTGGATTATTACGTTGAAAAGTAGTGTTTACCTTTTTCCTTTCCTCTTTTTCTCTTCTACTTCGAGAGCACGAGCACCTACACCTATAAGCTTCCTTAGTACTGAATCCATAAATTTCACATAGAATCCTTTTTGGCCTACGAAAGGTCCGAATTCGCTACTTCTCACCCTAAAGACCAAGTTTGGCCCTGCAAAGTCTGCATCTACTACATGCTTGTGAATCCAGCTTACAGGATGTATTGCTCTTACAAGCTCTTTAAAGTCCAATGTAAGCTGGATGCCTCTTATTTTTAAACCAACCTCCTCTTCCAATTTGATTATTCTCTCACCACCCCTGCCAACGAGCCTTCCTAAGTGACCCTCCTTAACTATTATTAGAGCATCAGGCGTATGTTCGCTAGTTATTTCGAATTTCTTCTTTTCTTCAAGAAATTCAACCACTGTTATTATGTCTGCATCTGGTGCGTAAATTTTTGCAGCATCATAAATTTTCGTTTCAAGTTCGTTAAGCTTTCTTTTTCTCATTCTTATTTCTAAAAGTAGCTTTATCCCTCTTTTAGCGCCTATTCTAACGATATCTTTAATTCCTAAATCAACTACTGTAGCGTTTTCCTCGCCAATTAATGCTTCTCTTAGTAGTGTTGCTCCATCAACTTGAACCTCCGGATTCTTTTGAAACACAGGATCCCCCGCTATGATCATTCTGGAATTACTGCCCATTCTCATAAGTAGCTCTAACGAGCTTTCAGGAGGAACGTTTTGCGCATCATCTAGAAAAATTATTGTGTCATCAAATGTTCTACCCCTTAAGAAGTGAATGTCTACTAAAAGAACCTTTTCCTCTTTAATTAGGTTTTCAATAATACTCCACTCAATAAATTCTGAAAGTATGTCTCTAATGTATGCTGCGGTCAGTTCATAGTATAGTTTACCTAACTCTATTGCAGTAACTTCTCTTTCAGAAACAATGTCTATTAATGGTCTAGCTATTATAAACCTCCTATAATTACCTTTGATAACTTCGGAAATGCCATAAGCTATCGATAATAAGCTTTTACCTGTTCCAGTAGGTCCAAAAACACCTATTATATCATAACTTTTATCCTTTAACACATTAAGTAATTCTTCTTGCCCTGGACTTAAAGGTTTAATTATGTCAAGCGGCGTCTTCCGCGTAGACATATGCCTTCACCCTTCTCCTAACCATTTACTTCTGATTTCAAGCTCCAGTTTAAATATCTTCTCTTTAGATCTAAGCAGTAAGTTATTTGCCCACTTTACGAGTTCGCCTAAATAACGCTTTCTAATAATAGTTTTTCCACGAATTCTTAAAGGAAATTCTAAATGTTCATTGCCCTGTAATTCAACATGAATACCATTTCGAGAGAAACTTATTATTCCACTATGTTTAAACCCTACATTCCTAGCTATTTTTAAAAGTTCTTGAGCTCTTTCAACAGTAGAACATGATACATGGATTATGGGGGGTTGCATAACGAACCATAGGTTATCATCTACAACATTATCGATTATTTTCTTAACATCACTTACACTTATAGGCTCATGAGATTTCAAATAAATCTTTATTGTTTTCTTATCCCATGGTTTTTCCGAAGAAAAAATCATGAGCCTTCCAGCACAACTACTTGTAGTAAACATGTCATCGAAACTATTGAGTAGGTCAACTATTGATTCCAGTTCTTTATCAAAATACCCTGTTTCTTTATCTCTCTTTAATCTTTTCATGAAAGCTTTTCTTCTCTCACTCCATACCTTAAAGTTAACATGCATTACTTTCATCCTTTTCGTTAAGCTCCTAAATTAATATATACTTATAAGTTACACTGTTTTCTATGTACATATGTACTTTCTAGTTAAGGTGATAGTTCATGGGTGAACAAATAACTATTGAAGAATTCTCTAAAGTAGACTTAAGAGTTGGTGTTGTAAAATCTGCTGAACGTATTCCAGGAACAAAGCTTTTAAAACTAATAATCGATCTTGGAGAATTAGGTGAAAGACAAATTATAGCTGGCATAGGTGATGTGTATTCTCCGGAAAGCTTAGTCAATAGAAGACTTATAGTTGTAGCTAACTTGAAACCGAAAATTATTAGAGGCTATGTTAGTCAAGGAATGATATTAGCAGCTAACTGTCCTAAAGGGAAACCAAGAGTACTAACGGTTGATGATGAGCCAGAGCCTGGAGCTAAGGTTTGCTAGGTTTCTACGTTCTATTCTGAATAGTTACTGCTGTTTCAATAATTTTTTCACCAACAACAACTTGGTCAACGCTATGTATTACTGCTCCAACATTCCTAAGAACCTCCTCTACTTCTCTATAGTCAATATCGTCTCCTTCGATAGTTATTATGAGTCCCATTGTTTCAACATCTACTTCATTTACGGTAACATTGACTGCTCTTACACCTTTAACATTAGCTAATGCTTTAGCTACATCAATAACTGAAGGATCTTTCAATGGCTTAAGTACATCTAGAACTAAGCGTCTTATTTTATCCATACCTTCCCCAATCACCTGTTCAACACTATTTTTATAGAGAATTAGCTTATAAGTATTTAACAAAAATGGTCATTTGAGAAACGTTTAAGACCCATATTTAGAGTTTGAAGGTTATTGTGAGCGAAAATGTTGGATAAAAACCTCGATGAATTAGATAAAAAAATACTTAACGAATTAATCGGAAACCCTAGAATAACGTATAGAGAATTGGCTAGAAGGTTAGGAGTTTCTGTAGGAACAGTACATTTAAGAATAAGAAAACTTCAGGCTAAAGGAGTTATTAAGGGCTTTTCTGTTCAAGTAGATTACGGTAGAGTAGGATACGATGTTACAGCTTTAGTTCTAATAAAGGCAGATGGTAAACACATACTTAATGTTGAAAGAGATGTAGCTAAACATCCTAACGTCTGTGCTGTTTATGATGTAACCGGAGAATTCGATGTAATTGTAGTAGCGAAATTTAGATCCATAAGAGAGCTTAACGATTTTATAAAAAACCTATTAGCTAAACCTTACGTTATTAGCACAAACACTAGTATCGCATTAAATGTTGTTAAAGAAGATTTTAGACTAAAGATACCTTAAAATACCCCTAAATAATTTTACTTAGAAATTAGAAAGAAGGTTATGGTAAAGGTGCTGAAAATGGCGGAGAAAAAACCGCTGAAAGCACTAGTTAAAACGCCAAAACTCATTAGTCAAGGAAAACTTCCACCTAAATGGAGGGAGGGAAGAGGTTTTAGCATTTTAGAACTTAAGGAAGTAGGCTTAACTATGGATAGAGCAAGAAGGCTAGGCTTATATGTTGATAAAAGAAGAAGATCTAAACATGAAGTAAATGTGAAATTACTTAGGGAATTTCTTAAAGCCCTTAGGAAAGAGGGTTCTTAATTTTTCCCTCTTTACCTAAGTATTTAGTACAACAATCCATACAAACATATTCGACAAGGGAAACTTGGATTAAACAATCTTCACAAAGTACTCTACCACATATTTTGCAATAACCTATAGCATGGTATTTACGGCATTTCTCACAAAGAGTTAGTTCGCAAATAGAACAAATACCGTTAGAAATATGTATACTACATACATTTCTACCACAGAATTTACAAATGTGTTCTGCTTCTTTCCTTTCACAGATCTCGCAAAGAACCAAGGCTATACTCCTTAATTATAAAAAGGAAGCTTCACATTTATATAGTGATTTCTTTCCAAAATTTCTACGAGCGAGAGGAGTTTAGTAGTGGAAGGTAAAATTTTCTTAAGAGCAGAACTTGAAATATGGAGTAAAGTGCTACCAATAGCTTTTATGGTAATATATACATTGTCTATAGCTTTCGGACTAACTATTTCGTTAACTAATCCCTCATACGCTAGCTCAGTAATATCTCCACTATATGAAGAGATAAAGGAATCTCCTATGACTAGGCTTTGTAATGATCTTTTCAATGTAGTTACTGGTTCTAAGCAAGGTAACGCTTTTTACTTATTTAATTTAGTCAGTTTATCACGAATTTCGACAACAATAATGTCAACGCTTATTCCGCCATATGTTGCATATACTTATTTTGCTGAAGGTCTTTTCCTAGGTCTTTTGGAGAGAAATAGCTACAATATTGTGACAATGTATGTTCCACTCATTATCGGAGATGTTATATCTATTTCTCTTTTGCAAGGAGGAATATTTCAAATAATAATTTCGAGATTTCGAAACAAACCTATAGGGGAATATACTTACCTTATTGCGTTAGCAGGTCTTGTTGGGATCATTATTGTTAGCTATGTTTCAACAGTGTCATCATGTGTTATTGAACCGTTTTTCGTAAGAATGCCGTCATAATTGAGGGACAATGCTTAATAATGCTCTTTATAAATGAAGACTTCGTGATAAATGATAGAATATCTTCTTCGTGGAAATCATAATTCCTTAAGTAAAACTCTTCGTTGCTAATTTCGTTAACTATTTCGGTTTTTGTTCTCTCACTTAGCTCATGAAGTATTTTAGCTAGTAATCCTTGAATCTTAAGCTTTCTACGCAAACTAGATGTTTCATTATAATATTTTCTGAGAAAGCTTGCGTCGCTTAAATTGTTTATCGTAGCTAAGGACTTAGCTAACGATTTAGAAAATAACGAATGTATATAGAGTCCGCCCCCAGTTATTGGTTTAACATGAAGCCCTGAATCACCTAAAAAGATAACGTTACCTCTATGATCTGTTTTGCTTGGCGGTGTAGTCAGTATTATTCCACCGAAGGGTTTCCCGTATTTAATAGGTTCGGAAATGAAATTTCTTTTTACTAAAAGCTTCACGAAATATCTAAGAGCTTCGACGGATACTTTAACTCCACCTATTCCTACTCTAACACTCTTATCACTTAATGGAATAACCCAGCCGAAAAATCCCTTAGCATAAGTATCTGTAAATACTACCGTGAAGGAAGATGTATTTTGCGGTTTAGCAACTATATCCTCTTGAATTCCAAATACCTTCCTTACTTTCCTTATGTTCCTGAAGATTTTTCTTCTAAGCCTATGAACTGAGCCCTCAGCAACAATGATTACTTCCGCTTTAACCTTGCTTTCTCCTTTTAAGTTAACAATGTTTCCTGCGATATCTATTGCTTGCTTTTTAAATATGTAATCACTAAAAGTTGAAATTTCTTCGTAGAGTAATTTCTCATACATTACCCTATCTATAACATAGGCTTCTTCAAATAACTTAACGTTAACTTCTTTTTTTGTCGAAAAAGTTGTTATAGTAAATAATGTTAACTTATTGATTATTGTTCTCTTAGTAATAGGCCACATAAATTTCACAAAAGACGAACTTACAAGACCCGCACAATGCTTGTTTAACCCTACTTCTCTCTTAGCTTCAACACTTAGAATATTGCCATTAAATTTAAGCTTTTTAAGGAAGTAAAGTAGAGAAAGCCCGGCCGGTCCTAAGCCTATTACCACTATATTATATTCTCGCATAGTTTAAAATATACTTGTAAAGCAATGATAAATGTATCTGAGAAGAAAACCTTTAAGGGTGATTGTGATTTTCGAGTTCAGAAGGCTCATAGATACAAATGCTTGCTCTAGGGTAATAAGGGGGAAAAGAAAAATTCTCATATATGGTACATGCGTTAAAGATGAACATCCGGAAGTTTTAAAGAAGTTCATTGAAGATAGGGTACCTTTGGCTGTATGTTTAGAGTGGGAGCATATGAACATGGTGGGTTTTAAGCTAGCTACAATGATGAAGTCCTGCATGTTAGAGGAAGTAACGGTTCTCACAGTTGATGGTAGTCCTCACTGTGTGCAACTTCATATGATGGTTGAAGAATGTAGAAAACTAATACCTGGAACTAGAATTAACCATTACGTTATCCATAAGGGGGAGGTTATTGAAATATCAGATAAAGCTGTTAAAACAGCACGTTACCTATCTAAAGTTGAAAAGCTCATAAGAACACGTTGAATCGACAAAAACAACTTGAACTCCAGGGATGTTTTGAACGCTAAACCCTATTCCAGATATGACCTATCAGCATAGTTTCTAACAATTCTCTTAGCTTTCAACATCTTCGCTATGTAATCAAAGGCACTTTCAGGATCCGTATGTGATCCGCAAGAATATACGTCAACTGTTGCAAACCTGTATTCAGGCCATGTATGAACTGCAATATGGCTTTCGAGAACAATAGCTAAAACACTTACCCCTAAACCTATCTTCCACGATTTTACATCGAGAAGAGTCATATTACCTATTTTAACAGCATTAATAACAATTTCCCTAAGGAGCTCCTCATTCATTAAAACTTCTTCGTCACAACCATATAGGTTACCGTAAACATGTTTCCCTATGACCTTCGGCTGTTGCTCTTGATACTCTAAAGTTGCTAGCCCAGTCATCGCCCCCTAACACCCCCTTTAAAAGGGGGGGACATTATAAAATTTAAGCTTTACCCCCTTAAAATTTTTGAAATGGCAAAATATTTTTCTATACAACTAGGTACGAGACAGCATAAGGGATAAATGATGGTTATTCCAGGATATTTAGCCAAAGCTTACCTTAAAAACCTCATAGATGAAGAACTGCAAATTCAACCTGCTGGAATCGACCTAACAGTTAATAAGATATTTAAAATAGTTGGAAAGGGACTTATTGGACTACGTGAAAGAAGGCTTCCACAATATGAAGAATTACATCCAGTAAATAATATTTGGCAACTCAAGAAAGGCGCGTATAAAGTTGTTGTTAACGAGATAATTGAGGTACCCGTCGACGCTATTGCTATGTGTTTTCCAAGATCATCGCTTTTAAGAATGGGTGTCGATGTACGATGTGCACTTTGGGACCCAGGATATTATGGTAGAAGCGAAGTATTATTGCTAGTACATTCCGAAAACGTTATACTGGAAAAGAATGCTAGAATAGCCCAATTGATTTTCATAAAACTTCTCGAGAAGCCTACGAAAATATATGATGGCAGATATAAGGGGGAGAATTTATGATAAAATTAAGCTATGAGAAAATAGCTGAAGTATCAAAGGTCTTTGCAAAAATTAAAGAAACGCAACTGCAATCATTAGATACATTCGATAACCCAGAATATTATCCGGATGCAAATAGGGATCCCGAAGAAGTATCCAGATACTTTATTGTTATGGTTGCTCTAGATCATAGGACAAGCTATAAGGGGAAACCTTATGAAGCAATAATTAACGGTAAAAAGTATCATGGAGCAGATTTACTTTACCGTTTGGGCATTTTAAAGTTTAAAGAGGATCCAGGATTTTTCGATCCAAAAAACCTAGCAAAAATAAAGATCAATGATGTTCGTAATTGGCTATGCATTGATAACGCTAAGATACGGGATTTAAATGTTAGGACGATGCTTCTTAAAGATCTGGGTTTAAAATTGACAAGACTTTATCGTGGAAAAGTACTTAATCTTATAAGCGAAAGTAGGGGGAAACTATATAGCCTAAGAGGAGGCTTCATTGATAGGTTAAAAACTTTTAGAGCATATGAAGACCCCGTTGAAAAGAAAGCCTTCTTGCTCGTGAAGTTCCTTGAGAGAAGGGGCTTATTCAAACCTATTGACGTAGAGAACTTACACGTACCTGTTGATAATCATTTAGTGAGAATCGCGTTCAGGTTAGGAATAGTTAAGTTGGATGGAGAAATCGTTAAGAAAATACTTAAAGGCGTAGAATTTTCATTGGAAGAAGACGTAATAATAAGGTTAACTGTGAGGAAGGCCTATAAACTTATTTCCGTAAAAACCGATATTTCACCGCTAATACTAGATGATTTCCTTTGGTCATTTGGAAGAACTTGCTGCGTAAAACCACTACCTAATTGCACGAACTGTACGGGGTTTAAACATTGTCCATTTCTCGAAATTTGCGATGCTTTCTTAAACAAAGTAGATAGGAGCATTACAGAGCACAAGTTCATTAAGACTTGGTATTATTAATGAGGGAATAGCCTTTTAAACCCTTCATTAGGACGAAGAATAATTACGAAAAAGTAAAGTCCACGAGGAAGTTCTAATATGGGCAAAGTTGTTGTTGTTTCAGTAAAAATGCCGAAAGAATTGCTAAAGGAAATAGACCACTTGGTTGAAAAAGGCATTTTTGCATCTAGAAGCGAAGCTATACGAAGAGGAATAGCATTACTTATTCGAAACTACAATAGAGCTGAAGCTTTAACCTGAAATCTCCAATGTATAAGGTAATGTTTTACAATAAATTTTATTACTCCTATTAGTAATTAGCTATGCAGTAAATAGTATGCTGTGATCTAAAATGCTTATGCTTAAGCTTAAAGATGCAGAAAAAGTACTTTCATTAATTAGGGCTCTTAGAGGGATTAAATTAACTGAAGAGGAAAAGCTTGTTACGTACTACTTTGTTAAGTATGTTTCTGTAGGAGAAATCCTTGCTGAAAAAGAACTTAGGGCATTAGGAATTAACAATCCTCTAAGGGTAATAAAGAACCTCATTTTAAAAGGTGTTTTAGAACGTGGGGAGGGTTGTTATAATTTAGCTAAAAATATTAGAGAAGAAGTTTATTCTTTAAAAAGAAAACATATGATTCGATAGTCATGTATAGATTATGTGTAGTTTTGTTAACCTAACTTATACCTTATTCCTTCGTGTTCTATGAGGTCTCCATAATCGGCGATAATGTTACCTTTTGAAGGAGAGCTAATGACTAAACCTCCCTTTTCAGTAATATCATAAACAAAACCCTCAATAATTTCATTGTTGACTTTAATTTTCACCTTTTTACCTAGGCTATAACAATACTTCTTATACATTCTAATAACGGAAGATATCGAATTTTTCCTAATTAAATTTTCTAAATTAGCAGTTATTTTTTCAAGTATTTTTTCTCTGTTAACGGGTTTTCCTAGAATTTCCCTTAGAGAAATAGTACCTTTTACACCTACATCTAATGAGCTATTGTTACAATTAATTCCTATTCCGATTAAGCTTATAACATTGTTGCCGTAGACTATGTTTTCAACAAGAACCCCACCAAGTTTAAAACCCAAATAAACAACATCGTTAGGCCATTTAAGCCGTACATTGATGCCATAAAGTTCGTTTAAACTCATAGCTACAGCTAAACCTGCAATAATATTTGCTATTTCAAGTTTATTTTTGGGTATAGGAGTAACTATTGTTACCCATAATCCTCCTTTAGGAGAAATCCATTTCCTACCTTTCCTACCTTTACCTTTAACTTGCTCTTCAGCAACTATTATCGCTTTTAAGTATTTACCGTATTCTAATGCTTCCCTAGCAAAATCCATTGTTGAAAAGATTTTTCTCAAATAGAATAGTTCGTAACCTAGATTTCGTAGTACTTTATTCCTCTCGATTTCTCTCAAATTATCCATTACGTCACCTAATGATTATTCTTTTTCGTCTATTGCCGAAATTGATAAAATTATGCTAAACTGTTTTCTACTAGCAAGTATGTATGTTCTACGAAAAAACTTTTTGAAGCATAAAGGTTAATTAGTGCGTAAAGTGTGGTGAAGCTTTAGGGTTGCCTTTCGATAAAATATTGATAGCTAATAGAGGAGAAATTGCTGTCAGAATTATAAGAGCGGCAAGAGAACTTGGAATAAAAACAGTCGCTATTTATACTAAAGATGATGTAACAGCGTTACATGTAATTTTATCTGATGAAGCATATAGAATTTCAAGCTACATAAACATGGATGAAATAATAGATGTAGCGTTAAAAACTAAGGCTGATGCCATTCATCCAGGCTATGGGTTTTTAGCGGAGAACCCTGTTTTTGCAAGTAAGGTTGTTAAGGAAGGAATAGTTTTCATAGGTCCTGAACCTGAAGCTATGGTCCTAGCAGGTAATAAGCTTGAATCGAAAAAATCAGCTATTAAAGCTGATGTTCCAGTAATTCCTGGAACATTAAAAACGATATCTAATGTGAAAGAAGCTGAGAAAATAGCAGAAGAACTAGGATACCCGGTATTACTGAAGGCTGTAGGTGGTGGAGGAGGCATAGGGATGAGGATAGTGAGAAATAGAGAGGAACTCCAAAAGTACTTTAGGCTTGCTCAACAAGAAGCTTATGAAGCATTCGCTATTCCAGATATTTACATCGAAAAGTACATTGACAAACCTCGACATATCGAGGTCCAAATATTAGCTGACAACTACGGTAATGTAATACATCTTTTCGAAAGAGAGTGTTCTATTCAACGGCGTTTCCAAAAACTGTTAGAGGAGGCTCCTTCAAAAGCTTTAATGTGGGATGAGAGATTAGAGATCGCAAATGATGCTATAAGGTTAGCTGAAAAAATAGGCTATACAAATGCTGGAACAGTAGAGTTTCTCTATAAAAACGGGAAACACTATTTCATAGAAATAAATGCTAGGCTCCAAGTTGAGCATGGAGTAACAGAAATGGTTACTGGAGTAGATATTGTAAAAGCGCAAATAAGAATAGCAGCAGATAAACCACTAAACTTAGGTCAAGGGCAAATATCGATAAAGGGATGGGCAATCGAAGTTAGAATAAATGCTGAAGATCCTTTAAGAAACTTCGCTCCATCGCCAGGTAAGATTATTAAATATCATGAACCAGGAGGATTTGGGGTCAGAGTTGACAGTGGAGTTTATGAGGGATATACTATACCACAAGCATTTAACCCTTTAATTTCAAAACTTATTGTTTGGGGTGAAAATAGAGGAGAAGCAATAGAAAGGCTAAGAAGAGCACTTACCGAGTATATTGTTGAAGGAGTGAGAACAACCATTCCTCTTTATAAAAAAATAGTTGAAGATAAAGACTTTATTGAAGGCAACATACACACTAAATACTTAGATGAAAAGCTACCTAGGTTTATAAGTGAGCTAGGCATTGAAGAAAGGAAAAGAATAATAGCTGCTTCTTTAGCTTTCAAAATGAGAAAAACTAAGGTTAAAAAAAGATTCAGTCAAATCAGGTATGAAGAATACAAAATTCCACGTAACTTAAATGTTTGGAAACTCTCTACTCTTTATAACAATAATGTTTACTGATATGGTGATGGTGAGGAAAGGCTATGTCACGCCGAATCGTAGCTAAATGCTTTAATGAAGAATATTCTTTCACAATAGAGAAACATGAGGAAAATAGATTCCTCATATCCGATGAGGTTTTAGGTAAAATAGATGCTGAAGTGAAATACTTAGATGAGCTAAGAGCTGAAGTAGTAATAGACGGTAAAAAATACGTTGTTGTAATAGATGAAGACAAAAACATTGCTTATGTAAATGGAGTACCAACTAAAATTAAGGTTCTAGAATTCCTAGAAACAAAGGCAGTAAATTATGAAACAACAAGTAGTAGTCAAAAAAATAATAATCGTGAAGAAGTTCCCGGAGAAATTAGGGCTCCGCTAAGTGGTAAAGTAGTTTCGGTTAAAGTCTCAGTAGGAGAAAGGGTTAGTAAGGGGGAAACGCTCTTAATAATGGAATCCATGAAAATGCTTAACGAGATAAAATCGCCCTATGATGGTGAAGTAAAGGGCATTTTTGTAAAGAATGGTGTTAGTGTTAAGAAAAACCAATTACTACTTAAAATAGAACCTAAAAATACTTCCTAAAGCGGAATATTACCATGTTTTCTGGGCAGTCTCGTTTCCCTCTTGTTCCTTAATGTTTCAAATGCTTTAATTATCATAGGTCTTGTCATACGAGGTTCTATTACGTCGTCTATTAGTCCTAATTCCGCAGCCCTATATGGATTAGCAAAGACCTTTCTATACCCACCTAATTTTTTCCTAAATAACTCTTCAGGATTCTCTGAAGCTTCAAGTTCCCTCCTAAATATTACTCTAACTGCCCCCTCAGGACCCATAACCGCTATTTCAGCTGTGGGCCAAGCATAAACTATGTCTGCACCTAGACTCTTAGAACCCATGGCGATATAGGCTCCGCCATAGGCTTTTCTGAGAACTACAGTTACTTTAGGTACTGTAGCTTCAGCATATGCGTAGACTAGTTTCGCACCATGCCTTATTATTCCCTCATGTTCTTGATCTACACCTGGCATGTAGCCTGGAACATCAACTAACATTAGTATCGGGATGTTGAATGAATCGCAAAACCTTACAAAGCGGGCAGCTTTTGCTGAAGCATTAATGTCTAAAACTCCTGCTAAATGTTTTGGTTGATTTGCAATAATACATGTTGAGTACCCATTCAATCTACCAAAACCAATGACTATGTTTGGGGCAAAGTCTCTTTGTACCTCTAAGAACTTCCCATCATCAACTATTCTAAGTATGATATCTCTTACATCATATGGTTCAGAAGGGTCCGTAGGTACAATATTATTAAGTTCTTCATCTTCTCTATCAATAGGATCTTCGGTTTCAACATAAGGAGGTTCCTCCATATTATTCGAAGGTATATAGGAAAGAAGTTCCCTAACAATTTCAAAAGCTTCATCTTCACTATCCGCTATGAAATGGGCAACACCGCTTTTAACTGCGTGAACTTCGGCTCCTCCGAGTTCTTCAAATGTTACTTCCTCTCCTGTAACAGCTTTTACAACTTGAGGGCCTGTTATGAACATATACGATATTTTCTTAACCATAATTATAAAATCTGTTAATGCTGGAGAATACGATGCACCACCAGCACATGGACCTAGTATTAACGATATTTGTGGAATTATTCCTGACGCTTTAACGTTCATTCTAAATATTCTTCCGAAACCGTCTAATGCAGCAACTCCTTCCTGAATTCTGGCACCGCCAGAATCGTAAAGCCCTATGAGAGGGGAGCCTGTTTTAAGCGCTAAATCTATTATCGCCTCTATTTTCTTAGCATGCATTTCACCAAGAGAGCCGCCCATCACTGTAAAGTCTTGCGAAAAAACATAAACTTTCCTACCATTTATCGTTCCGAAGCCTGTAATAACACCATCTCCTAAATACTTAACCTTATCCATTCCAAAATACGTACTTCTATGTATAACAAAAGGTTGAAGTTCAACAAAAGATCCTGGGTCAAGCAGTCTTTCAAGTCTTTCTCTAGCCGTTAATTTACCTTTCATTTTTTGCTTCTTTATTTTCTCAGGACCCCCGCCCATGTGTGCTATTTCTTTAAGCTTCCTAAGCTCATCTAATAGCTCGTTTATCGTTGGCGTTTTCTCCATTGCAAACACCATATACTATTTGACTGATACTAAGATATGATGTATTTAAGTTGTAAGATACAATAGCTCAATATTGACATTTGCTTAAAATCGAAATTTAAATGCTATGACCCCTTGTACTTTAGAATCAACTTTAACGTAAAAACCTATTTTCCTTAATCTTTCAGCAACACCCTTCACAATATTTACTCTACGTCTTTCTCCCGGAGCACCTGTGTAATGAAATAATATGCCGCCAGGTTTAAGTTTCCGGTAAAGTTTTCGGTAAAAACTTTCACTATAAAGATGACCTGACAAGGAGAATCTAGGTGGATCATGGATTATTCTGTCGAAAACTTCATTGTCGAAAAAATCCACTACATCATACACATCTCCTAGGAGAATGGTTATTCTAGTGTCTTCAAGAAATCTAGACCAAGGATTAAATTGGCTAATGGCTAGAACGATTTCATCGACTTCCACAGTGTAAACCCTTGATGCACCAAATCTTAAACTACCTATTGCAGTGTATCCGAGACCTGTACATGTATCTAAAACAACATGGCCTCTCCTAATTCGAGCTTTCCTAACTTTTTGCATAGCATCGCTCCATGGATCAATGTTTTTGATTCTATGCATGTGAACTCCGCTTATTTCAACAGTAGGAGCTTTATTGGGATATGGTGCTTTTAATTTGTAAAACTTATTTTTCGTCGGTATTGAAAGCTCTAAAAGCCTATCATTAACTATAGCGTAAACGCTATCATCCTTTATCCTGAAATTCGCTATCCCGTCTATTCTAAGGCTAATACCGTACTCTTCAAAATAGAGGGTATTAAAGTTCTTAATCACTTTAGATACGGATATGCCTAAGTCTAGTGAAATATATTTTTCGCTAAATCTTTCATGAAGGATTTCTTTCAATACTTTTCCGGGAATCAATGGAATATTCCTATATTTATACTTGAAAATCTCCATGATCATTGTTTACCGCTTAAGTATTTACTTTCTAATTCACCAATCTGCTTTTCCAGTTTACTTAGGATTTCATTCATTCTCTTTTCAAAAGCTAATTTATAAAGTAATATTCTCGCTCTTCTCCTAATGGCTCTATAATTTCTTGTTTTAGGTAAAATTCCTTTCCTTTTAAGCAAGTTTATTTCATCAAGTACCTGTGTTAAATCTAGATTTAATTCTTGGGCTGCATCAGCTAACGTAGGATTCTCAGCTAAAGCTTTAAGAACAGCTATTTCCTTATCGCTAAGTGCTGGTAACGGCGTTAAAAGCGCCATTAAGTAGTCGTCGATGACATTTTCAACAGACTCTCTAACTATAATTTCTAATTCTTCAGAGTCGACGAGAAATTGGTCACTTAACTCAATAACCTTTACTCCCAGTTGTTCAGCAGTAGCTCTTGCAGCATCATCAATAAAGCCTTTACATATAACTAAAGGTTTCAAACCTAAGAGCTTAGCATTAGTGAATGCCTGTCTAACACCTGAAACATCAAGTCTTCCTGCCTTAATTTCCACAGCATACCTCGTTCCCAAAGAATCCTCAGCTATAGCATCAACTTCTGCTACGTCAATACCTTTCAACGTTATTTTTTTATGAACATCAATTATCCTATAACCTAAGTCTTCAAGTACTGAAAGAGCTATTCTTTCACTACTTCTCCACTTAGTCTTTGAAGATACGGTTAAGCCATACCACCTCATTTTACATTTCTCAGAGAGAAGCTTTTAAACCAAATCTTATATCCTTACTTCACTGGGAGACTTCTAAATGTGTTCAAAGGACAAAGATCCTGCGGTAGCATTAGCATCAATACTTACTTTTGCTGAACATAAGTATGGAGAGCAAGTGGAGGAAGTGTTGAGAAAAATTAGAAAAGAAAGCTTATTTGAACAGCTCGTAACAACCATAATATCTCAAAATACTAATTGGAAAAACACTAAGAAAGCCTTCGAAAATCTTAAAGAATACTTTATTAAAATAACTCCTGAAAAAATTGCTAATGCTAGTTTAGAAATTTTAGAAAGACTATTAAAACCTGCAGGACTATATAGGGTAAAATCTAAGGTTATTAAGAATCTAGCTAACGTGATAGTTAAGAAAGAACTACTAAAAATAGGAGATAGTAAGAGGCTTAGACAAGAATTATTAAAAGTACGAGGTTTAGGGCCAAAAACCGTAGATGTTGTACTGGCTTTTTCGCTTAACGAACCTATACTCCCTGTTGACACACATATTAGGAGAATAAGCTTAAGAATAGGTTTAGCGCAAACAACAAAATATTATGATATAAGGTTTTCATTAGAAAAAATAATTCCTCCCGAATATAGAGTTAGAGCACATTTTCTTTTGATAAGTTTTGGAAGAAATGTTTGCAAAGCAAGAAAGCCATTATGTAGGATATGTCCTGCTTCAAAGTATTGTTTAATGTTGAAAACCTAGCGTATTCTCATTTCGCTAGTAAAAGTTCTGCTTAATTTTGTCCATACAGCTCTAATGAATATAAGGCCATGCTTTGATAGTGTTTGCTTTTTGCAGGGTATTTCAACATTCACTTCCTCCCCCGGAGAAAGCTCAGGAAGTTTCTGTCTAGAAACAACGACGCCAGTATCTATAACCAATAACCATGCCTTATCAGGTTTTGATAAACCATTATTTCTAATAGTTGCAATTATTTTCTTTCCTTCATCATGAGACTCAAGCTTTGCACTGACAATATCTAGCTTCGGTTTCATCATTTGCATTATTATAGCTAATATTGTTGACAAGTTTATAAAGTCCTTTACCTGTGTATTTGATGTTTCATGATGAACTTCTAAAATGTTCTTAGCATATAAGTCGACATTTTCTACATGAAATTCCTCTGCACCCGTAATGTTTGTTGCACTATAAATGTTCTTTCCATTTAAGAGTATTTTAGCTTCAGAGAGCTTAGACGATACTATCATAACTCCTCTTAATTCCCCGAATCCTTCTGAAAGCTCAGATATTTCAAAAGGGTACTTAACAGATGTTTGAGGGGGTATGAGTATCGCTCCTGAACAGTAAATATATGAAGATTTGGCTTCTGGGGCTTCATAAGTTATTACGAGATTTGCATGATCTACAACCAAGTTTTCATTACCATCATACTTTATTGCGAGTATAAGTTCCTCACTAAACCCTTTTGCTTGAAGCACTGGGGTTACGTCGAAAAGCACTTTGCTGAAGAATTTGTCTTTCGCTTTAACAGTTATTTGCGGCTTAAATTCTCTTGTAAGGGGGAAGCCGTTAAACCAAACCCTCCATTTAACATTATGCGGTTCACTACTGTGTGTCACAGCTATTTCAAGCGTTAGTTCTTTAATCTTAGCATATGAAGGTAATGGTATTTGGAAAGGTAGGCTTCCGCTTTTGCTACCATATGTAATGCCTAGTTTTAAAGGACCTGAAGAAACCAATGCAACTTCGCCATTTACAATACCCTTCTTCACCGTTAACATTTCATTTACAGCTTTCGAAATCATGATACGTAACCTCCTATTTGTTCAACATCATAAGTATTTGATAGAAACTACACACATATATTTTAGCCCTCTAGAATCTCAGCTTTATTTTTGACAAGCTCCTTTATCCTTCTTTTGGCTTTTTCAACATTTTCTTTTGCTTCTTCAATATTCCTGCTTGATGAGGTAAAATGTAATTCAATAACTGGCTCAATTCCCTCAGCGCCTTTAGGATGGCTCTTTATATATACTTTAACTATCTCCTTCATTACTTGATTTATGAAGGGAGCAAGGCTTGATTCGGGAATTCCTTTTAGAACCAGTATGTCCTCGTAGAATGCGAGTTTAGGCCCTATATTTTTCAGTAATGGTTCAACGTGTTTTTCGAACATTTCCTTCATTTCCTTAGGAACTCCGGGCAACGCAATAATTAGTGAGCTACCTTTTTCAACGAGTATTCCAGGAGCTGACCCTACAGGGTTAGGTATGGGTTTTGCTTTTTCAGGCATTTTAGCTAACTTTATTCTATAATCTGTTAGCTTTAGTCCCATTTTTTCATATTTTTCGCGAACAAGTTTTAATGCTTCCTCATTAATTATCCATTTCATGTTTAATGCTTTAGCTAATGCTTCACTGGTTTTGTCGTCGAATGTTGGACCTAAGCCTCCGGTTGTAATTATTACTTTTGTTTTCCTAGCTAGTGCTTCTCTTATTACAGCTACTATTTCATCTACCTCGTCTGGAACTACGGTTATCCTTCTTACATTATAGCCTATTACTGTAAGTTTTCTTCCAAGCCATGTTGCATTAGTATTTACAGTTTTACCTATGAGTAACTCGTTTCCAATACTAATTATCTCAGCTGTAAACATTTCCACAATACCCCTTATAATAGGGTGAGTTGCAACTTAAAGGCTTAGTTATTTAAATTTATTCTTTGCTTAATGGCTTTTCATGTACTAAATGTTTAAAAACCCCCCTTAATAACACTCTTACAAAGATGCAATAGAGGATACAGAATATGCAAAAAGCTATTGAAACAAGACAGCTTATCACCGGAGAAGATAGGGTAATAGGTAAGCATGTATATGCAAATCTTTACGAATGTGACGTTAAAGTAATCTCTGATGAGAAAAAACTAAGTGATATTGTAAAAAATGCAGCTAAGTTAGCAAAGGCTGTGCTTTACGAATTAAAGGTTTGGAAGTTTGGTGGAGAGAAAGGAGGGGTTAGCGTAATTGGCTTAGTTTTAGAAAGCCATATAGCGATACATACATGGCCTAAATATAGGTTTGCAACAGTTGACATTTATACTTGTGGAGCACACACAGACCCTTGGAGTGCGTTTAAGTACATAATGTCTCAGCTTAAGCCGAAAAATATGAGTGTAAACTATGCTGATAGATCAAGCCCAGCTATTAAGTCTTAAAAACATCGCTTAACACCCGGCTTAAATAATTTTTGATATTTTTAGCAACATAAATATTTTGGAGCTAGAATTCACCTTAGGTGGTTATGGTGAAGAAACTGCTTATCGTTGGCGATACTCATATTCCTACTAGAGCTAAGAGTATCCCTAAGGTCATGCTTAAGATTATTGATGAAAATAAACCATATGACTATGTTTTCTTCACTGGAGACCTCGTATCTGAAAGCGTTATGGAATTTTTTAGAACTGTAGGAGCCAAATCCTTTTTCGTTCGAGGAAACATGGATTATTTAAGTCTACCGGAGTTCGTTGTTGAGAAAATAAACGATATAAAAGTGGGTCTAATACATGGCGACCAAGTATACCCTAGAGGTGATGTAGAAGGGCTTTTAAAAATAGCAAAAGATCTTAACGTAAACATGTTAATAAATGGCCATACTCATTACCTAAAGGTAATAATGGTAAATAATGTTTTACTCGTAAATCCTGGCTCTTTAACTGGTGTATGGAGTGGTGGTTATGCTTCAATGAAACCCTCGATGATTATTGGTTACATTGAAGAGCCGAGGAAAATTAAGCTTATAAGTTACGAAATGTACGGTAAAAAGCTTAAAAGAGAAGAGAAAACGTTTTCACTGTAGGGAATTTACTTAGCCTTTTTCACTTTTAACTTAGGACCTACCTTATCAACAACTACCACTTCGTCACCTGCACTTATTTTTTCATCAGAAATCGCCATCCAGTATTCTCCATTTATGAGTACGAACCCCTCTTTTTCTGGAGAAATATCGTCAAGAGCCTTACCCTTAGCTCCAATAATTGTCCATATTAGTGGTTTAGCTCTCTTTGCTTTTACAACTTTATATATTACGAATGCGAAAAACCCTGAAGCTAGAAAGCCTATTATTAGGCCTGCCGTTAGGAATCTAACGTAAAATTCTGGAGTAATATACCACGATTCAGGTAAGTATATTGGGAGTAGTATGAATCCTAATGCTATCATTACGATGCCTGTTGTACCCAGTATTCCGAAACCGGGTGTTACAAGCTCTATTACTAGCAATATTACACCAGCTATTATGAGTATTGTCGAAATAGTGTTTATAGTGAATCCCATACCGAAAAGTCCAAGTATAAATAAAAGTAATCCTACAGCAATCATCGGATAATGCCCTGTGAATAAGCTTATTAGTAAAATGTAGAATCCAAACATTAATAATACGTTCGCAATCAATGGATCAGCTAAAGTGTTAGATAACATTTCACCTAAACTCCACTTATACTCTTCGAGAATATATCCTTTAGTGCTTACTTTCACTTCGCCGTAGGACGTCTTAACTATTGTTCCATCTATTTTAGCTAGTAAGTCCGGAATATTGTCTGCTACAACATCTATTACATGACTTTTCAGCGCCTCCTCATAATTTAATGTTAAATTTCTAGTTACAAATTCGTAAGCTGCTGTTTCGTTTCTTCCTCTCTCCTTACTTATTGTTTGTGCTAATTCAGCAACAGGATTTAATATCTTACTATAATTTACTGGCTGGAATCCTTCAGGACCATACATTACAGGTTGTGCTGCACCTATTGCTGTTCCCGGAGCCATTGCGGCAATATGGCATGAAAGCAGTATTATCGTTCCAGCACTCCATGCTGTTGCTCCTTTGGGATAAACATAGCCTATAACGGGAATTGCTGAATTAAGTATCGCTTTAACTATTTGTTCCGTAGCGTCAAGCTCTCCTCCTGGAGTATCAATAATTAGGAGTAGCAGTGCATTTTCGGATTCAGCCTTACCTAAAGCGTTTATAAGGGCTGTAGCTAATCCCTGATTAATTATTTTACCGTCAAACCTAAAGACGTATACTTTAGGACCAACTACGGTTTCAGCATTGGTGACGGATACTGCCAATATAAGTGAAGTAACTAATAGAAAAATTATTATTTTGCTAACATAGTGTTTGTTCTTCATAGTTCTACTGCTTCCCCTCCTTAATCCCCTTAATTAATCCTACAACTTCTCCTATACTCCTTCCAGCTTCCGAAATAACTACTAAGTTCTTCTCCCTAGCTATTTCAACCATTGTCTGGAGTTCTCTGAGCCTTAACGCTGCTGGATGCTTTTCGTAAAATTCTGCTGCTTCAGCCATAATCTTGGCGGCTTGTCTTTCACCTTCCGCTTCAATAACTCTAGCTCTCCTCCACCTTTCAGCTTCAGCTTGTTTAGCCATAGCTCTAAGCATGGTTTCCGGTAGCTTCACTTCCTTCATTGTCACAGCTGTTACCTTTATACCCCAAGGATCTGTAGCAACATCTAAGATGCTCGTTAGTCTCTTGTTTAACTCTTCTCTCCTAGTAAGTAAGTCGTCTAGCTCTACCTGTCCGAGGACATCTCTAAGAGTTGTTTGTGCTAGAAGAAGTACAGCATATGAGTAGTTTTCGACAGCAACAACGGCTTTAATAGGGTCGAAAACCTTGTAATACACTACTGCGTCAACACCTACAGTTACGTTATCTTTCGTTATGATTCTCTGCTCTGGAACATCAACCGATACTACTCTGAGATCAACTATTCTTACACTATCGACCCATGGTATTATGAAGAAGAGTCCTGGACCCTTGGCTCCAATAAGCCTGCCAAGTCTGAAAATTACTGCTCTCTCATATTCCTTAACTATTTTAATGCTTTTTGAAAGTACTATCAGAATCACTAGTAAAGGTATTCCGAAATATATTAGAAAATCTATAAGTTGCAACTACTGAACACCTACATTTTAGTTACTCTCCATTATTTCCAATTTCCCCAAAGCTAGTAATAAACTCTTTGTAGAAAGGCAAGTGTCTTAGAACATTCTTTAGAGGAGTAGACTCCATAATCATGACCTCCCAGCTTCTAAGTGCTGGACAAATATAGCATCCTAATCTGTAAAAGCCTAGTTCATAAAGTGGATTTAGCGGTATATTGTTCTGTAGGAGATATAGTTGAGTATGCGCTGCATTCCACATTTTTATGGGAGCAACTTGTGTAAATCCTTCATGAATTCTTATGGGAGGTCTTTTAGATCTAAGTTCAGACTCGGCATCTCTATCGCCAACGATTATTAAGGTGTTTTCCCTACGATCTATAATCCTATCTATGGCTCTATAAAGAGCGGTTATCTTTAACTTGGTGCACCATCTGTTATCATTTGTAGGTAAATTTTTACCTGCGCTAAGTTCTTTATCTACATGTGCTCTTTCAACAATAAGTTTAACACCAAGTTTCTTGGAAACCTTCTCAACATACTCCATGTTTTGCGGAAAATCGACTCCTGTATCAACATAAATAGCGTAAAGTTTTCTTCCACTCAACGCTTTTTTAGCTAATGTTAAAACAGTTGTACTATCCTTACCTCCACTCCATGGAACAACGAAAATGTCAAAGTTGTCCCTTATTTTTTCAAGCAATCTCACCGAAATCTTCTCCAAAACCTGTAGTATTCCAATATTATTCTTTACTGTTTCCTTTAGGTTCGCGAAAGATTCTTTTGCATTAGCTTTATCTAATATTTCAACGTGGCCTCTATCTGGGATTTTTACCTTAGCAATAAGCGTATCGCCACAAAAAATATCGTGTTCACCAGCGAACTTTCTTACAAAAACAAGGTATTCACACTTATCTGAACCTATTTTCAAAAATTCGTGGACAACATCTCCTCTTTCCAAAAATACATCATATGCTGGGTTAGTGTCTATGGGCAATCTTTTTCCTTCCTTAACTACGCCGAAAACATATCCCCCATTTAACCAATGGGTTTCCAATCTAAACCTTGCTCTTGCTTTTTCAAATTCGGTGGCTAACTGACTAATTCTTGCATTTCTTATTTTCTCTTTCGAAACTAAATGTATAACAGTGTTTACTCCGAGTTTTCCATTCAATTTTAGAAAGTCTTTGTCTTGCTTTCCAACAAGCACAATATTGAAATGATCATTACTCAAAGTCTCATATAGCTTATCAATACCCCTTTCTCCTCTTGCACCCTTTAGAGTAACTACTTCGATATTCCATGCTGAGTAAAATTTTTTAAGCATCGCCTTTACTGCATCAGCATCCTTTTTTGCTCTGACAATTATTTTAATCATTGTTTCCCAAACATTTGGTTTATTTACTGTAGAAGAATAAGTATCTTTCGAGATACTAAACTTTAAAATATGGGTTAAAAGATTATGTCTAAACCAAGTAAGAGAAAACTAGGTTTTGCTAGAGAAAGAGACTTAGCTAGGTTGTTTTGGAAAAAAGGGTTTGCTTGTATAAGGGGGCCGGCTAGTGGAGCTAAAGCTAAAAGAGTAGTTTATCCTGATATTGTGGCTATGAAGAATGGTAAAATATTTGTTATTGAAGTGAAGACACGTGAGAAACGCGAAACAATATATGTTGAAAAAACTAAGGTTGAAAGGTTAATTGAGTTTTCTAAAAGAGCTGGAGGATCAGCGTTTTTAGCTGTGAAATACATGGATGGTTCTGGATGGAAATTTATACCCGTAGAGAAACTCGAGACAACATCTGCTGGTAATTATCGCTTAACTCCTGAAATCGTAGCTAAGGAAGGTTTATCATTAAATGACTTAATTAGCATAGCTTCAAATACGTTAAGTTTAGATAGATTTCTCCAGTAATCTAGCCCTCTACTCTAACTCTAATGCTTATTCCAAGCTTGTCTTCAAGTTTTCTTAGTCTTTTCGCCTTCTTCATTAGGAGTCTAGCGTATTCTCTAGGAACGATAACTGTCACATTGCTTCCTTGAACCTCTATAGATGCTTGAGGTATTAACCTCTCAATTTCTCTTATTATTCTACGTTCGAAACCGCTCATTCTAATTCTCTTAACAGGTACGACGACTGTTGCTTCTCCGAACTTGTAAATTTCATATTCTAATTCTCCTGTTAAGAAGTCCTTTACTTCAACAACAGGTCGTGCTAGCTCGGCCTCTTTTAACCCCGTAGGGAGCTTGACTGATATTGAAACCTCATAAACTTTCCTAACCTCACCGTTTTCTATGAAAATTACAGTATCTATGATGCTAGGTATCATTCCAAGCTCTACTCTGCCAAGAAATCTTTGAATAGCATCTATGGGGGATGTTGCGTGAACTACACCTACCATACCTATTCCAGCCAATCTAAGATCTGTATAGAGCTTGAAGTCCTCATCATTTCTCATTTCATCGAAGAATGTGTAATCAGGCCTACTTAGCAACAAAATGTCGTGAAGCTCATCAGGTGATGCATAACTCTTAGAATACTGAGTTACGTTGTCTGGTAAGTGCATATCTCTTGGGGACTCAATTGTTTTAATAATTTTTCCCTTTTTCGAATAGTACTCTGCTAAAGCTTGAGCGAAAGTGGTTTTACCCATTCCAGGAGCTCCAGCTATAAGTATTCCTTCAGCTCTTTCCTCAAGTCTTCTGATGAGTTTTGGAGGTAAATTGTAATCCTCGAGTTTAAGCTTAACGAGCGGGCGAACGGCCGTTATTTCCCAACCGTCGGAAAGAGGAGGTCGCGTAATTATTATTCTATAAAGACCTAGCTGAACTATTGTTGAACCTGACCTATCAATTTCTACGAAACCATCACGTCTCGTTTTCGCTGCTTCGATGATTTCTTTAGCTAAGCTTTCAATTTCATCTCTTGTAAGAGGCTTATCTCTAAGCGGTACGATTCTCCAACTTCCGGGCTTACCCTTCTTAGCTATAGGTGGAACGCCTTCCTTCAAGTGAACGCTCATTGTGTCACTATCGAAGAATTCTTCAATCCTTATTTTCTCCTCCTTTCTAGGCTCAATGAATATGACGTTTATCCCTAGCGCTTTAGCGACCTCTGCTTGTACTCTATCGCTTGTTACGAGAGTTGCTTCTAACTCCCAAGCTAATTCTCTAATTAAAGCATCTATAGCTCCTAATTTAGCATATTTTATTTCGTAAGCTCTTGGTTTCTCTCCCGCTATTTCAAGCTCTATAAGTCCTTTGCTAGCTAGTTCACGTAATCTCTTTATTTCATCTAAACCGGCAAAACCTACCGCCTTACCCTGGTTTGCTTGGTTCTCAAGCTCAGATATGACTGCTTTGTGTATTATCACTTTACCCTTAATCTTACCCCTCTCTACGAGTTTAGAGACAGCACCCTCAATAATGACGCTAGTGTCGGGTACATATGTTTCCTCTCCAACTACAGCAACACTTAACTCTTCAGCTTCGTCGTCCATACCTACTTTTCTCCTCCGTTTCAGACTATCACGTACTAAACACACTAGACTTATAAGCTTATTAGTATGATTACCATTGTGTAGTAGGATAATGTCAACTTTTATTTCATTATTATTCAACTATTTCGACTGTCACATCTAGTTTATGCTTTTTTAGAAGTTCTCTCTTAAGTTCCCTTATTCTGCTTTTAATGTCCTTAACAGTAGCGTTCTCATCGATGGATTTAAGAAATATATCGCCATGCCATAAGTCATCATGTACTTTCCTAACCTTAATATCTAAGGCTTTGAATCCGTATCTTTCAATTGTTTTTTCAACACTGGCTATGAAGCTTTTTGGAGGAGCTATGTCACTAATGTTCTTTAAAAGGGCTTTTCCAGTGCCATATATTTCGATGAAAATATATGATGTTAAAATTAACGCACCTACATAGTCTATTATGTAACTGTAAAGTGCACCTGCTAAACTAGCTAAAATAACTATTACACTTTCAATCAGTTCGCTAACAGTGAATACGGAGTATGGTTTAAAGAATTCGCCTCCTTTTCTAGCAATAGCTATAGCTAAGTAATAAAATATGAAACCTAGTACTGCAAAAAATGTTGCATTAATACTCACTTTATAAGGTTCTACATTGTAAAGTTCAGAAATAACAAGTCCAGCAACAAAAGAATATGTGATCAAAGATACTAAGGTTCCACCAAAACCTAATTTATAATGACCATAGTGATGATCAATGTCAGGAGGTCTTTTACTAACTTTATAATAATATATTGTAGCATATGCTGCGATAAAGTTAGCAATCGAAGTTAACGCATCGACAAAGAGCGCTCTTGAACCGTAAACAACTCCTCCAAATATCTTAAAGAAACCTCCAAGAGCGGAGAAACCAAGCACCACGTACAGTTTTCTTAACTGCTCTGCCATGGTTTTAGTCACACATGGATCATAGTATTATTGTGTAGAGGAGATTTTTAATTGTTTCTAAAACCATATGTCCACTTAACTTTTATTTGCCATTTCGAAAGTATTATAACTACGGATTTAAACGGCTAATATTAGGGATGTTGAGTAATGGGAAAGGTTAGGAAAGGGCAAAAATGTTCAGTTCATGAATGCGAAAACGTTTCTTCACATAGCGTAAGCTACGTTGAGGCTAAAATTCTCGAAGAAAGGGGTTTAAAACTAACTCCATTAAGAAATAGAGTTTACCTATGCGATGAACATTATAAGCTTTTTAAGAAGCTTAGAAAGAAAATTGAAAAGTATG